>JACFNF010000072.1 GCA_019454985.1 Bacteroidales bacterium
AACGGTCAGGTGTTGAAAACCATCAACTGGACTGGTTCTTTGGCTTTTAGGGAAAAAGCCATCGTTGAAGCCGGAACCCTCGAGTTTGCTTTGCTCAACAGCAACGAGCTCATCGCAAAAGTAACTCAGGTGAATGGCACCTCCGACGATTACACCGCCAACAACCAACTGAGTTTGTCTTTTACGGCTGCCCCTGTCCTCACCCAGCCTGTATCGCTCTATTTAGTGTTGAACAATAAGCCCACCGAAACAAGCTGGGAGCTGCGCAACAGCAATGGCGAAGTGGTTCAGTCGGGCGGTCCTTACACCACTCCGGGCAGCATCATCACCGAGCCGCTCAATATGCCACAGGGCTCCTGCTATGAGTTTGTGATGAAAGATTCGGGCGGAAACGGCCTGTGTTGTGGCGATGGCGTCGGATTTTATGCCATCCTCGAAGGCAACAGCTCGACCCCGGTTTATACTGGGCAATCATTTGGATATGAAGATCATAACGAAATATCGTATGGCTATGTCGGCATCAGCGAGAACATCAGCGCCGATGAGTTTCAGCTTATGCCAAACCCAACGTCCAATGCGTTTAGCTTCAAGCTCAGCCTCCAAAATCCCGCACATCTTTCTCTCGACATCTTCGACCTCAGTGGACGGCTGATGATGAACCATCAGTTCGGGCTGCTCGAAGCCGGAACACACACCCTTACCCAATCGGTAAGGCAATTCAAAAAGGGAATGTATATGGTCAGAATTGAATCGGGTAATGAGGTGAAAACCAGCCGATTATTTGTTGAATAGAACCATCATCCTTAATAAAAAGAAAGGCCGCTGCACCCGATGCAGCGGCCTTTCTTTTTACTTTTTTTTGCCGCCTTTTCTGAATGAAATCGAGCATGATAAAGATAATACAAACTGCTGATGTGAATTTATTCATGCGAGATTCCATCTGACCTATTTAAAACAAATTGTTCACAGATGAAACAAAAAATTGTTTTTTCTTTTGAAATGAATTAATTTTACTGATTAGTTAGTTGCCTATTTTAAACAGCTGTTGTTTAGCAAATTACAGCATTTAAACGATGTTTTAGTGGGACTGACCGGGCGAAGCTATGCCTGATATTCCCGATTAGGAGAAGATTCGGATTGCCCACTTAGGAGGGCTTCGAAGAATGGAAGCCGGAAAGCTGCGCTCTATTTGCCATATAATCCTGCCACAAGATGATGAGAATTTTGTCGCCCTCAATTTCAAGATAACCGTATTCATAACAAAATTTATAAGTATTATTATTTTTGGTTGTAAAAGTGTGGGTGATGAATTGAAAATCGAAACCCATTTTGTCAAGATATTCCTTTCTGACCGTTGATTTGCCAACAGGTCCAAGCTGATGCAAAATCATCCTGTTTTTACGCAAAATTTTATTCACGGTGGTAATAAACAGTTCATGGTCTTTCTTGTTCTGATTGTTGTAGGCATGACGACATTGGTCGCTACAAAACTTTTTGTCGGAGCGACCAATAAATTTTTCGTTGCAAAGCAGGCACTGCTGTTTCATCACACATCGTGTTTGATTTGCAAATATAATCAATCTTATTCGTTGTCTAACCGATTATAAACGGTTATACATGCTTAATAAGCCATATTGGTTGAAAGCGGGCGTTAGTTTTGTCAAAAAAAATATGGAACACGCACAGGATTCATTGTTAAACCTTCCACATCTTTTTCTAAACCGTGTGCAGCTTGACGGCACGCAGTGTATCAAGTTGTTCTTTTACGACAATTCGGCAATCAGGAAAAGGATTGATCAGAATGAATGGATTCGATATAGCCTTGAGCTGGGGGCATGGTACACTACGGAATATGTGAACACCATTGCCATATTGCAGGATCTTTTTGATGATATTGCGGTGGTGAATCTCTCGAAACTTGATTGGAAAAAAGTGGAGGTGAGCCGAGGCAGTATCGGAACACCGGCAAATTTTAAAGATTTGAAGCTGAGACATGGATTTGAGACGATAACACTCTTCCCGTTTTTAACGGATGGCCGCTCATGGATTGGATTTAAACATCGTTTTGATAAGAAACATTATAAAGAGGTGATGAGCAGCAATTGGTTTTATTATCATCCGGCAAACAAAATCTGGGAAATAACGGCTGCTAAAGACCAGATATTCAATGTTATGGCCTTTCTTTCTGAAAGGTTTACATTAAAACTGAACATCGAGCTTCGTATCCACGATTTAAAGATACGAAGGCTGCTGCTCGAACAATCTTATATCAAAGACAGTGATTTTAAGAGTTGTCCGCTTGAGTTTTTGGTGTACTTACAAAGTCAGAATTATAGCGACAACACCTTGGTTGCTTATCATAACCTTGTGATTCGATTCCTAAATGCATTCAAAGGCAAGAGCATCGAAGACATTAACCGTTTTGGTACCGATGAAATCAATCACTATCATGAAATATGGAATCAGCGTTCGTTGCCGGGGCCCTCGCTGGTCAATCAATCGGTGAATGCTGTCAAGATGTATTACAAGGTGATGGGAAAGAGAACTTTGCAGTTGGAACAGGTGAACCGGCCTATGCGCGACAAAGTGTTGCCCGGAATTTATAGCAAAGAAGAAGTAGAGAAGATATTACAACAAATCGCGAATCCCAAACACAAAGCCATGATATTTCTGATTTATTCATCCGGTTTGCGCATCAGTGAAGTACTTCATCTAAGGAAGGAAGATTTGCAACGCGACCGCGGGTTGCTATTCATCCGCAAGAGCAAAGGCAGAAAGGATCGCTTCACCACACTTGCCAATAATGCATTGACATTGATAGATACATATCTTGCAGATAACAATCCGAAAGAATACCTGTTCGAGGGACAATTTGGCGGGCGCTACTCCACCACAAGCATCCGCAATGTGTTGCACGAAGCAAAACGAAGGGCAGGCGTTACCACAAAAGGATCGGTGCACACTTTGAGGCACTCTTTTGCAACACACCTGCTCGAGAATGGAACCGACCTGCGCTATATACAAGAACTTTTAGGCCACGAAAGCTCGAAAACAACCGAGATTTACACCCATGTAAGCAACTTGAATCTTGCCAAAATCACGAGCCCGGGCGATCTTATAAAAATTTAACGGCCTGTGTTGAACCAATGGAGATTTGACTTATTTTTAAGGTGATAAACGCTATACCATGAACCAACTACATTGTATAAATTTCACAACCAAACTGAAAACCAATGCTTTGGCCACCGGCGAAGCTTCGGCCAAAGTGAAGATATATGCAATAGGGGTGCGTTTAGCGGGGAGTTA
>JACFNF010000007.1:0-136250 GCA_019454985.1 Bacteroidales bacterium
GCATTGATATCCAGCGCAGTATTGTTGTAAAGGTCATAAATCTGCCCACTGTTCCCGTTTTCGTAAATCACATTTTGGCCATAAGCCGATTCTGTTCCAAACGAAGGCTGCGCCGTTCCCTGAATGGTTATCCCCCAAAGGTTGCCTTTGATTCGGTTTTGACGTACAATGGCCGTATTTCCTGCCCCGCTGGCCTGAAAATTCAAGCCACTGCCACCTTGCGCAGGAATATCTTGTATATTATTGTCTATCAATTCATTTTCTTCAATTACACCCATGATATTGTTACCAATCTGGGCATATCCATAGCGATTGCCAAGGATATAATTTTGTTTCACAAGCACTTTCGTATTGCCAACACCGACCAAATTACTGATGCCGATACCGCCGGCCATCGTATAATAGCCTTCGATGTAATTTCCGACAATCAGGATGGTATCAGCGGCGCCCGGCCCGAGGTTAATCTGTGGGCGATTGCTGTTGTCGGTGGTGTTGTGGTAGATAAAATTATTCAGAATCTGTGGCGAACCCTGCACATTTGCGCCCGAACCAATGGCCGAACGTGCATTTTCGATGAAATAACATCCGCTGATGACAGGGCTGCAACTGCTGTAAGTGATCACTGCCGACACATTGGATGAGCCGTTTTTGCGGAAAACACAGTTTTCGAACATCGCCTGACTGCTGATCAGCTGAATACCGCCACCATAGGAAACCTCGGTATTTCGGAAAAGGTTGGCCGGTGAATCTTCAAAGCGAAAGCCTTTGAAGTTGGTGGCCGAAGTGGTCGTATCGGCAGCCGTAAACATCACAAATCCTTCGGCGGGATCGGAGATGATGGTGCCTTTCACCTCGAGGCGGATACCCGAAGCAACCCTCACAACCGCAGCCTGCAGGATGCGAAGCGTATCAGTGGCCGAGATGGTAAGCGTGTTGTTAATCAGGTATTCACCATTGGAATACGAAACCACACCCCCTGAAAGTCCGACAAGGCCATCAAGGGTGAGCGACAAGCTGTTTCCTGGCGTAATGTATTGCGAATGAACATTGCATGCGAGTAAAACCAGCACTGAAGCAAGAAAAAGTGAGAGTTTTTTCATGGAGAGATGTTTTTATCTTTAAGGGCAAAATTACAGAAAACCATCAACGTATGTTTAGAAAAAACCATTGCTTTAGTCCGACATCCTCCTTTGGATTGAATGTATCTTTGTCTATCAAAAAAAATACAAAATGAAAATCACATTTTTGGGCGCTGCAGGTGAAGTTACGGGAAGCAAACATTTGGTTGAAACCGATCATGGCAAAAAGATTCTGCTTGACTGTGGGGTGTTTCAAGGCAAAGGACTCGAAACAGATGCGCTCAACCGCCAGCCCGGCATTGAACCGACGATGGTTGACCATATCATCCTGACCCATGCCCACATTGACCACTCGGGATTGATTCCCTACTTTTATAAAAACGGTTTCAGAGGCTCGGTGATTTGCACCCACGCTACGCGCGACCTTTGCTCGATTATGCTTTCCGACAGTGGCTATATCCAGGAACACGATACCTTGTGGTTCAACAAAAAACGGGCTCGTCAGGGCTTGCCGCCGGTTGAACCACTTTATACCCAAAAAGATGCCGAACAGTGCATGGAACTTTTTATTGGGGTGCCAATGGGCAGAAAATTTCAAATTGACGAGCATACAAAAGTGAAATTCAGCAACACAGGCCACATGTTGGGCAGTGCTGCCATCAGCCTCGAACTGAAACACAACGGACAGATTCAACGCATTGGTTATACCGGCGATATTGGCCGTCCGACACACAAATTGCTATGCGCCCCTTCGCCTTTTCCGCAATGCGATTATCTGATTACCGAATCAACCTATGGCAATCGCCGCCACCACGATTTTGAAGGAGCCGAAAAGATGCTGTTGGATGTGGTTCGGCACACCTGTGTTGAAAAAAAAGGGAAGCTGATCATTCCTTCGTTTGCCATCGGGCGGACTCAAGAAATTGTGTTTGTGCTCAATAAATTCTACAACGAAGGTTTGCTGCCACAAATCCCGGTCTATGTTGACAGCCCGTTAGCCGTAAACGCCACCGATATTTACAGGCTTCATCTGAGTGAGTTGAACAAAGAAGTGAAAAAAGTGATTGAAGAAGACCCTGATCCTTTTGGATTCAACTCGCTGAAGTACATCAAAGATCTGAACAGTTCAATGGCGCTCAACAAGACCAAACAGCCCTGCATCATCATCTCAGCTTCGGGCATGGCCGAAGCCGGACGAATCAAGCATCACCTTGCCAACAGTATTGACAATCCAAAAAACACGGTGCTGATGGTGGGCTATTGCGCACCTAACACCTTGGGCGCCCGCATCGTTAAGAAACAAGCCGTGATTTCGATCTTTGGGAAAGAACATCGCCTCAAAGCCGAAGTATTCAGCATTGACGCATTCAGCGGCCATGGCGACTATGAAGAAATGAAGCAATATTTGCAGTGCCAGAATAAACAAGAGCTAAAAAAAGTGTTTTTGGTTCATGGCGATGCCGAGGCGCTCAAGGCTTATCAAAAAGTATTACTCGATGATGGCTTTCCCAATGTAGTTTGTGCCACCAAAGGACAAACAGAGGTATTGAAATAATTACAAACTGTTCTCTTTCAACGCATCCTGCGAAATCCCTTCTCGCCCTGGACAAAAAAATATTGTTCACCCGACACATAGATGGCAACCTTGGAAACGGCTCCAGAGAAAATACCTCCAGCCGGGTTTTCCAATTTTTTCAATTCGATTTCGATTCCGCTTCTGGGTGAAACCGTAGCGTATCTACACTCAAAAACCTGTTGCTTTTCATCGGTGATGAAAACACTTACATCGGTAAGGCGTCGTTGTCCATTATAATAAAAGATGATAGACCCAAACTCAGGTTTGTGAAACTTATAAGCCACATCGAGCTCCTCGGTTGTTTTTTTTCGGGCAGCCCTCCCGAACAATGAAAAGCGACTCATGGTCAGGTTTTGTTTGTTTTCGATTAAAGAATAAATTGTCTTTAATCAGATGCAAAAGTAAAGTATTTTACATCCCAACGACCTTTGAGAAAAATATTTTTCTTACTCAATCCCTTTGAATCTCAGCCCATAAACCTCCGCTCTTTCACCTTTTCAAAAAAAACCATTAAAAAAAGCCTTACGAATAAGGCTTTTTTTATCTAATATTTAGCATTACTGCGTTAGAAGTCGTTGGTAGCCGAGATCATTTTCTCACAGATTTCATAGGTATCCGAGGCGATCATCAGCTCTTCGTCGGTAGGTACCACGATGACTTTCACTTTTGAGCCGGGAGTGCTGAGCACTTCTTCTTTACCGCGGGAGCTCATCGAAAGTTGCTCGTCAATTTGAATACCCATGAAATCTAAACCATCGAGTGAACGGGTACGGGTGACAGTGTCATTTTCGCCAATTCCGCCGGTGAAGACGATCACATCCAATCCGCCCATGGCAGCAGCAAAAGCGCCGATATATTTTTTCACGCGATAGGGATACATTTCCATGGCCACTTTTGCACGTTCGTTACCGGCATCGGCTGCAGCGCCAATATCGCGCATATCGGACGAAACACCCGAGATACCCAGCATTCCGCTGAATTTATTCACCAAAGTGCTGGTAAACTGGATGCTGGTCTCCTCTTTGTCAGCGATATAGAGCAAAGCGCCAACGTCGAGATCGCCGGCGCGGGTTCCCATAATCAGTCCTTCGATGGGGGTCATTCCCATGGTGGTGTCCACCGATTTTCCGTTGCAGATGGCAGCCATCGAAGCGCCATTGCCCAAATGGCAGGTGATAATTTTTTGTTTCTCAATATCCAGGCCGAGAATTTCACAGGCACGTTTCGAGACGTATTTATGGCTTGTGCCGTGGAAGCCGTAGCGACGGACCTTGTATTTTTCATAAAGTGCATACGGGATTCCATAAAGAAATGCTTTAGGCGGCATGGTTTGATGAAAAGCCGTATCAAATACACCCACCTGAGGCACATCGGGCAGCAAGGCTTTCATGGCGTAAATGCCCTTGAGGTTTGGCGGGTTGTGCAGCGGAGCCAGGTCAATACATTCTTCCAAAGCAGCAATCACCTCATCATTGATGTAAACGCTTCCGCTAAATTTTTCGCCGGCATGAACCACCCGATGACCAACGGCATCTATTTCGTTGAGCGACTGGAGGCTACCATATTTTTTACTAATCAGAATTCCAAGCAAATATTCAATACCGGCCTGATGATCAAGTATTTCGCCTTCGATCTTGGCTTCAACGCCATCGCTGCGTTTGTGTTTGATGGAAGAGCCTTTCAAGCCGATTTTATCAACCAAACCTTTTGCCAGCACCCGCTTCGAGGGCATTTCGAACAATTGGTACTTGATGGATGAGCTGCCACAGTTGAGAACAATAATTTTCATTTCCATGGTAAAAAGTGTTTTTGTGTGTCTTATTTAATCACTGCGCAGGTAACCGTCTGGTCTTCAGGCTTTCCTGATTTGTAATTGTAAAATCCTCTTCCGGTTGAGCGCCCGAGATAGTTCACCCTGACTAAGCGTTTGATAATGGGCGAGGGTTTAAACTTTTTGTCGCCAAACTCGGCATAAAGATTGTCCATAAATCGCAACACTTTGTCAAGTCCGATACGGTCGGCCATTTCAAAAGGTCCGAAAAGATAGCCCGATTCCCTCATGGCCATATCAATATCTTTCACCGAGGCCACACCTTCCATCAGGATGTCGCAGGCTTCATTAATGGTGATGACCATCATACGGGTAACGATATTGCCCGGAGATTCATTCAGGCGGATGATTTTTTTGTTGATCATTCCGGCAAATTTCACCACTTGTTCGAAGGCATCGTCGGAACTGCTGATTCCCCTCACCACCTCAATGACGTTGCTACGGTCAATGGGTTGGATAAAATGGATTCCTATCGCTCTTTCGGGGCGTTCGAGCACCGATGAAAGGTCGGAAATCATCAAAGTCACAATATTGGACGAGATGATGGCATCGGGGCGAACGACGGCTTCAACGTTTTTGAAAACTTCTTTTCTGACGTCAATGCTGGTTCCTTTGCGTCGGGAGCTAATGGCTTCGATCACCAAATCGCAATCTGACAGATCCTTATATTCGGTTGTCCCTTTGATACGGCTCAGAATCAGGCGCTTTTCTCCCGGGGTTAACCCCCAATGGTTGATGGTTTCGTCGAGTTGTTTTTCAATCTGGACGAAGGCCTCTTTCACCCGTTCTTCGGTCAGATCGAGGAATACCACATCAATGCCATATTCACTGATCCGGCGCACGATCTCTTGTCCAACCGTTCCGCAGCCAACCACTCCCACTTTATGGATGGCTCCTTTGGTTTTCTGCTTGATACCCAAGCTAAAATCTTCAAGTGTTTCGCTCATAATAAGTTTTATTTATTGCGTTTGTAATTTAATCCTTAGTTATTTTTTCACTGGTTTGCATTATTTGATTAAACCGTTCCGTTGGCCTGATTGACAGTGATAGCCACAAGGTTCACGATATCTTCAACTGAACACCCCCGCGACAAATCGTTGATAGGGGCAGCCATTCCCTGCAGGACAGGGCCAATGGCTTCGGCATTGGCTAAACGTTGCACAAGTTTATAGGCAATATTTCCGGATTCTAAAGAAGGGAAGACGAGCACATTGGCTTTTCCGGCAATGGCCGATCCGGGCGCTTTTTTCATGCCGATGGCCTCCACGATGGCTGCGTCGGCCTGCAGTTCGCCATCAATCTGCAGTGCAGGGTTCATTTCTTTAGCCAGACGTGTAGCTTCGATCACTTTATCGGCTTTTTCGTGTTTTGCGCTGCCTTTGGTGGAAAAGCTGAGCATAGCCACACGGGCTTCGATACCGGCAATGCTTTGGGCAGTCTGAGCTGAAGCTATAGCGGTTTCGGCAAGCTCGCGCACACTGGGGTCTGGGTTCACTGCACAATCGGCAAAGACAAGAATCCCGTCATCTCCAAACTGCTTGTTGGGTACGATCATGATGAAAGCTCCCGAAACGGCACTGATGCCCGGTTGAGTTTTTACGACCTGAAAAGCCGGCCTGAGCACATCGCCAGTGGCATTGTTAGCTCCGGCCACCTCACCATCGGCATCGCCATTTTTGATGAGGAGGGTGGCTAAATAAAGCGGGTCTTCCACCAATTTAGAAGCCTGTTCTAAAGTTAAGCCTTTGTTTTTACGGATTTCGTAAAGCATCTGTGCAAAAGAAGCCTTACGCGGATGATCGGCCGGGTTGATGCAGACAGCTTTGTGAATATTTTGCAATCCCCATCGCAAGGCGTTTTCGCGGATTTCTGCCGGGTCACCCAGCAAAAGAATGTGCGCAATTCCTTCTTCCAGGATGATGTCGGCGGCACGCAGGGTACGCTCTTCGGTTCCCTCAGGCAAAACTATACGTTTTGGATTTAGTCTGGCACGGTTTCTCACCGATTCAATAAAACTCATCTTTTGAAAATCAATCAGGTAAATAAATTCAAGCCGCAAAATTACCGCTTTTTTTCGAGATAAAACGTTATCTGTTAAACCATTCACATTACTTAAATTTTAACTTATACTACTGTTATTCAGCGGATTACAAATTATCTCTTCTTTATACTCAATATAAATTATTACTTTTGCAGCCTGATTGGCTCTATGGTGCAACAAACGGAACATTCGGCAGTTTTTTTTCAAGATGCCATGATTGGGCACAAGGAGGTTTGCATTGCACCTTCGTGGCATTCGTGCTGGTATTTCTCATCCGGTCAGGTTCAGGATGGACGCTATGTGATGCCGTCTGAGATGACGATCGGGCCTTTTGTACGGCAAGGGATGAAACCTGTCACAATTCAGGTTCATCCACTTGGTGACAGCCCGTACGAAACGATTGATTTTTTGGGGTTACTTCCAATTCTGTTTTTTGCCGTGTTGGTATTTATCAAAGCTCTGTATCCGCGGCGATTCAATCAATTTCTGTCAGCCTCGTTCAGCAATCAGGGGCAATGGCAGCTTCTGCGGGAATGGAATCCGCTAAACAACGGCATAACCTATCTATATAGTTTTCTGTATTTCGTATCGTTTGCCATGTTTATTCAGGTGGCGGCACAAAGTATAGGTTCATCGCCTGTTCTTTTCGACCCGTGGTGGCTCGATTTGTTATTGTTATCGGCTGGTGTGGGTTTATTGGTTAGTGGGAAATATTTCACTATCCTTTTTCTGGCCGTTGTTTTCAACGCTCGTGCCAGTGGCGAGCGGTACCTGAGCACACAGATTACCTTTTCGATGATTTCGCTTTTGGTGCTGATTCCGGTTATTTTATTGATTCATTTTCAGCCTGGGATGCCCAGTCTGATCATCGGAGCTTCGCTCATCGGTTTAACTCAGCTTATTCGTGTAATCCGGAGTTGGCGGGTCGGTTTGACGGAGAATTCCTTCGGATTGCAATATTTATTTTTGTATCTTTGCGCCCTTGAAATCGTACCTCTTCTGATCGTTTTAAAAATATTTCAAATCTTAATCAGAAATAACGTTATTGGTTGATATAGTGTATATTACAAAAATCTGTCCTAAAAAGTACCGCTATTTGAATTTTGCATAGAGGAGTTAAGTTTTGAAGTATTTCGCAGTAAAAGGATGTAAAACCTATTGAAGCAAAACACAAAAGAAAGATGAAGGTTAAATCGTTACTCATATCGCAACCCAAACCGTCGGACTTTGAAAAGTCGCCCTATGGCGAACTTGCAAAAAAGCATGGTGTTACGATTGATTTTCACAAGTTTATCACTATTGAAGGCGTTTCATCCAAAGATTTCAGGCAAGATAAAATTTCGCTTGCCGATCACACTGCCGTGGTGATGACGAGCCGTAATGCGGTGGATCATTTTTTTCGGATGGCCAAAGAAATGCGTTATGAAGTACCTGAGACGCTGAAATACTTCTGCACTTCGGAGTCAACAGCTTTTTATCTTCAGAATTATGTTCAGTTTCGCAAACGGAAAATTTTCCACGGTAAACATAATTTCAACGATCTATTAGATATCATCCGCAAACACAAAGAAGAGAAGTTTCTCCTTCCCTGCTCCGACATTGCCAAAGAAGGCATGGCCGATCTGCTTGAGCAGAATAAGATTGAATTCACACGGGCCGTACTTTATCGCACCGTTGCCAGTAATTTGAGCCATGTGAAATTGGAAAACTATGACATGGTAGTCTTTTTTAGCCCGGCAGGGATCAAATCACTTCAAAAAAACTTTCCAAAGTTCAAGCAAGGCGAGAAAATTTTTGGCGGATTCGGTAAATCCACCTGCGATGCCATCAAAGAAGCCGGGTTCACTCTCCACATCGAAGCCCCAACCACAAACTCACCTTCGATGACCATGGCCATTGATGAGTTTCTGACAAACGAAGCCAAAAAGAACCGAAAAAAATAATCTTTCAATCAGAAAATACCCTAACAGATAAATTGCCGATTACTCAGGCTTGCTGTTTCAGCAGATAAAAAAAGTGAATAGGGAAGCTGGCTTCCCTATTCACTTTTTTCATGATTATGGGCAAAGCTATTTCACTTCCACCTTGCTGATTTCCCAGGTTGAAGCAATGGTAGAAGATGAGCGATAACGGAATGCGACATATACCGCAGGTTTTCCATCATAGGCTGAAAAATCTATGTCGCCCGAATCAACAAAAGCCCAATCCGTGCCGCTGGGTTTGTTTGGTACATTGATTTCGGTCCAGGTTCCTTGTGTTGCCGGATTTCCGCTTCCTGAATAATCAGTCGAAACAAGCACTTGCAGAAAAGACCACTCGGAGCTAACGAAGTTAGCGGCCTGTCTGATGGTGAGCACCGCTCCGGTGTGAGCAGAAAGGTTGATGGCCGGCGAGATGAGCCAGTCGTCATTGGGGAAGCGATCAGGATTGACATAACCGGTCATCACAGCACAACCTCCGTCAAAGTTCCCCCAACCCCACACCTGGTTTCCTTCAACGCTATATTGACTGAAGGTTCCAAGATTGCTGGAAAATGTTTCGCTGAAGAGGGCTGTTCCGCCACCGCCGCCACCGCCGCCCTCGAGCACGAAATCAGCTGAAGTGCCGGGATTATCACGCAGGCCTGCCGCACCAAAATAGCTTCGCAGATTGCCCACTGCCTTGAGTTTTTTTCCGAGGTTAGCAGGATTGTCCATCAGATTCACCTGAGCACGGAAAGCGCTTCCGGCTGGCATATTCACAAAGACGCATTGGGTATAATCCGTAACGCCGGGTGTGCTGGCAATCAGCACATTCGTAGCAAGAGTAAAGGGTGCTGACCAGTGAATGTCGGCATTGGAGGTTACAGAAGTTATACCACTTTTTACTGAACCCACTATATACCCCTTTACCCAACCATTGACATAAGGTGTGGCGTTTTGTTTACTGATGGCTTCTTCCACGGTAAACGGATTCTCGAAGGTGCCACCAACGGTACCGCCACCTCCCCCTTCGAGGAGGAAGTCGGCTGAAGTACCGGGGTTATCGCGCAAACCGGCGGCGCCAAAATAGGTACGCAGATTCCCAACGGCTTTGAGTTTTTTGCCAAGGTTGGTCGGGTTATCAAGAAGATTCACCTGTGTACGAAAATCGCTGCCGGCAGGCATATTCACAAAGACACATTGGGTATAGTCTGTAACGCCAGGCGTGCTGGCGATCAGCACATTCGTAGCAAGGGCAAAGGGTGCTGACCAGTGGATATCGTCGTTGGATGTTACGGCAGTTACGCCATTTTTCACTGAACCCACGATATAACCCTGCACCCATCCGTTGACGTAAGGAGTTGCATTTTGTTTGCTGATGGCTTCTTCAACAGTAAACGGATTCTCGAAGGTGCCGCCGGTTTCACCACCGCCGCCACCGCCGCCGGCCTGGGTACCGATATAAACATCATCTATACGGATGGAGGTTGATTTCGTTCCGCTGCCGGTATATTTAAATGCCACTGCAATTTTCCCATCAGGGATGAAGGCCGAGAGGTCAATATCGCCCGACGGCACCCAGGTATTGTCGGCATCGGCACGGCCAACAACTTTAGCTTCTATCGGAGTCCAAGAAGCTGTGGCCACATTGACTCCGTCGAAGTTAGACGAAACCATTACTGTGAGCGGCACATCATCGCCATGTTCCCAGTAGGCTTTTGCTGTACGGAAACGCAGATACTTTTTCTGATCCATTTTCACGTTCGGGGTTACGAGCCAGGTAATCATGCTGGGCAAATTGGAGTTGTATCCTGTTGCTTGTGCATAACCATCGCCCTGATAGATTTTCCCCTGCCATTTGCGTGTTCCGGCTTCGGCAATATTGGCCCATCCCGGAATATTGATATCCGAATTATCCTGTGCTGTACTAAAGTTTTCGTTCACCATGTCAACGGCCTCGCCACCTCCGCCACCTCCGCTGCCACAACGGGCGCTGTCCATTTTCACCTCAGTGGTAGAACGTACATACAATTGAGGTGTGGTATTGAAGATGCCTGCAATGGCAACTAAGCTTCCTTTTCCATTGGGCAAGTTTTCACCCTGAAAGCTCGCAAAGTTACTTGTACGGACAATGACAGATTTTCCACTGCAATCCTCAATAGTGCGGTTGGTAGTGACATCGGTATCGGCCCAGGTTGAGGCAGTATCGCCGGCGATGAACTGAACGTTTTCGAGTTTAATCAGCTTACACTGATAGCTTCCTGTTTTGATCTGGTCAATCGTCACAACTTCAGGCTCAATAAACTTTCTGTTGGCCAGAATTACAATATTGCTATCGTTGTGCACATTGCTTAACTGACGCAGCTTATTGTATTCCGACAGGATGACTCCTTTGAGATACACCCGGATTGAGTCGCCGACACGTAAGCCGCCTGATTCCTGAAGGCGCAGATTGATGGCTCCTGTAGCATCCTGAATATAAGCCGATTTGTAGATATTTCCAGACACCTCGTCCATCGTTACAATGCCATACACCGAAGCGTTGTTGTTAAACTGGGTGGCTCCTGTGGTATTGAGGATATTCACTAAGTCGCCAATCGTATAAACATCGCCTACAGGGATTGTCGTGATGGGAGGGCGATCAAAATCCTGTTTCACGCAGGCAGCAATAAAAGCACTTGCTGCGAGAAT
The DNA here is from genome assembly GCA_019454985.1 of Bacteroidales bacterium. Lineage (GTDB taxonomy): Bacteria > Bacteroidota > Bacteroidia > Bacteroidales > F082 > JALNZU01. The sequence continues at coordinate 11,180 of JACFNF010000007.1, forward strand.
CATGAGTAAACTTCTTAACTTTTTCATTTTTATAATTTTATATGATATTTTCTTTGATTACATACGGACAGTAAGGCTCAAAAAATAGGTAGTGCCATAACCATAGGAGTATTTTTCCGGAAAGCGATTGGGATCATTCAGATCAGTACGAAGTTGTTCGAAGCCCCAGATAACCAAATCCTTATTGTTAAGCAAATTATTAATACTCAAATTAATGGCTACGTAATGACCTTTGATCATCCATGATTTTCCACCAAAGAAATCGAGGGTAAAGCCCGGATCGAGCTTAGGCTGGTCGAGGATCATATCAATGCGCACATCACCTTCTTTATAATTGCTCAGAATTTCTTCGGTGTGGTTGTCAGGATTTGGTTCAAGGTAAGCATCGGCAAAATAATTGGCTGTAATGCCGGCAAACCAGTATTTTGGGGCGTTGTAGCGCAGTCCTGCCGACGCAATAGTCTGCGGGGCGCCGCCAACATAATAATTTTTCAGGTAAACTAAACGATTTTCGGCCAGCAGTTTGGCATCGTTATCTGCTGAGATGGTCACCACAGGGCGGTTGGTGTAAATGTTCATACTTTTGCCGAATACAGCGTGTGCCGACAATGTGGGCGAAAGGTTGGCCTCAAGGCCGAGCTCAACACCCTGAGTTTTCTGATCCACATCTTCCATGATATAATTAATGAAGTTGCGGAGGTCTTCGTGGTAATAGCTTCTCACCCAAAGGCCATCGTGCACTTGCGTGTGATAAAGCGTCAATCGTCCTTTAAGATTTGGTGAGCGTAGCACATAACTGATATCGCCTGCCAAAACCTTCTCGCTTGTCAATCCTTCCACAGCAAAATCGCGCGTACGGGGCGAGATGTAAGAATCTCTAAAATTAGGTGCCCGATGTAAATAAGCGCCATTCGCCACCACATAGTTGCGACCGTCAATGGCATAAGTGATTCCGGCTTTGGCTCCTCCGTTCAGGAAATTAAATTTCTGACCATCGCCATAAGAATTATTTGGGAATCGTCCGTTTTGCATCTTTCCTGTACGCCAAAACTGTGTCATGTTCAACTCGGCCGCAGCATACACTTCCATTTTCATGAATTTATATTCAAACTGCGACCATAGGCGGGCATTGTTCACATTGGCAAGATAATCGTAGCCATACACATCGCCTTCTTTGATGATGTGGTTGGGGTTGCGCAGGTCGTTTTGCGAAGCATCGGTAATCGTCATTGATTCCTGATCGGCATATTTGTCAATGTCGAGCCAGAAGTCGCCGCCCAAAAGGTCAACCATACGTTTGTGGTGCCGGGTTTTGGAGCTCACAGCCATCAATCCGCCAACTAAGCGTGCAGTGGCATTGAGTTGATGCTGTACGTTGATGTTCAGCCCTAACTGGTTTTTGTCCATCCTCCGGTCTTCAATCACGAATTTTGATTTATGTCCGGTATAAGGGTTTCCGCTTCCATTGGCATTCATGATTGTGGTTAGCTGGTCGCTATTTGCAAAATAGAAATGATCCCATTTTATTTGCCGGAAATGCTCGTCGTTTTTCCAGAGATTGGTGTATTTCTCATAATTGGTAAAATCGCCAATGCTCAAGAAATAGCTTGGAAGGTTGCGGTAATAGTCAGGTCGCGGATCGTTGGCTTCGGTCCAGTCGAGTGCGGTTGCGCCTCCCCTTCCAAACCAATAATAAGCCGTTGACTGGACTTTGGTTTTATCGGATGGTGTCCAGTAATGGCTTAGCTGAAACATCGGTTGGTTGTTGTTGCTCACGCGGGCGTTACGCACTTTTCCGTTTTGATAACCCCAGTTAGCATTATAATAATTATCGCCAGTGAGGTCATAAGCTTCTTGTACCGATACCCCGGAATAAGCTCTTTTGGTTGGTGCGGCAAAGGCAATCAGCCCAAAGCTATGTCGGTTGTTGATTTTTTTCTCAACAGAGGCAAAATACGACCAGGCATCATAAAAAGTTCCCGGTACATAACCCTCCTGTGACCAGCGACGGGAGCCCGAAAGGGTGACAGCCCAACCGTTGTCCTGCATACCGGTAGAATACAAAAACATGATACGATTGTTGTAGCTGCGGTTCGAAAGAGCATAGCTCAAATTAGTAGTTTTTCGGTAGCTTCCGGCACGTGTAAGGATATTGGTCACTCCGCCAATACCTCCAAAAGCCCAGTCAGAAGCTTCCACCATGTTATTGACCTCGGTGTTGCGCATGGCATCGTTCAACCCTCCCCACGATGAATAGGAAGCGCGGCCGGTTTCCTGATCGTTCATCATCACACCATTGATAAGCACATGCGTATTTTCGGAATCGAGACCACGCATGCGATAGCGGAATGATCCAAAATTGAAACCGGCGGTAGAAACAAAAATATCGCGCGATGACTGCAGTAAGCTCGAAATCTCGTTTGACGAGCTGGTGCCTTCAAACTCTGACTCCGACAGGGTGATGGTAGGCAAATTTGGCGGAGGCACCACTGCATTAGTGTCGCTCTGCGCAACGCCTGCCATTGCTATCAGAAGTCCTCCAATAAGTAATAGAACTTTGTGCATAAATAATTTTTTGATTATATTATTGTCATTCAATGTATTACAAGTAATTTTGCAAATTGCCGTTCCTTACAGCCCGTTCCAACTTTTACCTGCTTCCGGCAACACAAGAGTGCAAAAATAGCTTTTATCTGTTTGAAAAATAGCATCAGCAAAGGTTTTATTATCTTTGCCGTAATAAAGTGTTTTTTCGAATGGCCTTCATTTCAATGGGGCAGTTCATCACAAACACCGCTATCTGCTTAGACATCTGACTCGTTGATCATGAAAAAAAGTCTTCTTTTTATTCTCGCCTTTTTCTGGGTATTTTTTGTTTCACAGGTTTCGCTCCAAGCGCAACAACGCAATTTTAAAGTAGGCTGTGTTGCCTTCTACAATTTGGAAAACCTTTTCGACACCATTAACGACCCTAAAAAAAACGACGAGGAGTTTTTACCCAATGGAGCAAACCAATGGAACAGCAAGAAATATCTGACAAAATTGGAGCGTTTGGCCGAAGCCATCGAAAGCATTGGCACGGATATCACACCCGATGGGGCAGCCATATTGGGCGTTTCGGAAATTGAGAATAAAGAAGTGTTGCTTGATCTGGCAGCAATGCCGAAGTTGCAAAAGCGTAATTATCAGGTGATTCATTATCACAGCCCCGATCTTCGCGGGGTAGATGTGGCGCTGCTGTATCAGCCAAAATACTTCAAACCCACGGGCAGCAAATCTTACCGGTTGACGGTGGAAGGCATGCCCAATTTCTATACTCGCGACCAACTGCTGGTTTCAGGGCTTTTCGACGGCGAGGAGATGCACTTTATTGTCAACCACTGGCCTTCGCGTCGTGGAGGCGAGAAGCGTTCGCTGCCTTTGAGGATGGCTGCCGCAAAACTCTCGCGCCACATCGTCGACTCGCTATTAGCCATCAACCCACAGGCCAAAATTGTGGTGATGGGCGACCTGAATGATAACCCCACCAACAAAAGCCTGATCGAAGGACTCAATGCAAAAGGCACAACCGAAAATCTCCAGCCGGGTCAGCTATATAACACTATGTTTGCGTTTTATAAAAAAGGTATCGGGAGCAACGCCTGGCGCGACACCTGGAGTCTATTCGACCAGATTATCGTTAGTCAGGGTCTTTTAGGGAAAGATTTCTCCACTTATAAACTCTTTAGCGCAAGGGTGCACAATAAGACCGAACTGACTCAAAAAAGTGGCCGATTCAAAGGCTATCCGCTTCGTACTTTTGCAGGAGGTGAATATATGGGTGGTTACAGCGACCACTTCCCTACCTATATTATTTTAACCAAAGAAGTCCATTAGGTTTGGGACTATCTTAAATATTTAGGTCAGCTTTCCTCCGCTTTGAGCTCGCGTAAAATCGAAAGCGCCTGAGTAACAGAGCTAATACTACTGATATAGAGCATCAATCTGTCGTTACTTTCTTTCATTCGGCATGAACGAGGATTTGCCTGAACAAAATGCAGGATTTTTGTAAATATTTCGCTTTGATAGAATGGCGATTGCGGATCGGCCACAAAATAACCGATAAAGGTTTTGTTGCGAAGTACTAATTTCTCAAAACCCAGACTTCGCGCCAACCAACGCATTCGTATAGAGTGAATTAAATCGGAAGCCGGAGAAGGCAAAGGGCCAAACTGGTCAATGAGCTTATCGGTGAACTGTTGTAATGCTTTTTCTTCCTGAATATTATCGAGTTCATGGTAAAGGCTCATGCGCTTGGAAGGTGAATCAACATAGTCGGCCGGCAATAGGACTTCCAGATCGGATTCGATGACGCAGTCTTTCACAAAAGGTTTGGTCACCTCAGTTTTAAACACCTCTGCAAACTCGGTTTCTTTCAATTCCTGAATGGCCTCGTCTAAAATTTTATGAAACATTTCATAACCGATATCGCTTATAAACCCGCTCTGCTCGGCTCCAAGCAGGTTTCCAGCTCCCCGGATGTCAAGGTCGCGCATGGCGATATTGAATCCGCTCCCGAGTCCGGCAAAATCCTCGATGGCTTTGAGACGCCGTTGGGCTTCCGTCGTCAGGGTGGACATAGGCGGCGCAATTAGATAACAAAAAGCTTTTTTATTCGACCGCCCAACTCTGCCCCTGAGCTGATGAAGGTCGCTCAGGCCGTAATGATGCGCATCGTTGATGATGATGGTATTGGCATTAGGAATATCGAGTCCCGACTCGATGATGGTAGTGGCAAGCAACACATCATAGTCGCCTTCGATAAAGGCCATCATCACCTTCTCAAGCTTATCACCTTCCATCTGTCCATGAGCCACCCCAACACGAACTCCCGGAACAAAACGCAGAATCATTTCATGCACATCCAAGATATTTTGCACCCGGTTGTGCACAAAAAACACCTGTCCCCCGCGGGCAACTTCAAACACGATGGCCTCGCGGATGACCTCCTCGCTTAAAGGCCGCACTTCGGTTTGAACCGGAAAACGATTGGGAGGCGGTGTGTTGATGATACTCAGGTCGCGGGCGCCCATCATGCTGAACTGAAGGGTGCGGGGTATTGGCGTTGCAGTGAGGGTGAGGGTATCAACATTGGCTTTAAACTCTTTGAGTTTTTCTTTGGCCGACACTCCAAACTTCTGTTCTTCGTCAATGATTAGTAAACCTAAATCTTTGAATATTACATCCTTGCTAATGATACGATGTGTTCCGATGAGGATGTCCACCTTGCCGGAAGCCAATTTTTCAAGAATCTCTTTTTGTTGTCCTGCTGATCGGAAGCGGTTGATAAACTCGACATGAACAGGAAAGTCGGCCAAGCGGGAACTGAAAGTTTTATAATGCTGAAGTGCCAAAATGGTAGTTGGCACCAAAACTGCAACCTGTTTTGAATCGGCCACAGCCTTAAAAGCAGCCCTGATGGCGATTTCGGTTTTTCCGAAGCCCACATCACCACAGATGAGCCTGTCCATCGGGGCTTCCGATTCCATATCCGATTTCACATCCAAAGTGGCCTTGAGCTGGTCGGGCGTGTCTTCGTAAATAAATGAAGCTTCGAGTTCGTTTTGAAGATAAGTGTCGGGCAGAAACTGAAATCCTTTGCTTGCTTTTCGTTTGGCATAAAGACGAATAAGGTCGCGGGCAATGTCCTTAACACGGCTTTTAGTCTTGTTTTTCAGCTTGTTCCAGGCATTGGAGCCAAGCTTGTCGAGGCTTGGTTCGGTGCCGTCTTTGCCGCTGTATTTGGTGATGCGGTGCAGCGAATGGATGCTTACATAAAGGATATCATCGTTGCGATAGACTAAACGGATGGCTTCCTGCAGCTTCCCGTTGTTATCAATGGTTTCGAGGCCGTCGAAACGTCCGATACCATGATCAATATGGCTGACGTAGTCGCCTGGTTTAAGGTCATACAACTCGCTGATAGTCAATGCTTCTTTTGCGCTAAAACCTTCGCGAAGATGAAATTTATGATAACGCTCAAAAATCTGATGGTCGGTAAAAACAGCCAGCTTGAGCTCCTTATCAGTAAATCCGGCATGAAGGCTGTGATAAACGGGCAAGAACAAGGGCTCATCCGACTTGTCCGACAAAGGTTGAATATCCTCGATGATGGCTTGAATGCGTTCAATTTGCCGGGGGTTATCGGAAAGAATCAAGGTGCGGTAGCCGTCATCATGGCGTTGGTTTAGCTCGGCAAGCAGTAGTTTGAAGTTTTTATTGAAAGGCATTTGTGCCCCCGTCTTAAACTCCCAAACCATTACCGGGTTCAGGATTCCGGCATTCGCCATTTCGATTGTACGGGATTTTTCAAGCTCTTCAAGAAGCTGCGAAGAGGGGCAAAAAAGCTGGTCGGGGCTGATCAGATTGTGATCACCGGCAATTTTGAGAAAAATTTCGTGTGCTCTCTTCCATTCCGACTCCAAACGATCGGCCAAAGACTGGGACTCCTGAATCCAAATGAGCGTTTCGGAAGGCAAAAAACTCAAAAACGATTGTCGCTGTCCGGCAGTTTCAGGGCTCTGAATATTGGGCAACAGGTTGATCCGTTGCAACGTTTGTACGGAAAGCTGGGTCACCGGATCGAAAGTGCGGATTGATTCCACCTCCTCACCAAAAAATTCAATCCGGTAAGGGAAATCGTTGCTAAACGAAAAAACGTCCAACAACCCACCTCGTATCGAAAACTGGCCAGGCTCGACGACGAAATCAACCCTTTCGAAATTATATTCAATCAGCACATCGCTTACAAAATCAAGAGAAACTTTCTCGCCCGTTTTCAGCTTCAGTGTACTTTTCGACAGGAAGTTACGTGTGACCACTTTTTCGCAAAGCGCCTCGGGATAAGTCACTACAAGGCTTCGCCTCTCGCTCACCGACCAGCGCCCCAACACCTCGGCGCGCGAAAGTATATAGGTATTATCAGCCTTTTCAGGTTCATATGGCTTACGATAGCTTGTAGGATAAAAGAGAACCCGCTTCTTGTTGAAATCAGAATTACGTTCGTCAAAAATATTTTCCAGATCGTTGTAGAAATAAGCAGCAGATTCTTTGTCCGGGCAAACTATAAGATGTTGCCCGCCAACGTAATCCGATGTAGCTGCGACCACAAGCGAGGCTGACGAACCCAGTAAGCCTTTCACAAGCAAATGTTGACGCTGCTGTAATGTTTTTCCAATTACGGGTATTGCCGGATGATCGGCATAAAGCTTTGGGAGAATGGATGAATTCAAAAAGACGGATTTTGCGGGCAAAGATAAGCAGAAGTAAAAAAACAGTTTTGGCTACATTCAACCCTTAGCCAGGTCAACTTCAATACTTTTCATTTCAATTATCACGGTTTTTCGCTCATTAACACTATTTTACATTTAGAATTGAAGCCAAACGGCTTTTTTTCGTAATCTTGCAGCCCCAAAAGGGAAGCCTTTTCATTATTTTTTTAGCACATATTCTCCGAATGGAAATTTTCATCAAAATATTGCAACTCATCATGAGCCTTTCGGTTCTGGTGATTGTTCACGAATTTGGTCATTTTGCTGCAGCCAAGATTTTTAAGACCCGGGTAGAGAAGTTTTATCTGTTTTTCAACCCTTGGTTTTCGCTGTTCAAATTCAATTTCAAAGGCACTGAATATGGCATTGGCTGGCTTCCTTTGGGTGGTTATGTCAAAATAGCAGGCATGATTGATGAGTCGCTCGACAAAGAAGCGATGAAGCTCCCGCCACAGCCCTGGGAGTTCCGAAGCAAGCCGGCCTGGCAACGTCTGATCATTATGCTGGGCGGCGTGATCATGAACGTCGTGCTCGCCTTTTTGATCTACATCGTGATGTTGGGCGTATATGGCGAACAATATCTCCCTACCTCGGAAGCCAACAAATACGGCATTGCTGTTGATTCGCTGGCCAAAGAGTTTGGGCTTCGCAATGGCGACAAAGTGCTGGCAGTTGACGGCAAATATGTCGAAGATTTCAACAAAATTCCTGTGACCATGATTCTCGATGAAGCCAAAACGATGGAGGTCGAGCGTGACGGACAGCACATTACACTCCAGCTTCCCGAAGGGGCTATCGGAAAATTGGTAAAACATAAGTCGCCCTATTTTATGTCGGTGAGGATTCCTTTTGTGGTGGAATCGTTCCCTGAGACTTCGCCTGCCCGCGATGCCGGACTGCTACCCGGCGACAGCCTTTTGGGCATCAACGACCAGACGATACGTTATTTTCAGGATTTTCGGGAAGCTATCCAGGAACACAAAGGCCAGGATGTCAGTATTCGCGTAATCCGTGGTTCTGATACTCTTGCTTTTGCGATGACGGTGCCCGAAGCCGGCTTCATCGGTGTTTTTCCACGGCAACAAATGGAGTCATTCTTCCGGCTTAACAAAAAATCCTACAACATTGCCGAAGCCATTCCGGCCGGGATGGCCAAAACAGTGGATGGCATAGGCGGCTACCTCAAACAATTAAAACTGCTCTTCTCTCCCGAAGTGAAGGCCTACGAGAGTGTAGGCGGATTCATTACCATCGGGAGTATCTTTCCGGCTCAATTTCATTGGGAAAGTTTTTGGCGTTTGACCGCTTTTCTTTCCATCATGCTGGCTGTGCTCAATCTCCTGCCTATTCCCGCACTCGACGGTGGACACGTGGCATTCCTGATATATGAAATCATCGCCCGACGCAAACCCAGCGACAAATTCATGGAAGTAGCCCAGATTATTGGTATGGCATTATTGTTTGCACTGATGATCTACGCCAACGGAAACGACATCATCAAGCTTTTCAAATAAAAGCTTTCGCCTGATTATCTGACCATTACAGATATTAATCATCTGTAAATAGCGGTTTGACCCTTTGCAAAAAAACAAAACGTCACGACTGCCGATCTAAAGTCGAAATGACTTCTTCTATACCTTTTATCACTCAGAAGTTAAAAACGATACATCTTTCTGAATTTTCCTTTGGTTTGTTTCATTTTTAGGCTGTATTTTTGAAAAAAAATAAATCATGAAAATTCTCGTCACCGGCGGCACGGGTTATATCGGGTCGCATACCGTTGTTGAGCTTCAGCAGCAAGGCTTTGAAGTGGTCATTGTGGACAATCTTTCCAACTCGCAGGCCTCGGTGGTGGATGCCATCGGACGCATCACCGGCAAACGCCCGTCGTTAGAGGTTTTTGATCTTGTTGACCGTGATAAAACGGATGACTTTTTCCGTCGGCACAATGATATTCAGGGTGTCATTCACTTTGCCGCATACAAAGCCGTTGGCGAATCGGTGGCCAATCCCCTGCTTTACTATCGTAACAACTTAGTTTCTTTGATGAATATTCTGGAAAGCATGGCCACATATCAGATTGAAAATCTGGTATTTTCATCCTCATGCACAGTTTATGGCCAGCCTGATGAACCTCCGGTGAGCGAGACGGCTCCCATCAAAAAGGCCGAATCGCCTTATGGTAACACTAAACAGATTTCAGAAGAAATTATTCAGGATACCTTGAAATCCACCTCGCTCAAAGCCATAGCTTTACGCTATTTCAATCCTATCGGGGCACATGAATCGGCGCTCATTGGCGAGTTGCCTCTGGGAATACCCAATAATTTAGTTCCGTTTATCACCCAAACAGCCATTGGAATACGTCAGCAACTGAGCGTTTTTGGCGACGACTACAATACCCCCGACGGCACAGCCATCCGCGACTATATCCATGTGGTTGACCTTGCCAAAGCCCATGTAGTGGCCGTAAAGCGCATGATCGAAAACCGCATGAAACATCATTTCGAAGTTTTCAATCTCGGAACAGGCAATGGCTACTCAGTGCTTGACGTCATCAAATCGTTCGAGAAAGTTTCAGGCCGCAAGCTCAATTACGTCATTGTCGGACGCCGACCGGGCGATGTGGAAAAAGTGTGGGCCGACCCCAGCCTGTCAAACCGGGAGTTGGGATGGAAAGCCCTGAAGAATCTTGATGAAATGAACGCTTCGGCCTGGAAATGGGAACAATACTACCGCAGCAAAGAGTAATTATTTGTTAATCAAAGTTTTTGAGAAACAATAGGGCAACCAATATTCTTATATAAAACTCAAAAAATCAACTCTTCATTGATATGAAAAAGATCCTCATCACCGGTGGCGCCGGCTTCATTGGCTCGCATGTAGTTAGACTGTTTGTCAATAATTATCCTGATTATCAAATATTTAACCTTGACAAACTGACATATGCCGGAAATTTATTCAATCTGAAAGATGTCGAAAACAAGCCGAATTATCATTTTCTCAAGGCAGATATTGTGGACGGAGAGAAGATGTTCGAGCTTTTTGCCGCACATCAATTTGATGGGGTGATCCATCTGGCTGCCGAGTCGCATGTTGACCGTTCGATTTCCAACCCAATGGAGTTTGTGATGACCAATGTCATCGGCACGGTGAATCTGCTCAATGCAGCGCGTCACCAATGGAAGGACGCGATGGAAAGCAAGCGTTTTTATCATGTTTCAACCGATGAAGTTTATGGCTCATTAGGCGAGACAGGCTATTTTTATGAAAACACCGCATACGATCCACACAGCCCTTATTCGGCATCCAAAGCCAGCAGCGATCATTTTGTAAGAGCCTATCACGATACTTTCGGGTTGCCCGTTGTGCTTTCAAACTGTTCGAACAACTATGGGCCTAACCAGTTTCCTGAAAAACTAATCCCATTATTTATTAACAATATCCGGCACAACAAACCGCTTCCTGTTTACGGTAAGGGTGAAAATGTGCGCGATTGGCTTTATGTGGTGGATCATGCACGAGCCATTGACGTGATTTTCCATCGGGGTAAAACCGGCCAGACCTATAATATTGGTGGACACAACGAGTGGAAAAACATTGACCTGATCAAGGTGATGTGCCGGGTGATGGACGAAAAGTTAGGCCGCACACTGGGAACATCCGAACAGTTGATCACTTATGTAAAAGACCGCGCCGGACACGACCTGCGCTACGCTATTGATTCTGGGAAACTCCAACGTGAGCTGGGTTGGGTGCCTTCGCTTCAGTTTGAAGAAGGCATCCGGCTGACCATCGAATGGTATCTCCAAAATCAACAATGGCTCGATGAGGTGACCTCGGGAAATTATTTGAAATATTACGAACAGCAATACGTCAACCGTTAGGCTGTTTGACTGCTACGATTTCTCAGCCGTTTTTTGCGATTGACACGCAAAAAACGGCCTTTTTCTTTTTTTAATCTGCCTTTCACCCATTTTTCAGTTTTTTTAAGGCTGATTTTAATGGAAATAAAGTATGTTTGCATCCAACCATTGATATCAACGTGGTGAAAAAGAAAATATCGCTCTTCTTTGTTTCACTTTCCGCATTGCTGATGTTTGCCATTTCGGCAGTGCCGCACCATCATCACGATGGCTGGGTACATATTTTGGTAGGCCACAGCCACCAGCAACCCTGCGAACAATCAGATCAATTGCCCGGCCATCAGCGCGATCCGCTCACACCAGATGGCTGTGCCGTTCACAGTATTTTTGAATTTGCCCAGCCTCAGCAATTGGTCAAGGTCAAGGTTTTTGCACACCTTCAAACGTTGATGTTTCCGCTCTTTTGGGCTTTGCTGCCATCACACAGCCAGCTGCCCGAAGCGCCGGTCTTTTTTACATCTGCTTTTCGCGACCGACAAACGCCCACAGTTTTTTCCACTTTCTCATCGGTCTGTGGGCACCGCGCTCCTCCGGCTCTCTTTTCCTAACAGGTAGTTTCTTTTTCAGAAACACCTTGTAACCTTTGAATTCCCGTCCATTTGCGACGATGGAGCTTGTCAGCTTCAGGGAGTTCATCTGTTAATAAGTTTATTTTTCAATTTATTAAAAAATATTTCAAGGAAAATGAGAACGTTCACGATATGCCTTTTTGTTCTTTTGTCTTTTCTCTTGTTTCGGTGTAGCCCGGGAAATTCAAAAACATCTCAACCCGATACTGAAGCACATGATCATGATCATGAACATGAGCACGACCACGAACACGATCATGACCATGACAACGACCATCATCACGAAGCTGAGTCTTCGCACAACCATACCGGAGTGATTATATTCACCAAAGCGCAATCGGAAGCTGCTGATTTGCAGGTTGAAACCGTAGAACCGGGTATTTTCAGTCAGGTGATCAAAACCAGCGGTCAGATTATCGCTTCACCAGGCGATGAGGCAACGCTTGCTGCCACGGCAAATGGCATTGTTTCATTTGGTGGTCGAAGTCTGGCACCGGGTCAGGCCATTCAGCGTGGTGAAACATTGGCTACGGTGTCAGCTCAGCGGCTTCCCGAGGGCGATCCATTGGTGAAAGCCCGGAGAGCTTTCGAGACTGCCGAGAAAGAGTTTCGTCGTGCCGAAGACTTGGTAAAAGACCAGATTATTTCGGTCAAAGACTTCGATCTGGCACGTCTGGCCTACGAAAATGCCCGTACAGTTTACGAAGCACAGGCCTCTGATGCCGGTTCGGGCGGACTCAGAATCAGCTCACCAATCAGCGGGTTCATTAAAAACCTGCTCGTCAGCCAGGGCGATTATGTCACCGTAGGACAAGCTGTGGCCGTCGTAGCGAAAAATCAAAGACTACAGCTCAGAGCCGAAGTCCCCGAAAACCAGTTCCGTCATCTACACAATATAAGTTCCGCTCATTTCAAAACAGCATACGATACGCAACTTCATAAGTTGAGCGACTTAAACGGACGATTTGTATCATCGGGCAAAGCCGCCGGCGACGCCTCTGCATTCATTCCCGTCACGTTTGAGTTCGACAATACGGGTGAGTTCATCTCCGGATCTTTTGCCGAGGTCTTTCTTCTTTCCACTCCCCGGCAGGATGTCCTCACAGTACCTGTTTCAGCCTTGACGGAGGAACAAGGTTTATTTTTTGTTTACCTTCAATTGGAAGCCGAGGAGTTTAAAAAACAGGAGGTTCGCATCGGAGAAAGCGACGGCACTCGCGTTGAGGTGCTCTCGGGCATAAAATCGGGCGACAAAGTGGTTACACATGGAGTGGTTCAGGTGAAATTAGCCGCCACCTCTTCGGTCATCCCCGAAGGGCATACACACAATCACTAATCAAAACGGGAACACACAATGCTTAATAAAATCATTTTATTCTCGTTGAACAACCGCGTGGTGATTCTTGTTGCCGCCATTCTGCTGATGTTGGCCGGAACCTATACGGCTACACGGATGGAAGTAGATGTTTTTCCCGACCTCAACGCCCCAACTGTTGTGGTGATGACAGAAGCCACAGGGATGGCGCCCGAAGAGGTGGAACGATTGGTCACTTTTCCGGTTGAAACTGCCCTCAATGGAGCCACCGGTGTTCGGCGCGTCCGTTCTTCATCCACCACCGGATTCTCGATTGTTTGGATTGAATTCGACTGGGGTACAGATATCTACCGTGCAAGGCAAATTGTATCGGAAAAGCTTGTCGCCGTAAAAGAATCGCTCCCTTCCAACGTAGGAACGCCAAGCCTTGGGCCTCAATCGTCCATATTGGGCGAGCTGATGATCATTGGGGTTACCTCGGACACTACCACGCTGCAGGAGTTACGAACCATAGCCGACTGGACGATACGCCCCCGACTGTTAGCCACCGGCGGTGTGGCACAGGTTGCCGTACTGGGAGGCGATATCCGTGAATATCAGATTCTGCTCAAGCCCGAAAAGATGAAACACTACCGTATTTCATTAGACGAAGTACTGACAGCGGTGAACGGCATGAATCGCAATGCTGCCGGAGGAGTACTTTATGAATACGGCAACGAATACATCATCCGTGGACTGCTCTCGACCGATGATGTGCGTCTGCTAGGAAAGGCCGTGGTAAGAAAAACCGATGACATTCCTGTGTTACTGGAAAACATCGCCGAAGTGAAGGTTGGCGCCAAAACACCCAAGATAGGAATGGCCTCCGAACGTGGTAAACCGGCCGTGCTGATTACTGTCACCAAACAATCGGCTACCAGCACCCTTGGACTGACGGCAAAGTTAGACCATGCCATTGAAGAACTAGAGCAGATGATGCCCCCCGATGTAAAACTGTCGTCCGACATTTTCCGGCAGGCACGTTTCATCGAAAGCTCCATCGGCAATGTGCAGAAATCGTTGGTCGAAGGAGGCATTTTTGTCGTCATTGTGCTGGTCATTTTCCTGATGAACGCCCGGACAACGATAATCTCGTTGGTTGCCATTCCACTCTCACTGGTATCTTCGATCCTTGCATTAAAGCTGATGGGGCTCACCATCAATACGATGAGTCTCGGCGGGATGGCCATTGCTATCGGTTCCTTAGTTGACGATGCCATTGTTGACGTAGAAAACGTTTTCAAACATCTGCGCGAAAACAGGCTCAAACCCGCCGAAGAACGTCAGAGCACGCTCCAGGTGGTTTTTCATGCCTCCAAAGAGGTACGTATGCCCATCCTGAACTCAACTTTGATTATCGTTGTGAGTTTTGTGCCCTTGTTTTTCCTTTCGGGAATGGAAGGCCGAATGCTGGCACCATTGGGAATCGCATTTATCGTGGCGCTTTTTGCTTCAACAGTGGTAGCCCTCACCCTCACACCCGTGATGTGTAGCTATCTTTTGGGCGGAGAACGAAAAAACGGGAATAATGAGCGTGAGCCCTGGGTGGTTCGCTCCCTTAAAACCGTTTATGAAAAATCCCTCGTCTGGGCACTTCACCACAAAAAGTGGATGTTAGGCGGCACTTTGCTTGCTTTTTTAGTCTCCATTTTCTTTTTCCTCATGCTCGGACGCAGCTTTTTGCCCTCTTTCAACGAAGGCTCGTTCACAATTAATGTGAGCACTTTGCCGGGGATCTCTTTAGAAGAATCAGATCGCATGGGTCGCAAGGCCGAAGAGATATTGCTGAGTATTCCCGAGGTGCAGACTGTTGGCCGCAAGACAGGCCGTGCCGAATTGGACGAACACGCTCTGGGAGTCAACGTTTCGGAAATGGAAGCGCCCATCGTGCTTGGAAAAAGATCAAAAGATGAGATTATGGCCGAGATACGCCAAAAGATGAAAGCCCTGTCCGGCATCAATCTGGAGATCGGCCAACCCATTTCGCACCGGATTGACGCCATGCTCTCCGGGACACAGGCCAACATCGCCATCAAACTTTTCGGCACCGACCTCAACCGCATGTTTGCCATTGGCAACGACATCAAAAACCTGATTGCCGACGTAGAAGGTATCGCCGACCTTAACGTGGAACAGCAGGTGGAGCGTCCGCAACTGAATATTACTCCAAAACGGGAGCTGCTGGCTCAATACGGCATTTCTTTGCCCGAATTTGCCGAGATCATTCGGGTATTATTGGCCGGAGAAGTCGTCTCGGAAGTGATGGAAGGCAACCGCGTTTTCGATCTCACCCTAAAGGTGGACGACCGCAGCCGCGATGGCATTGACCGCATCCGTAACCTGATTGTAGATGCCGGCGGGCAAAAAATCCCCTTGGAAAACATTGCCACCATCAGCTCCACCACCGGACCAAATACGATCAACCGCGAAAATGTCTCCCGAAAAATTGTGATATCGGCCAATGTGAGCGGTGGCGACCTGCGCGGAGCTGTAAACGACATCCGCAAAAAAATTAACAACAATATCCGGCTGCCGGAGGGATACCATATCGAATATGGCGGGCAGTTTGAGAGTGAGCAAGCCGCCTCGCGCACCCTGTTCATCGCTTCCATCTTCTCCATCTTGGTCATCTTTCTACTGCTGTTCAACCAGTTCAGAAGTATGAGTCAATCATTGGTTATCCTGCTCAATCTGCCCCTTGCGCTAATTGGCGGCGTGTTTACCCTGTTTTTTACCAGCGGACTCGTTAGCATCCCGGCTATCATCGGATTCATTTCGCTTTTCGGAATTGCTACGCGCAACGGCATGCTGCTCATTTCGCGCTACAACGATCTGCGCCATGAAGGCTTCACTGCCGAAGAAAGCGTGCTCCACGGCTCGCTCGACCGTTTGAATCCAATTCTGATGACCGCACTCACTACTGCACTGGCTCTCATACCTTTAGCTATTGGTGGAAGCCTTCCCGGCAACGAAATCCAAAGCCCAATGGCTAAAGTCATCTTAGGCGGATTACTCACTTCCACCCTGCTCAATGGTTTCATTATCCCCGTGGTTTATTTACTTACTCAGCAAAAGCATCACATCACAGAATCCAAAGTTTCAGAAATTCACCCCGATTAAATTCAGAAGTATCAGTCATTATGAAAATCAATATATTCATATTTCTCATTTTTTCCGGTCTGATTGGTTTTGCGCAACAGCCCTACGACAGTGTGCTGCACGCAGTGGAAAGGAACAATACCACCCTCAAAGCGCTGAGACAAAGTGCCGAAGCCCAAAAGCTTGAAAATAAAACCGGAATTTTCCTGCCCGGGCCCGAAGCCGAATTTGGATTTTTATGGGGAAATTCTGCTGCCGGAGCCAATCGTACCGACATCAATATCACGCAATCATTTGATATACCAACAATTACCGGAATGAAAGGCCGTATAGCCGGTCAGCAAAATCAAGCAGTTGACTGGCAATATGCGAGCAACCGAAGGGAGATTCTGCTCGATGCAAAATTATATTGCATTGATCTGGTTTACTTGAATGCGATGGCCAATGAGATGAACAAACGCCTCGAACATGCACGCGAAATGGAGCAAGCCTTCAGTCGGCGCTTCAAATCCGGAGAAGCTAACATATTAGAATACAACAATATGCAACTCAACCTTGTGAGTATTCAAGCTGAGTTGGAGCAGGTGGAAACCGAGCGTCAGGCTGTTTTGGCACAGCTCAAGCGACTCAACGGCGGCACAAGCATCAGCCTGAACGATACGGAGTATGGCTCTGTTGAACTTCCCGAATTGTTCGAGGAATGGTATGCCCGTATCGAGTCAAAAAAACCCGAGCTTGCACTTGCCCAACAAGAAGCCGTCATTCGTGAGGGAATGGTCAATCTTGAACGATGGCATAACTTCCCGTTATTTTCGGCCGGATATCTCAGTGAAAAAGTAGGCAGCGAACAATTTCAGGGAATCGTAGCCGGTATATCCATTCCGCTTTGGGAAAACAAAAACCAGCTTGCCCGTGCTAAAACAGCCGCACTTGCTGCACAAGCACATCAAAATGATATCCAGCTGCAATTGGTTGCCCAGGCCAAAAGTCAGTTTGCAAAAGCTCAACGGTTGAAAGCTATTTCCCAACGTTACAGCAACGCATTGAAATCGTTTGACAACGCGGCCTTGCTAAAAAAAGCCCTGACGGCCGGTGAGATTTCCGTTGTTACCTATTTTGTTGAAATCAGCGCTTATTACAATATCATCAACCAATCGCTCGAAGCCGAACGCGACTTTCAGAAAGCGGCAGCCGACCTTTTGTCTGTTGACCTTTAAAACACTATCGCCGGCGCAGACTCCGGGCCTGCGCCGGCAAAGGTTTTTCAATTGTACTTCTGGTCATAAATCCAGATGGCTTCGCGCATCACCAAATCTTCTATCGGAACCTCGGTGTGAAGGCTTTTGGTTTTGAGATTATTCAAATAGTTGGTATCCAACTTAATCCGTTCAATAATTTCCGAATAAGCGGGCTCGATATTCAGCTTATAGAGATCAACGATTGAATTATTAAACTCTTTCATCTGTCGGTAATCGTGATTGACGACACTTTTGAATTCATCTGTTTCGGGCAATGCCTCAAATTCCTTTTTGCCTGTGACGGCAAGGTATTCTGCAAATTTTGTTCCGCTCGCATGCGGCACATTAATATAATAGGTGTAGGCATCCGAATATTTCATCCCTACAAAAGTTTGCGGACGGTCATCACGCCAGTTCACAGCAAAAAGCGGTGAGATTGACAAGCTGTTGAGGTTGAGCAAAGGCACATCGGTGCCGATATAGGATTGAAAATGGATGGTGTTCCATCGGTCAATATAGTTTCTGAAGACTGTCACACTATTTGCCGGAATCTGACTCTCGGCCGCCTTGATCTCCGTAATCATCGCATCCAGATCTTTTCGATGCTTTACATGAACCGAATAGTTGACACTGCCATAAACAACCAAGGTGATGACAATTAAAATATTCACAATCTTATGAGTAGGCCACAAGCTCAACCATAAAACAAAAAGGTAAACCGCCATGATCAGAATTCTTGGCAAGATATTGCCTGAACCATTCAGGTTATTTGGCATCAAAATGAAAAAAGCGAGGAAAAATATGGTGATCAAACTCCAGACAAACTTCTCCGATTTCACGATGACATTCAGATTAGTTTTTTCTTTGGCGAAGAAAATGCGGTAAACAATCCATCCCAGACTCAACGCAAAGAGGATTAGTAAAGTCCAGAAGAGAAATTTTGTCATGGGCAATTCTTCCATTTCGATATAGCCTAACAACACCCTAAAATCAAAAAGGTATTCCCATCGGTTAAATTGATTCCCTCCATTGGCAACAGGCTGCTGCAAAATCAGCCGGAGATACGGAATTGCAAGTAAAACGGATGGCAAAACAGGCAGGGCTATATTCCGGAATATCTTCCACACATCCTTGAACTTTGGCCTAGCCGTTGTTTCAATTAAAGCAACAACCATTTTTTGCAGACTGAGCGCTGCCAGAATGAAAAGGAGGAAACCGTAAACAAAAAAATGAGCGTAATAAGTCAGCATGACGAGTAACAGAAGTTTAAACTGGTTTTTCCAGTTCATCGCGTGGAAATTGCGCAAATAAAATCCCACTGTAAAAAACAAAAAGCCAAAAGCAATGCTATAGTTGTAAAAGCCCAGATGAAACAACGAGGTATAAGTCATCGGGAAAATAAAAAAATAAGTCCAGCCCGGCTTTTTGGTGATGGAAAGCACCAGGTAGCGGAAGCCGGCAGCAATCAGGATCACATAAAAAACGAGGAGCATTTTTTCCGACAACCAGGCCGGCATCAAAAAACGTTCAGCAGCCAAAAAATAATGACTAAAAACATTGGCTGTGTAGATCGGCGAGAGCTCGAAAAAACTCTTAAAAACAGGATTCCCTTTCCACAATTCCAGCATGATATTGGCAATCTGGAGATGTTTTGGAGCATCGAGCGAACCAATGTAATGCGTAAAAAATAATGGGATTAGATTACCAGCCAAAAGACTGAAAAACAGTACTTTTTCATACTTTCGATTCATTCTTCGTTTAGATTATTTCTATGAATGGATGAATTAGTGGAAACAGAAAAACTATGCAAACTTTTACTCACGAAGCCCGCTGATAGAAACGGCCAAAATTAGTCTATTTTTTAGAAAGATTCCATTTTTGGCGCATTACTCAGCCAAAATTGCAACACAACGATTGTTTACTGGCTTTCTATCCGTAACTTTGCCGTTTTTAAATCATCCTGCGATGAACGAAATTCTTTTGAGCATCATTATTCCTGCTTACAACGAAGAACGCACCATTGAACAAGTTCTGACAAATGTTTTCAACAGCCTGTACATCAATAAGATACAGGCAGAAGTTGTCGTGGTTGACGATGCTTCAAAGGATAATACCCGCGCACGTGTTGAATCGTTTGCGCAAGCTGACACACGTTTTCCGCTTCGCCTCATTTCATCTACACCCAACCGTGGAAAGGGTTTTGTGATTCGACAAGGAATTATGGCAGCCATCGGGCAATACGTTTTGGTTCAGGATGCTGACCACGAATACGATCCGCGCGAGTATCCCCACTTGCTTGGTCCGATGCTCGATGGCATGGCGGATGTGGTTTACGGTTCACGCTTCATTGGCGGTCGTCCTCACCGTATCCTGTTTTTCTGGCACTCCATTGGCAACAAATTGCTCACCTCGCTTTCCAATGCTTTCACCAACCTCAATCTCACCGATATGGAGTCGGGATATAAGCTGTTCAAGCGCGAGATCATTCAATCTATCTATCTGAAAGAGAATAGGTTTGGTTTTGAGCCGGAGGTTACAGCCAAAATTGCGCGTGTGAAAAACATCCGCATCTATGAGGTAGGGATTTCGTATTATGGCCGCACCTATGCCGAAGGCAAAAAAATAAACTGGAAAGACGGGTTCCGCGCCATCTGGTGTATATTCAAATTCAATGTGTTGGACAAAAAAACGTTTAAATAATCGTCACTTTCTTACACCAAAGGTAATCTCAACCTGAATTTCAAATAAGTCTCATGTTTTTTCGACCTGAATAGTCAGGTCATGAAGCTGTAGAAAATTATAAATCCCGGTGTATTAGAATGTTACATAATCTTCGGGATTCACGGGCGACGAATTAAGCCATAGCTCGAAATGGAGGTGTGGACCGCTGGACAGCTCGCCTGTTTCACCAATGATGGCAACAGGTTCTCCGGCACGGACAAAATCGCCCTCTTTCTTCAATAGCACCGAGTTGTGTTTGTAAACCGACACAAAACCTGCATGATGCTGTATTCCAATCACATATCCCATATCAACCGTCCAGTTGGCAAACAATACTGTGCCTTCGAGAGCAGCTTTGATCGCTTCATTGCTTTTTGCCACCACATCTACGCCATAATGACGCTGAGTCGGGTTAAACTTATTGGTAATGATGCCTTTAACCGGTGTGAAAAAATTCGAAACGCTTGTTGCTCTTTTATAGGCTTCGGGAATCATTGCAGGATCAGTTTGCAACGCATATTTATCGGCATTTTCAAATTCCGAACGCAGACGCATCTCTTCACTCGAATGCCTTAGGGTGATAGTATCATAAACTCCGCCGCGCTGCAAGCTTATATTGGCCAAAGAAGTGCTGTCGTCAGGAAAATCGCCTTCGCCGATAATCCGGCGCAAATTGTCTAAATATAAGTCTTTCTGTCGCATCGCTGCATCAATGGAATCAGCGGTTTGCTTCAGCACATAAACATCACGCTTCAGGTTGAGGTCGGTATAACCCGGAATATATTCACGTAAAGGAGTGAAAGCAATGATATAGCTGGTTACGATAATCAAAAAAACGCTCAGACTGGTCACCAACACAAAAACATTCATCCGGCTTAGCCTGAAACTGAGCTTTTCCTCAAAAGTCTCATCATGAAAAATGACAAGACGATATTTATTACGCAGCTTGTGATACCATTTCTCTTCTTTCGGTTTCATTTTAGGGCAGTTCGTTCAACCGTTGCGACAAAAGTACGAAAACAGTCAATACTCTGATCGCAGATTTTTTGTTGGAAAACAGAATTAGCATCTCTTAACAATCGGTCATTCATTTGTTTTTCATGTAAATCATTCTTCAGTTTTTTTTGCCTGTGGAACAGTATTTTTTTACAAAAACATGCTTATCTTAGTTGGGTGTAATGGTCATCGAACAATAAGCTATCTCTTTTTTTCGGGCAGAATGATTACTTTTGCAGGTCGGGTCTTTAAAAGCAAACCACATAAAATATTTCGCCCGAAAGGGAGTTAATGATCAAAACGAATGAGCGTGCCTTTGCAAACGAAAACCATCTTGCGGTCTGCCGCCCTGATTCTCCTTCTGGCGCTGGTTCCCGGCTGTTCGACAAAAAAGAATACCTGGAGCCGCCGGGCTTACCACAACCTCACGAGCCATTACAATGTGTACTGGAACGGTAACGAAAGCATGAAAACCGGAGTTGCCGACCTGCGGAAAGCTGTGACCGATGACTATTCAAAGGTGATCCGCCTGTTCAACTACGGTCAGAAAGCCGATGCCGCCAAAATCAACGGACAAATGGAACGTGCCATCGAAAAAGGAGCCATTGGGGTTCAGAAGCACTCGATGGTTTTTGGCGGAAAAGAACAGGTCAACTGGATTGACGACAGCTACCTGATGATGGGAAAAGCCCATTTCTTCAAGAAAGACCTGATCAGTGCACGGCGCACTTTCGATTTTGTTGCTCAGCAATATAGTTACAATCCCATTGCCTATACTGCCCAAATGTGGCTTGCAGTCACCTATCAGGAGCTCGAACAATACGAAAAAGCAGCGCCCATTTTCGAGGCTCTCGAAGCAAAATACAATAGCCGGCAAACTCCAAAAGAGGTGAATGAAATGCTGATGCCTCTGATTGCCGACTATTACCTTGTCCGCAAAGACTACGACAAAGCACAACTTTACCTGAAAGAGGCCCTGCCGATCATTAAAGGAAAATATCTCCGCAACAGAGCATTGTTTATCCTTGGCCAGATTCATCAACTCAAAGGCGAAAACAATCAGGCTATTTCCTATTTTCGAGCCGTCATTAAAAGCAGTCCGGGCTTCGATATGGATTTTGAGGCCAGGATGAACATGGCCAAAACCTACGATATTTCGCAGGGCGACAGCAAACCCATCGTCAAACTGCTGCAACGAATGCTCAAAGACAAGAAATATGAGGACAATTACGATAAAGTGTATTTTGCCCTTGCTGAGATTGCTTTCCAGGAAAAGGATGAAGAATTGGGCATGGAATACTTAGCCAAATCGGTGTCGTCGAGCAAGAAAAACAAGCAGCAACAATCTGCATCGGCATTAATGTTGGCCGATATTTATTTCAACAAAAACGAATACATCCCTTCGCAGGCCTATTACGACACGGCTGTTTCGGCTCTGCCACGCGATTATCCCGGTTACGACAGCATCCGGATGAGGGCTTCAACCTTGAGTGAACTTGTCGAAAGCATCAATACCATACAGTTGCAAGACAGCTTGTTGCGTATGGCAGAAATGGACTCCACGGAACGGCTGCGCATCATTGACGGTATCATCAAAGCCTTAGAAGATGCCGACCGCAAACGTCAAATGGAAGAACGTGAAGCCGAGCGCAACCTGATGCTCTCCAACCAGTTCACTGACCGCACAGCGAATCTTGGTTCACAGTCCACCGAATGGTATTTTTACAATCCAAATACCCTCAGTTTCGGTTATACGGAATTTTTACGCAAATGGGGACGCCGAAAGCTTGAAGATAACTGGCGTATCAGCGACAAACAGAGTATCTCGTTTGAAAGTATCGAAAGCCGTACCGTCGAAGGAGGTAAAGCCCCCGGAGCCGACAGCACAGCCAATTTAACCGACCGCGATAGAGGTTATTATCTTCGCGATATACCCAAAACCGATGAAGAAAAAGAAGAAGCCCTTCGCCAGATTGAAGACGGATGGAACAGTTTAGGCTATATTTATAAGGAGAAACTCCATGATTACCCGCGCTCCCTCGAAGCCTATACCAAGCTCAACGAACGCTTCCCCGCAAGTGAATACCGGTTGCAGTCGTGGTATGCACAATATCGGATGCACAACGAATTGGGGCATGAGCTTGAAGCCGAACATTTTAAATCGCTTATTCTCAGCGAGTTTCCAAATACTGATTATGCCCGCGTGATTGAAGATCCGGATTATTTTGTCCGAAAAGCACAATTGGCCGGTGAATCGTCAGCCCTTTACGAACAAACGCTTGATGCCTATCACAACGAAGAATTTTTCAGGGTGTTGCTCAACAGCAACAAGGCGCGAACACTTTATCCCGAAGATGTGGATCTGCTGCCCCGCTTCGACTTTTTGAGGGCAGTGGCCAAAGGACGTATGGAAACTATAGATTCACTTGCTGTTGCAATGGAGCAGATTGTCAAAACCTATCCTACCCATCCGGTTGCAACACCGGCAGCAGCCATCCTCCGAAACCTGAACAAAGAGTACGGCATGGAGATTGAAGTGCCGGCGCTTCCAGGCGACACCTTGCAGCAAAATAAGGAAGATCAGGGGATTTATGAATTTGCCGAAAACACTCCGCATCTTGTGGTGCTTGTTTTTGGAGTGGACAAAACCCGCATTGATCCTTTAAAGGTAAGGCTCTCCGATTTCAACGGCAAAGAGTTTAAAAGCACACAACTAATCATAAAGAGCCTGATGCTTGACAACGACCGCAACCTGATTACCGTTGGTAACTTTGAGAATGCCTCAGCAGCCTTCAACTATCGTATTGCTCTGATGCAGTCAGATTACGTGTTTGGAGGCCTGAAACTCGATGACTTTTATATTGCTCCTATATCGCTGACGAACTATCCTTCT
Source organism: Bacteroidales bacterium (assembly GCA_019454985.1). GTDB lineage: Bacteria > Bacteroidota > Bacteroidia > Bacteroidales > F082 > JALNZU01. Next base: position 35,286 of record JACFNF010000007.1, read on the forward strand.
TTTTACCGGTTGAAAGACACCGGACAGTATGAAAAATTCTGGAAGAAACACTATCATTGAAATACCCATATTTTATGAAAATCATTCCCGACATTGTAAGTGACGCTGGCGCACGCAATATCATCGGCCAGGGCACGAAAATTACAGGCGACATCCACCTGAAAGGCGATTTCAGGATTGACGGTGAACTGATTGGTTCCATCTATTCGGAAGGCCGGATCGTGATTGGCGGATCGGGGGTTGTTCAGGGAAATATCACCTGCCAGAATGCTGATATTTCGGGCGTTTTAACCGGAAATCTGAACTCGGCCGACATGACTCATTTCAAAGCTACGGCCGTGGTGGAAGGCGACCTGAAAACCGCACGGCTTGCCATTGAGCTGGGTGCAAAATTCAGCGGCAAATGTGATATGTCTGAACCAAAACCGAATGTTAAAGGGCAAGGACAATAAAAAACCCGACTGGAACCGGACACTCAACGCTTATGCCCGCTATTCATCTTTGGCTTTTCAGATGATGGCCATTATGTTGCTTTTTGTGTTTGCCGGTTTCAAGCTCGATGAATGGGCAGACTTGAAATTCCCTCTTTTCAAACTTGTCCTTTCATTGGCGGGTGTTGTTTTGGCAATTTATTACGCAATCAAGGATTTTATCCAAAAAAAATAAACCTGTCATATGGCTGATTTTCCGCATTATTTGTCGAAACAATTAGGTCTGACGGCATTGCTTGCCCTATTGACATTTGTTGTTAAACACTATCTTGGCAATGCGTGGCATACCTATGCATGGCCTTATCTTTTGACACTTTTTGTGACGGTGAACTGTGCTCTTTTTTTCCTCAACCGGTGGATCGCTCGAAAAAAACTCAGCACTTTCGCCAATTACTTCATGCTGGCAAGCACCATTAAACTATTGTTATTTTTAGCCATCATAGTGGTTTATTTAGTTTACAACAGAGCGGAAGCCATCCCCTTTCTTATCACGTTTTTCATTTATTATCTCGCCTTTACTTATATCGAAGTGCGTGGTGTAGTTCACAAGAAATAAACATCATTTCAACAACTTAACCTATGGATAACGGTTCAAAAACACTGCATGGATATGAAAAGATGGAGTTTTATGCTCCGGAGAAACTCGAAGCCTTGGAAAAGCATTACCGTGCTATTCTCGAGATTATCGGCGAAGATTCTACCCGCGAAGGTTTAGAACTTACGCCCAGTCGGGTAGCCAAGTCTATCCAGTTTTTAACCCAAGGCTACGACCTCGACCCGCGTGAAATACTGCTTTCAGCCAAATTCAAAGAAGATTACCGCGAAATGGTCATTGTGAAAGATATTGAAGTTTTCTCGCTTTGCGAACATCATATGATACCCTTTATCGGCAAGGCACATGTAGGTTATATCCCCAATGGCTATATCACCGGTTTGAGCAAAATTGCCCGTGTTGTCGAAGTTTATTCGCGCCGGTTGCAGGTACAGGAACGACTCACTTCGCAAATCAAAGATGCCATTCAGCAGGCGCTTAATCCCTTGGGAGTAGCCGTTGTGATTGAGGCCCGACATCTTTGCATGTCCATGCGGGGCGTACAGAAACAAAGCGCTGTAACTACCACAAGCGACTTTACCGGCGCTTTTCGGCGAATGGAAACACGAGCCGAATTTATTAGTTTGATTAACAACAAACTACATTGATTGTGGTCGCTCAGAATCTGATATTGGGCAAAGTACTTCTCATACTGTTTACAATATTTGTTGAAAACTAAATATCGAATCCTATTTTATTGTTAATCAATAGCTTGACATCTAATAAACGCTCAGTTTCAAACTCCGGGCAAAAAATATAGTTTAGCCAAACCGTCAATTCCCTATCTTTGCCTTCTTTTTTAAGCGAAGATTTCCTTCATCTGCAAAGGGACAGAAAAACCAACAAGAAATCGAATTATGAAAGCTTACGTATTTCCCGGCCAAGGCGCTCAGTTTGTGGGTATGGGTAAAGATTTATACGAAAAATCCGCCAAAGCCAAAGAACTTTTCCTCAAGGCCAACAACATTCTGAAATTCAACATTACCGAGCTGATGTTTGACGGCACGGAAGAAGACCTTCGTCAAACAAAGGTTACCCAACCGGCCATTTTCCTTCATTCTGTAATTTTAGCTACTGCTTTGGGCGATGAGTTCAAGCCCGACATGGTGGCCGGTCATTCGCTTGGTGAGTTTTCGGCTTTGGTAGCCAACCGCACCCTCTCATTCGAAGATGGTCTTAAATTGGTGTATAAACGTGCTACTGCCATGCAATCTGCCTGTGAAGCCGTTCCGGGCACTATGGCCGCTATCCTGGGGATTGACGACAGCGAAGTGGAGAATATCTGTTCGCTGATTACCGATGAGGTCGTCGTTCCAGCCAATTACAACAGTGCCGGGCAGCTTGTGATCTCAGGCAGCGAGAAAGGGGTTGCCATTGCCTGCGAACGCATTTTAGCCGCCGGCGCCAAACGTGCACTTCCGCTCAAAGTGGGTGGCGCATTCCACTCTCCACTCATGGAGCCGGCACGCGTCGAACTTGCCGAGACCATCCATGCCACCAAATTTGTGAGAGGCATCTGCCCGATTTACCAAAACGTTACCGGTCAATCGGTTACTGATCCCGAGATCATCAAAAAGAATCTGATCGCACAGCTTACTGCACCGGTGAGGTGGACTCAAACCATGAACAATATGATTGCTAATGGTTTGAAAACAGTGGTTGAGGTAGGCCCCGGGACCGTATTGCAAGGCCTGTTCAAAAAGGCAGACCGCAACCTTGATGTTTCAAGCGCTTCGATCTGATGGAAATTATTTTCGAATAACGATCTTAAAAAACCGGTATCATACACCGGTTTTTTTATTTTTCAATCAGCCACAATCTAAGGACGTTAAGTGCAGCAATGGCAGCCCGACGGATATTGCGATCGCGTTGATCGCCCAATTGAAAACGGATTGCTTTACTCCCATTCGGGCCTGCTATTCCCACCCAGACTGTTCCCACCGGTTTCTCGGCTGTTCCACCATCGGGTCCGGCAATGCCAGTTGTGGACAAAGCATAATCAACATTCATCATCCGTTTGATTCCTAACGCCATTTCGATGGCTACTGCTTCGCTCACGGCTCCATGCTGCCGGAGAATGTTGGCATCCACATTGAGCAATGTTGTTTTTACCAAATTGTCGTAAGCCACCACCGATCCCCGGAAATAACGTGAACTTCCCGCAACAGAAGTAAACAGGTGAGCCAGATAGCCGCCAGTGCAGCTTTCGGCAGTTGCCACGGTTAAGCCGTTTTCGGCCAACATCTGCCCCACAACTTCTTCGGGCATAGCCTCGTCGAAGCCATACACATATTCCGGAATGAGGCGACAAAGTGCCTCCACCTGGTCGGCCAACTCCTTTTCCAACACCGCTTTATCAGGATGATGTGCACCGAGACGAAGCCTCACGATGCCGGGCTGTGGCAGGTAAGCCAAGCGAAAATGAGGCGGGAGCGCCGATTCCCAGGCCTGAATACGGTCGGCAATCATGGATTCGCCGGCGCCAGTAGTCATCACTGTTTTAAAAAGGAAAAAATCGGATTGCGACAGGGCTTTCACCTCCGGCAGGATCAACTCGCTGAACATAGGTTTCATCTCGAAAGGCACACCCGGCATCGAAACGATGACTGCTCCATCTTTTTCGAACCACATCCCCGAAGCCGTGCCATAGTTGTTACGAATCACCCGGGCATTTGCCGGCAACATGGCCTGCTCGCGATTGCGAGGGGTTACAGCTAAGCCGCGTCTGGCAAAAAGCGCCTCTACAAAACTATATGCCTCTTCATTAAACACCAATGATGTGTCGAAATAGCGACACAGCGCCGGTTTGGTGATATCGTCAGAGGTAGGTCCCAGGCCGCCGGTTAGGAATATAAACTGAACCCGCTGCAACGCATTATCGAGAGCCTGATGCAGCTCAGCCTCGCTATCCCCAATGGTAGTTACCCGACTGAGCACAATGCCGTTGGCAAATAACTGCTCGCCCATCCAGGAAGCATTGGTGTTTACAACCTGACCGATTAACAATTCATCGCCGATAGAGATAATCTCAGCGGTGCCGGGAGTACGTTGAAGTGGAGTCATATTTTGGAAAAAATCGCATTCATAAAACCTTAAGCGGCACGTCATGAAGGTACAGAAGCCGACTTTGGCCGCTTTTCTTTACTTTTGCAAATTTATTGCATTCACCTGACAAATACATCCATTATGGGCAACCGTTTTATTCCCGATTCACAATTGGTACTGAACGCCGATGGTTCGGTTTATCATTTAAAGCTTCATCCCGAGCAGATAGCCGACACCATTTTGTTGGTTGGCGATCCAAACCGTGTTCAAATGATTTCGCAACATTTCGATCAAGTGGAGCATCAGGTGGCCAACCGCGAACTGGTTACACACACAGGCTATTACAAAGGCAGGAGAATCAGCGCTATGTCAACCGGCATGGGAACTGACAATTTAGATATTGTGATCAACGAATTGGATGCGTTAGCCAATATTAATTTGAAAACCAGACAAATTCGCCCGGAACATCGGAAGTTGAACCTCATTCGACTGGGTACTTCAGGCGCTTTGCAACCCGATATTCCGGTGGACGGGACAGTGGTGGCCGCCCGATACGCATTAGGACTCGACGGTTTGCTTCACTTTTATGCACAGAGCAAAGCCGTAATCGAACATGAGATGACACAGGCTTTTGTGGATTTTATGAAATGGAATCCTTTGCTGCCAGGTCCTTATGTGGTGAAAGCCTCCCCATTTTTATTGAAAACGCTTGCTTTTGATGCTATACAAGGCATCACCGCAACTGCGCCAGGGTTTTACGGGCCACAGGGAAGGGTGTTACGTTTAGATCTTTCTGACGAAAAGATGAATTCGCGCATTGAATCCTTTGAATTTCAAAATGAACGTGTTACCAACTTTGAGATGGAATCTTCCGCCCTTTACGGGCTTTCGGCCATGTTGGGCCACGAAGCACTCACAATGTGCGTGATTATTGCCAATCGCGTTACCGAAAAATTTGCAAGCAATTACCATCCTTTTATGGAAAGATTAATAATCAATACTTTAGACCGAATTGCCAATCTTTCATGATTACTCGTGCATTGACATTCTTGACCAAAATCGGGCTTGGCTATAAAGAAAGACAATTGGTTGAAAAATGTTCTGATTCATCAGTGAAACCTGTTAATTTTGTGTCTTTAATTTCTGACCCTGATGGTTTTTAGCAGCAGCCTATTCCTTTTATATTTCCTACCGATCTTTTTGGTATTATACTACCTGAGCCCGCGTTTCCTAAAAAACTATGTTGCACTTTTAGCCAGTATCTTTTTTTACGCCTGGGGCGCGCCCGACTTCATTTTCATTGTGCTGGCCAGCATTGTAGCCGATTTTTACATCGTAAAGGTGATGCACCATTCCACCGGAAGCAAAAAAAAGTGGCTCACCGGCCTGAGTATTGCGCTCAATATCGGACTGTTGCTTTATTTTAAATACGCCAATTTTTTTGTTGAAAACCTTGATGTTGTGCTGCAACAATTTGGTTTTGGCCCAATTGCCTGGACACATGTTGCACTGCCTATCGGCATATCGTTTTTCAGTTTTCAGAAAATGACCTATGCTGTTGACGTTTACCGCAAGGTTCACGAGCCATTGCAGCGCGTAAGCGACCTGGCACTTTATATTTTGATGTTCCCGCAGTTGATTGCAGGACCTATTGTCAGGTTCAACGAGATTGCCGGACAGTTGGTTGATCGCCGATATAATGAGAATGCCGACAATCGTTTGACGGGTTTCTTCCGGTTTACCCTCGGATTGGCACGAAAAGTGCTAATAGCCAATCCATTGGGAGCTTTCGCCGACAGTGTTTTTGCAGCAGACGCCTCACAACTTTCCACCCCCACGCTCTGGGTCGGAATTCTGGCTTACGCCTACCAGATTTATTACGACTTTGCAGGCTATTCTGATATGGCCGTTGGTTTGGGGCGAATGATCGGCTTTGATTTTGTGGAAAACTTCAACAATCCTTACATCTCGCAGAATATTTCCGAGTTCTGGCGTCGTTGGCATATGTCGCTCGGGCGCTGGATGCGCGACTATCTTTACATCCCGCTGGGAGGCAACAGAGTAAATACAAAGCGTATGTACTTTAATCTTTGGGTTGTTTTTCTCATTTCGGGATTCTGGCATGGAGCTGCCTGGAACTTCATCATCTGGGGCGGTTTTCATGGCCTTTTTCTGATTGCCGACCGAATTTTCCTGCTCAGATTCTATCGGGCCATCGGCAAATTCCCAAGCGTACTGATCACTTTTGTCATCACCCTTGTGGGTTGGGTGTTGTTCAGATCGGAAAATATGGTTCAGGTATGGGACTACACCATCGGGATGTTCAGCTTCAGGAGTGGTAACTCGCTGTTTGTCAGTCGTGAAGTGTGGATGACAATGGTTGCAGCCGCAGTTTTCGGGTTTTTAGCCTATTTCCCGCAAGTGGAAAAATGGCAGATAAAAATTTTGGCCAAAGAACAAAGACTGAAAACCATGATTTGGATGACAATGGCTGCAATTGTCTTTTTTGTTTTAAGCCTTGGCGCCATCACCTCATCCGGTTTCAATCCGTTCATTTATTTCCGATTCTAAGATGAAAGGATTGTATATCAAGCATTTACTTTTTGGCCTCATCGTGCTTTTGCTTTTGATGCCTTTGGTACAAAGCCGTTTCGATTTCCCGAAAATTAAACCCCTGAAAGGCTATTCCATACCTCACAAAAAACCAGTGGTCACTTTTGCCAATTATCTGAATGGCAGCCTTCAGGACAGCCTGAACAAATACATTGAACAAAACCTTGGATTTCGGCCCGATTTGATACGTCTGCACAACCAATTCCGCTATAGCCTGTTCGATACGGTTTCGGCTGCCGGCGTCATCAAGGGCAAAAACGGGTATCTTTTTGAGCTGAACTACATCAAGGCGTTTTACGGACTCGATTTCGTGGGTTACGATACCTTACGCAAACATATTGAGCAAACTGTGGTGGTAAATGATTGGCTTCAAAAGCAGGGCAAACATCTGATTGTGTTTCTTGCACCAGGAAAGGGAACTTATTTTTCTGATTATCTGCCAGATGGCTATAAGCCCGACAGCCTGCTGCCAACTAATGAAAATACATATTACGAGTTGCTACAACAAAACCATATCCCTGTCATCAGTGGTAATCGTCTGTTTGCTGCCGTACGCGATACCTGCCGCTTTGCCCTTTTTCCGCAATGCGGCATTCACTGGTCCTACTATGGCCTTGGCGTTGCGTTCGATACTTTATTACATTATATGAATCAACTCAATGGCCGTGATTTTGTAGAGTTTACGATGAAGAATATCGTCGTCACCAACGATCTTCGCTCTCCCGACCGCGATCTTTGGGAAGGATTAAACATTTTCAGTAAACCCAACGATCAGCCCATGCCCTATCCCGAGTTCGGTTTTGTGCGCAAAGCGCCCGACAGTATGCCCTCGGTGATTGTGGTGGCCGACAGCTATTATTGGCAATGGTTTGGCGGCGGTTATGCAAATCAGGCTTTTGGCAAAAACGATTTCTGGTATTACAATATGCAGATTTTTGGTGGCGATGAGGGAAAAGAAGTTCAACGACAGAATGTTGATATTCTCACACGGGTGCTTGAAACCGATTTCATCATTCTGCTTCAGACCGATGCCAATATGTCGCGGTATAGTTTTGGATTTATTCCACAACTATACGATGCCATTCAAAAAGCCCATGGTTTCGACAAAACCGCAATGGACGAAATCAGGCAGACGATGGATAACATCCGAAACAGCCCGGATTATATGGAATTGATCAAAGAAAAAGCCGAAAAACGCAATATCACCGTGGACGAAATGCTTCGTTTAGATGCAATCTGGATTTACGAAAATAAACATAACTTGCAATAATACATTGTTTTATGTTATCCAATCGGTTACGGTCACAAGGGTGTCCAACCATCTCTGATCGGCACGAAAAAATCCTTTTTTTCGGAGCGTTGGTGTTGACAATTGCGCCTTTGTTTCTGTTGCGTTATACGGCTTCACTTGACGGGCCAAAACATCTGACAGCCTCCAATATCATTGGGCGGCTCTGGCTTGGGGATCCCCTTTTCACCAACTTGTTTACATTAAACCCGATATACACCGGTAATACTCTGGGTATATGGATTTTAGCGCTACTGAATTTGGTTCTTCCAGCCGCGATGGCCGAAAAGATTTACTTAATCATTTATATGGTGGCTTTTGCAACTGGGTTTCGCTATCTGTTTCGCTCGTTTCATCCCGCACCCGGCTTCTTTAGCCTGCTTGCTTTTCCGTTCATCCATACATCGCTTTTTCAAATGGGCTATTACAATTTCAGTTTGGCTATTGCATTGCTCTTTTTCACCTTTGGATATTGGTTGCGCCACTCGGCTGAACTGAACAAAAAACAGGCATTCACTTTAAGCGTTTTATTACTCCTAACCTATCTCGCCCATATCTTTGTGTTTTTTGTCCTTCTTTTTGCTATCGTCATTACGGCCATGGTTGAGTTGTTTGAGAATTACAAGTTGTTGAAGCAGGATTATGGCAGGGCTTTCTTAAAAAAAGTCGGTTTCACCTTTCTGGCAGTAGTTCCGTCATTGATCTTGTCGGGTTTCTACTTGCGCGACATCATGCTTTTTCAGCAAAGCAGCAGTCTTCGCACTAGCGATGCCGACAAACTTCATGATTTGATTCACTTTCGGATGCTGGTTGGGTTCGATCCTAACGTTGAGTTACCACTTTATCACGCGTTGTTTATTTTTATGATGGTTAGTTCAATGTTTGTTTTTGTGCACCGCATCATCCGGACAATTCGATTTCGGGAACAGTTTTACTATGCTTCTGACCGTTTTTTGATTCTCTTTTTCTTTCTGACCGCTTTTTATTTCTGGTTGCCTGATGGAACCGATGCGGCAGGCAGTGTTGGCGTACGTTTTCTGGTTCTCTTGACCATAGTTTGGGCTCTCTGGATCAGTGCACAAAAATTTCCGTTTTTCATCCACCTCTTGCCTGTAGCTTTTTTATTGGTTTACGGAATAAAAGTCCATTCTATTCGATACGGATTTCTCAAGCCTTTGGACAACGACATTCGTCAGATTGAACTTTTTGAGAAAAAAATCCCCGAGGGCAGCCGTGTTGTGACGATGAACTTCAGCAAAAACTGGTTGATGCAATATTTTCAGAATTACATTGGCATGGAAGGGCGTTTGGTAGATTTACGCGGCAATTCGGCCTCGCCTTTTATGGCTTTCGACTGGAAAAACGGTCGTCCCGATGTGACACAACGGGCCGAAGAACTACACGGATTTGCAGCCGACGGACAGCCGCCGCTTGCCTCTCATGTGGTTGTGTTTGAATACCGTCAGTTCATTTCAGAAGACACCCAACCCAAACTTCGGGAAATTTTAAATCGCGACTACGAGATTACAGAAATATCTGATTCACAGCTTATTGCACTTTATACCCACAAAAACGCCTCACGATGAATGCTTGCCGAAAAACATGCGATATTTCGCAAGGAGTTCTTTTGATTGTTCTTCTCCTTCTCGGTTGGGCTGTGTTGTCGCACGTGCCAAACAATATTCTTTCGTGGGACATTTTTGGGTATTATCTCTATCTGCCCTTTACTTTCATCTACCATGATCTTGGCCTGCGCAACTTCGAGGTAGTACAAAATATTCTGGATCAATATCATAATACTCAATGGTTTTATCAGGCGCTGCCTCAGGAAGCCGGCCATTGGGTGATGAAATATCCCATGGGGATGGCCGTTCTCTATTTACCCTGGTTTTTCACTGGCCATCTTTGGGCGCTCGCCTCGGGCTTCCCTGCTGACGGTTTCTCAACGCCTTACCAGCTAAGTCTGCTTTATGGCAGTTTCGTTTACACAGCCATTGGACTGATTTATTTCAGGAAAAGTTTGCGCAATTTTTTTAATCCCGTCATTACCTCTATCGTACTGATTTCCATAGTTTTTGGGACTAACTTCATGGTTCTTACCGTTTTTCACGGACAGGGATTGATGTCGCACAATTATCTTTTCTTTCTATTCAGTCTGTTGCTTTGGAACACACTTCGTTGGCACGAAAAGCCCGATTGGCTGCACACGCTGGCCATTGGATTCATCATTGGTTTGTCGGCTTTGAGTCGTTCGACTGAAATTTTAGTGGCCGGCATCCCTTTGCTCTGGGGAGTAGCCGACCCAAAAACATTCAAAGAAAAATGGCAGTTGATCGTGCAACATAAAACGAAAATTGCCGTCATCATTCTCGTTGTTGCAGCCATTGGAAGCCTGCAATTGTTTTATTATAAAGTATATGCAGGCAAATTCCTTTTCAACAGTTATGGCGCCAATGCCGGCGAAGGCATGGAATTTCTGCATCCCTACATTTTGGAGGTTTTGTTCAGTTTTCGCAAAGGCTGGTTAATCTACACCCCGATGATGGGTTTATCGCTGCTTGGTTTCGTTAGTCTTTACCGCAGTCGTAAAGAGTTGTTCTGGAGCATCTTTCTTTTCTTCATCGTTTCCTTTTATGTCATTGCCAGTTGGTCGTGCTGGTGGTATGCCGACAGTTACAGTCAGCGCCCGCTTATTCCGATGTATGTCTTTTTGTCGTTGCCATTGGGGTTTCTGATTCAGAACCTTTTTGATAAAGGCCGGATAACACGCTGGTTGATTTTAACTGTATTGGCAGTTTTGCTCGGTTTCAACCTCTTTCAGAGCTGGCAGTTTCTTCATGGAATCATTCACAGTTCGCGGATGACACAGCCTTATTACGAAGCTGTTTTTCTCAAAACAAAGATTCCCGAGGGTGCCACAAAGCTTTTGCTCATTGACCGTAACAAAGACCCAAAGCTAATTTTCGAAGAAGACAGCTTCGATGCCAGAACCATTGTTGTTCAGAATCTTGAGGCTGATGCTGCTGCCCGCCCCTCGCCGGATGGGTCAATGGCCGTGGAACTAAGGCCGGATAATCCCTTCTCACCGGCCATTGATCTTGTTTACAATCAACATCTTAGCGTCGAAGATTATGGGCTTTTACGAATCAGCGCCCTGGTCTATTGCCAAACCCCACCCGACGATAATCCGACAAGTCTTACGGCCACTTTTATGCACAAAATGTTTGCCTATAACTACCGCAACCAAAGGCTCAACAATACCGATACACCTCTTGATCAATGGGTGGAATTAGAAATGCTTTACCTCATCCCCGAAGTGCGACGACCCGATGATTCTTTCAGGTTCACTGTTTATCACACCGGTCAGATGCCTGTTTGGGTGAAAAGTGTAAAAATCGAACTTCTCGAACCCAAAAACAGCTCGCGAATTCGATAAACATCCGCCTGACATTCGATTTTGACAATATTTCCTGTCGTTGATTTTTTGCTTGTTTCAAACAAAAAAAATACGTAATATTGAAGAAAAATAGCATGAAAAAAACAATCCGTTTGTTACTCTTTATGCTACTGACGTGTGCCGGTGTTTCTGCACAACCAAGTCAGGCAAAAATTGACAGTCTCATTCGCATATTGAGCACACAATCTGGTCAGGAAAGAGTACTCACCTTGATTCAATTGTCGGAAGCATACCGCGAGATCAGCGCCAAAAAGACTTATGAAACAGCCGATAGTGCCAGCCGCTATGCCGATGAGGCCGGTTTGAACAACATGCAGGGTACCATTCTTTTATCCATTGGGAAAAGTGCAACCATTTTGGGCGATTATCCAATGGCGCTCGACTATTTGGGAAAAGCGGTCAAGGCATTTGAGAAATCAGAAAATTTTAAGGGGCTGATTAACAGTAATATCAGCATTGCTAATGTGTATAAAAATATGGCTGAATACACCGAAGCAGATAAGTTTTACATCAAAGCTATCCATTTGGCTCAAGAGAATAGTCTCGTGAGTCATGAAGCCGCTTCGGAATTAAATCGCGGAAATATGTTTTTTGCCATTGGAGATTACACCCGGGCCATGGAGAGTTATCAGGCAACAAAAAAACTTTATGAAAGCCTCAACGACTCCGGTCGTCTGGCATCATCGCTCTCCAATATTGGTTTGATTTATTGGCAATGGAACAAAAACGATCTGGCCCTCGAAATGCTTCTGAGGTCAAAAGATATTTTTGAAGAGAAAAAAAATTACGTGGAATTGGGCAAAATCTATAATAACATCGGACGACTCTATCATCAGGATTTTCATGATACGACCAAAGCTTTGGAATATTATCAAAAGTCGCTAAAAATACGCGAAGAGATTGGCAATCAACTTGGTATAGCTGTTGTGCTGGCCAATATAGGCTCCGTTTACCGCGATAATCAACAATATGAAAAAGCATTTGAATATTTTGACCGCTCCCTGTCCATCAGCCGCATGATTGGCTATAAAGAAGGTATTTTGTTGGGAACTTTCTATTCGGGAATGGCATATCAAAAGAAAAAGAATTACGAAAAGTCCAATATTTTGATGGACAGTGCATATAACATGTCGAAACGTTATGGTATCAACAATTACTTACCGATGATTAATGAGGCCAAGCTGAACAATTATGCTGCTTTGGGTCAATATCCGGAGTTTTTGGCCGAGTTTAAAGAATACCAAGCCCGACATGAAAGTTTAAAGTCAGAAGTGGACGAGTTGCGGTTTTCTGAGTTGGAAGCGCGAAATGAAGCTGAACGTACAAAAAAAACACTCGAAAAAATAGAATCAGAAAACCGACAGTACCAACATCAGATGATTAGTCGTAATTCACTCATCGGTTTTTTGTTGCTCATTATTTTTGCCTTGACGGTTGCTGTTGTCGCCCAAAATAAAAAATAGCCTTTCTCTTTTAATAAGCTCTTTCGTTTCGTCCTTCGATAAAATTGATAAAAGAGCGGTTCACCACTTTGTTGCCGCCCGGAGTGGGATAATTTCCGGTGAAATACCAATCGCCCCGATGATCGGGCGAAGCTGTATGAAGGTTTTCGATACTTTGATAAACCACTGTTATCTTGGCTTTAACTCCCGAAGGCGTAATCATCTTTGCAATTCTTTCCGAAATCTGTTCGGCTGTAAAAGGTTTGTAAATCATTTTTACATGATTCACCATTTCTTCTTTTGGAAGTTTTTCCTGTGTTTTGCATAAACGGTAAACCTCGTTGATAACGGATTCGCGCCGGGTATCACGAAGTAATGAGATGGCCGCTCTGAAAGCAATGAAATCACTGAGCTTGGTCATATCAATACCATAGCAGTCCGGATAACGGATTTGGGGTGCGGAAGAGGCAATGATGATGTGTTTTGGTTCAAGGCGGTCGAGTATTCGCACGATACTGTTGCGCAATGTTGTACCCCGGACGATGGAATCGTCGAGTACCACCAGATTGTCCACACCCGGAATGACAACGCCGTAGGTCACGTCGTAAATATGTGCCACAAGATCATCGCGTTGGTTGTCCTGGGTAATAAAGGTTCGCAGTTTCATATCTTTCACGGCGATGTCGTCAACGCGTAACCTAACTTCAAAAATTTCGTCAAGGAGTTCTTTGGTCAGCTTCCCACCCAAAGCCACAATCTGATCTTTTTTTATTTCATGACTATAGCGGTTCAGTTCCTGAACCATTCCTCTGAATGCGGCCGAAGCCGTGTTGGGAATATAGCTGAAAACGGTATTTTTCAGGTCATAATCAATGGCTTTCAGCACAAGAGGGGTCATCAAATTGCCCAAAGCTTTCCGTTCCTGATAGATGTCGGGGTCTGTTCCACGGGAGAAATAGATACGTTCGAAAGAGCAGCTTTTTTTCTCGCCGGGCTGTTTGAAAACCTGCTCCGACCAACTTCCGTTTTTTTTGATGATCAAGGCGTGCCCGGGCTTTAATTCGCTTATTTGCCGTGCTTTAAGGTTAAAAGCCGTAAGGATAGGAGGTCTTTCCGAAGCTGCCACCACCACTTCGTCGTCAGCATAATAATAAGCAGGTCTGATGCCGTTCGGGTCGCGCATCACAAATGCATCGCCGTGTCCGAACATGCCACCAATGACGTAGCCGCCATCCCAATATTGTGAGCTTTCTTCCAAAATAGAGCACACATCAAGTTCCTCGGCAATCTTATGGGTAATTTCACGCTTACTGTATCCCGAGCTGCGGTATTTTGTATAGATACGTTCGTTTTCCTGGTCGAGAAAATGACCAATCTTTTCCAACACCGTCACCGTATCAGAAGTTTCCACTGGATATTGTCCCAGCTCCACCAATTTGTTGAACAGCTCGTCCACATTGGTCATATTGAAATTGCCTGCCAACACTAAGTTCTTAGTTTTCCAGTTGTTGGCTCTCACAAAAGGGTGTAGGTTCTTGATGTTGTTTTGTCCAAAAGTGCCATATCGCAAATGACCCATCATCAGTTCGCCCGTAAAATCAATATTTTCTTTCAGCCATTGGACATCATTCAGGCGCGAGGGGGTTTTCTCTTTAATCAATGAAAGGCTGTCGTACACTTGATTGAAAATATCACGGATGGGTGTACTTGAGTTTGAACGGATACGGCTGATGTATTTTTGACCAGGAGGCATATCGAATTTGATGCCGGCAATACCGGCCCCATCCTGGCCACGGTTGTGCTGTTTTTGTACCAGCAAATGCAACTTGCTCAAACCATAAAAGGAAGTGCCGTACTTACCTAAATAATATTCGAGAGGCTTGAGAAGGCGAATCATGGCAATGCCACATTCATGTTTGATTTGATCGCTCATAGCTCAGAAAGGTGTGACGAAACAGCTTAACTTTGTCCGCAATAAAGTCGCAAAAGTAACAAAAAAGAGTTGACACCATGAAGCCTCTCATCCGATTTGCACAGCTTGCTGACATCCCAATTCTTACACATTTCCAGCTAAAGATGGCCGATGAAACCGAGTCGCTCCGACTTGATGAATCAACCTTAGCCGCCGGAATTCGTCGCGTTTTTGACGAGCCTGCGAAAGGAAAATATTATGTTGCAGCCGTTAATGACGAGATTGTCGGCTCGATGCTGACCACCTATGAATGGAGCGACTGGCGCAATCAAACCGTTTGGTGGATTCAGTCGGTTTATGTGAAACCTGAGTTTCGCAAAAAAGGCATCTTCAGGGCATTGTTCGAACACGTGCATGCGCTTGCCATGAAAGATAAAGAAGTTGGCGGACTGCGGCTTTATGTGGACAAAAGCAATATCGGTGCTCAAGCCACCTACCAAAAAATAGGAATGAACGGCGAACATTATCAAGTGTTTGAGCTGATGAAGACGTTTTAAGCGGCCAACCCGCCCGGCCAATCCATCAGCATCGCAAACGGTGACAGACAGTTTAAAAAGGCAAACGTCTTGACTGGGATTGAGACCCCCTATGGCCAACAATGATCAAAATCACAACACATCGTATGGAAGCGGGGTTATTTTGTACTTTTGCTTAATATTTCGCCTTATATATGAATCTGAACGAACTAACGGCTGTTTCGCCCATTGATGGACGCTACCGTAACAAGCTCAAAAAACTTTCGGATTTTTTTTCTGAGTTTGCCCTCATCCGTTACCGGATGATGGTCGAAGTCGAATATTTCATTGCATTGTGCAGGCTGCCTTTACCTCAACTTGAGGGTTTCGATGAAGCATATTTTCAACTGTTGCGTGGTCTTTATCTCGATTTTACGGTTGAAAATGCCGTTGAAATCAAGGCCATCGAGCAAGTGACCAACCACGATGTAAAAGCGGTGGAATATTTCATCAAAAGCCGTTTCGACCAACTTGGGATTTCAGCCTTCAAAGAGTTTGTTCATTTTGGACTTACTTCGCAGGACATCAACAATGTGGCTCTACCCCTTGCTCTGCGCGATGCCCATCAGAGCGAACTACTTCCGGCTTTTATCAGCCTGAAAGACAAGCTGAATGAACTTTCAGTTCAATGGAAAAATGTCGCCATGCTTGCCCGAACCCATGGACAGCCGGCAAGCCCCACACGCTTAGGGAAGGAGATATACGTCTTTGTGGAGCGTTTGGAAAACCAGCTTCAGCTTTTAGAGACCATTCCGTTCTCGGCAAAATTTGGCGGTGCAACCGGCAATCTGAACGCCCATGCTATTGCCTATCCCGAAATAGATTGGGTTAATTTTTCCAACAGCTTCATCGGCGGGCAGTTAAATCTTCACCGCCAGCAGGTGACCACACAGATTGAACATTACGATTTTTTGGCAGCCTATTTTGATGGCATCAAAAGGTTGAACACCATCCTCACCGACCTGAGCCGCGATGTTTGGATGTATATCATGCTCGACTATTTCAAACAGCGCATCAAAGCGGGCGAAGTGGGCTCTTCGGCTATGCCGCACAAGGTGAATCCCATTGATTTTGAAAATGCCGAAGGTAATCTGGGCCTTGCCAATGCCCTGTTTGAACACCTCAGCAGTAAACTTCCGGTAAGCCGCCTCCAGCGCGACCTGACCGATTCCACTGTAACACGCAATATTGGAATACCGATAGGTCATACGCTTTTAGCCATTGCCTCGCTACAACGCGGGCTCGACAAACTCTTGCTCAACGAAAGCCGCATTCAGGCCGATCTCGAAGCAAACTGGGCAGTGGTTGCCGAAGCCATTCAGACTATTCTGCGGCGCGAACAGGTTGAAGGAGCTTATGAACTCCTCAAAAACCTCACACGCACACATCAGGTAATCAATGCCGAATCGTTGGCTCATTTTATCAATCAATTGAATGTAAGCACAAAAGTGAAAGAAGAGCTTGCCCGCTTAACTCCAGATTCCTATACCGGAGTTCAACTTTTAAACGACTGATTATGAGGAAGTTTATCCGTGTTCTTTCATTCATAAAACCTTATTGGGGTTATGCGCTGCTCAATGCTTTCTTCAATATTTTGACGATTGTTTTTTCGCTTTTCTCGTTTGCGCTGCTTGTTCCTTTCCTTAATCTTTTGTTTGGCAAAGAGGCATTGGTTACCCAACAACCCGAGTTTGCCTTGAGCTCCGATGCATTGCTTCAGTATCTCAACTACGAAATCAGCCGCATCATCATTGAAAGTGGCACACATCAAGCCTTACTTTTCATTTGTTTTGTGCTTGTAACGGCATTTTTCCTGCGCAATGTAGCCCGTTTTATGTCGAGTTTTTTCATGGCCAATGTGAGGGTTGGCGCTGTGAAAGATATGCGCAATGCCATTTACAGGCAGCTCCTGATTTTGCCTCTTTCGTTTTACAGCAAGAATAAAAAAGGCGATATTCTGGCTCGCATCACCGGTGATGTGCAGGAAGTGGAATACTCGATCATGAACTATTTAGAAGTGCTTGTACGCGACCCGATTACAATTCTCGCCTTTCTTTTTTTCATGCTCTCAATGAGCGTTCAACTCACGCTTTTTGTCTTGGTTATCCTGCCGGGAACGGGCTATATCATTGGTTTGATCGGGCAAAGCCTGCGCAAAACTTCCAAAGCCGGACAAGCACGAATGGCCGAGATGATGTCGCATATCGAAGAAAGCATCTCGGGTCTTCGTATCATCAAGGCATTCAATGCCATTGAGTATTCCGACCGAAAATACAAAGAACAAAACAGCCTGTTGTCAAATCTGATGATCCGTCTTTACCGGCGTCGCGACCTAAGCTCTCCAATGAGCGAATTTTTGTCATCTGTTGTCATTATCATCGTCCTGTGGTTTGGTGGGAGAATGGTTTTGGATAACAATCCCAGTATCAGTGCTGCCGACTTCATCACTTATATCATCATCTTCTCGCAGATTATTCCACCGGCCAAAACTTTTGCACAGGGTTATTACCACATTCAAAAAGGCATTGCTTCGGCCGATCGTATCTTCGAAATTTTAGATGCCGAAGAAGTGATCGTTCAAAAACCTGGCGCTCAACCGATTCATGGATTTTCCAATCGTATCGAATATCGCGATGTTGGTTTCAGCTACCAGCGCGACAAAGTGCTCCACAACATCAATCTGACCATCGAAAAAGGGAAAATCATTGCTTTGGTTGGTGAATCAGGTGGTGGCAAATCAACCTTAGTTGACTTGCTCCCACGATTTTACGACGTCACCGAAGGTCAGATTTTGTTGGATGGCATTGATTTGCGTGATTATCGCATTGACGATTTGCGCGGATTGATGGGAATTGTGACACAGGAGAGCATTCTTTTTAACGACACCGTTTTCAACAACATTGCTTTCGGGAGTAGTCATGCAACGATGGAAGAGGTAGTGGCTGCTGCCAAAGTAGCCAATGCCCATGATTTTGTAATGCAGCTCGAAAAAGGATATCAGACCACCATTGGCGATCGGGGTTTAAATCTTTCAGGCGGACAACGCCAGCGACTGAGCATTGCCCGTGCAGTGCTTAAAAATCCGCCAATTCTCATCCTCGATGAAGCCACTTCTTCGCTCGACACCGAATCGGAACGACTTGTGCAGGAAGCACTTGCACAGGTAATGAGCGCACGCACTTCGGTGGTGATTGCCCACCGCCTGTCCACAATTCAACATGCCGATGAGATTGTTGTTCTGCAAAAAGGACAAATCGTGGAACGCGGAAAACACGATGATTTGCTTGCAAAAGGCGGTGTCTATAAACGACTTCACGACCTGCAGTCGTTTAGCTGAGCAAAAGAAACCAAATCAAAAAAACGATTTTCTCAATTCAGGAAAAGGCTGTAATTTTGCCAACCCATTGGCCCCGTAGTTCAATGGATAGAATATCAGATTCCGGTTCTGCAGGTTGGGGGTTCGAGTCCCTCCGGGGTCACATTTAAAAAACAGCTAATCAATTTGTTAGCTGTTTTTTTATTGATAATGTGCTTGAAGCTGTTTCTCGAAATAAGCCAAACCCTTAGGCGTGGCAATGCTACGGATAAGATTTTCGAACATCTGGTTGAAAAGCACATCAAACGAAAACGACTCGGGGGGAAAATAATCCTGATTATGAATGTCTATCAAACGACTGAGGTAAAGGCGTGAAATGAGCTCAACACTCAGGTCGCTACGATAATAGCCCTGTGCAATGCCGCGCTGAAGGTTGAAACGAATCCTCTCGGAAACCATCTCCAACCGTTTTTGGAATTGCTCGTGATAGAGGGCAGGAAATTTTGATCGAATCTGTGGCGAAAGCGAAGGGAAAATATTGTCGAACTGGCGAGCTATCTCCTTCGACACATGCAACATGGCATCAATGGCATTTTCATTCTCGAATTCTTTGTCCACAATCATCTTGATTTTTTCCGACTCGTATTCCATCAAAAGCTTGGCCAAATCATCCATCGTCCGGGCATGTGGTTTCAACAGACGAAACGGAAATTCGGGTATTTGCTCGAGTGATTCCAAAGAGAAATCAAAGTCATTCATTTCCAATGCTTTATTTCTGGTAAAGTCGAGAATTGGTCGAAGTTGTGCATAAATCATACAGGCAGGATGGTTGAGATTGACTATCCAATTTCAGCCAAAGACGTCAACACAAGCTATTAGGTTGCAACTTGACAAAAATCTTGTCAGAAAGCCGGGGTTGTCAGAGTATAAAAGTCATTATATTTTTTTAAAAAAGTGGAAGAACCAGCAAAACAAACAGGAGTGTTATTTTTATTTTGTAAGAACCATTTTCCTCCGGCTCAGTTGATCTTGTGTTTGCAGAATAAGATAATACGCACCTGGTGCCAGGTGATATAGCCGGTTATCGAAAATCATTTCATATTTTCCGGCCTCTTTCCGACCCCCTTCGAGCAAAGCCAGCTCATGGCCAAAAATATCAGCTACCGACAACCTGACATATGAAGGTTTTTTTATTCGGTAAGAAAAAAACGTAAGGTTAGTAAACGGATTGGGGTAATTTTGTTCAAGTTCGTGCAGCATAGCTTTATTTTCGGGCAACACGACATTCATGTCCACGATGGCTGTCATGATACTGAGCGATCCATTGCTTTCGCGGCGAGTCCAAATTGGCCGGATGACGTTGTTTGCAGCCGAAATATTGTTGTAATCACCAAAGAAATAGCCACTGCTGCTGGGAGTGAAAGGTTCTTCGCTTACTTTGAAATTCTGAAAGCTGAGCCCACCGTCATCCGAAACGGCCATATATACATCGGTAGCGTTGTTATTATGGTTTCGTCGGTCGTAAAACACACAATACAGCATTCCATTCGACTGGTCAATTGCCATCCAGGTAAAAAACTGATGTTTACCCGGGGCATCGTCGTTCACCCTCAACGGTTCGGACCAGGTGTTTCCGCCATCGGTTGATTTGACTAACCACACATCGGTATCGTTTGAACCATTGGACTGGTCGGCATAATTAATATAAATTGCCCCTCGATTTGGCCCTTGACTCAGATCGCACAAAGTGATGGGCATTCCATTGGATCGCGACACGCCGGGAATTTCAATATCCCAACCGCCGGGCTGGGGAGTCACGGCAATATTTTGTTCGGGCCAGGTCAGTCCGGCATCAAAAGAACGGGTAAACACGATACCAGCCGGCCCTGACCAGGCCACATAAATCTCGCCATTAGGGCCAACAGCCGGCACAGCGCCTTCAACGGTATGGTCGCTGTCAATACAATCTCCTGCTATTTCGTTGATTTTTACGGCTTGCGACCATGAGGCGCCCCCATCGGTTGATTTACTGAATAAAATATTACTCTGACAATCGGGGTTTGTGCTTCCATAGCTGTCAAACTGTGTCCAGGTCACATAAATATTGTTGCTAACCGGATCAACAACAGCCCAGGGCTTATCCTGTGCTTTGGCACCATTGAGGCCGGTAAACGAGCCATTGTTCCAGGTTTTGGTTTGCTTATCGAATTTCTGGCAAACAATTCGGTCAATCCAGTTGCCAACGGCCGGGTTCGAGAGGTGAAAAAAGTAAAAATCGCCTGCAGTATCGGCAATGATCACCGGATCGCCCCAAACGCCATATTCCGGCGAGCTGAGTACTCCTGACAACCAGGTGTAGCCTCCGTCTTCGGAGTAATACCAGAAATTCAGGTTTGATCCCGCCATCATCTCGTTCGTGTTTTTGGGATTGATGCATATAGAAGGTTCATTCGGGCCCGAAAAATTTCCGATTTTCACATTCAGAAACTGAGCGCGAAGTCCGAGCGAAACAAGAAGCAACAATATGAGTATCAGTTTTTTCATGGTTTTATTTCTTTAGTTTGACACGAAACAATGGAGGCCACAGTGCAGTCTCCGGTGATATTCACTACGGTGCGAAGCATATCGAGTGGTCTGTCAACGGCAAAAATCAATGCAATACCTTCTGTTGGGACACCCACGGAATTCAGGACAATCACCAGCATGATTATCCCTGCTCCTGGAACTGCTGCAGAGCCGATGGAAGCAAGTGTGGCAGTAAGAATAATGGTCAACTGCTGACTTATCGTAAGATCCATCCCATAAATTTGCGCCAGAAAAACAGCCGCTACTGCCTGATAAAGACTTGTCCCGTCCATATTAACCGTAGCTCCCAACGGAAGAACAAAGCTGCTGATTTCTTTGCGGATGCCAAGATTCTGTTCGCAGCATTCCATTGTCACAGGTAAGGTGGCCGCACTGCTACTGGTAGAAAAAGCCAAAAGTTGAGCCGGTGCAATGCCTTTGAAAAATCCAAATGGGCCTTTTTGGGTGAAAATTTTGAGCAATAAAGGGTAAAAAACAAGAATAATAAACACAAGCCCAATGATCACTGTTAGAGCGTACATGCCAAGGGTTCCAAAAATTTGAAGCGTGTCGCGGATATTGTCGCCGGCGAGCTGGGTTGTGATGGAAGCAATGAGGGCAAACACTCCAAAAGGCGCGGCCATCATGATAATATCCACGATTTTCATCACAATATCGTTCAGCGCTTCGATAAGTTGTTTCACGGGTGTTACCCGGCTATTGGGCAACATCACCATTGCCACGCCAAAAAGCAGAGAAAAAAAGATAACCTGCAACATATTGGTATTGGCCGACATAGATTGGATAATATTTTCGGGAACAATATCCACAAGAAACTGCAACGGGCCGTTTTGTGTCTCCGGTTTTTCAATCATTTCGGCAGCAAATTTTGCTCTAAACTCAGCCGATTTTTCATCCGAAAGATAATGCCCGGGTTGCAATAAATTCACTGCAACAAGGCCAAAGCTAACTGCCATCACTGTTGTAAACAAATAGAGAACAATGGTTCTGAGCCCAATGCGCGTAAGCCGTGAAATATCATTGAGCCCCGAAACTCCATTAATCAGTGACACAATGATCAAGGGGATAGCAATGAGTTTGAGCAATCGGATAAAAATCGTGCCAAAAGGGCTAATCCATTGATTAGTAAACTCATTCCAGCCTGCCAATACGGCTATTAAACCAAAAACAATACCGAATGCCAATCCGGCCAAAATAAGCCAGTGCAACGGAAGGCGTGTTAATTTCATGCAACCGGTTTTAATCAACAGTCAAAAATAACGAAAAGCCAGCAGTGCGGCGCGTTTTTCTATTGGCTTATCCAAAAAAACTCATCAAGGCTTAGTTCTCAAAAAGCCTGTCCCTATTTTCCATCGAAGGTGTCAATAAACATCCCGTTTTAACGATCAGCCAATCAAACAAAATTAAAAAGCTGATCTTCATCATAGTATAAGACTCCAGATTTGACTTAAGCAGCAAATTTCCAATTATTCAGCGTTGTCTTCAAGCTTGGCAAGCTCCTGTTCGATTTGCGGCATCAAATGGTCAATGTGCGCTTCGACCTGCTGTATCAGATGTTCGACTTGCGCATCCATGACATTTTCTGTTTTTTCGATACGGGCAGCCAATTGTGAGAGTGAACTCAGGCTGACGGAGAAAGCCGTTCCTTTGAGCTTATGGGCCGAAGCCGAAAGGGCTTCCATATCCTGATGTGCATAATGCGTTCTGATATCTGCTTTTGAACGGATCAGGCTATCTTTCAATACCACCATAAACTCGCGCAAAAATAAAGGATCATCGCCCAGGTCTTCTCGAAGGCCTTCCATCGAAATACTTTCGTAGGTGACGGTTTCAACGATTTTCGGAGCTACCTTTACCACCGGCTCGTTAGAAATCAATTGTTGTGGGTGAAGCCATTTTTCAAGCATAGTCAAAATGGTTTCTTCAACCACGGGCTTAGCCACAAAATCGTTCATGCCGGCTTCAAGGCATTTTTCCTTTTCGCCTTTTACGGTTCCAGCTGTTAATGCCATAATAGGCACCTTTGAAAATCCCTGCAAACCGCGGATGGCTTTTGTGGCTTCGTATCCGTTCAACACCGGCATCTGAATATCCATCATAATAAGGTCAGGAATTTGTCTTTCACAGAAAGCGATCGCTTCACCGCCATCGTGTGCTTCGTGAACCCGGCTTTTTGGAACAATTTTCCGAAGTATTGATTTTGCCAGCATCATATTCACCGGGTTGTCTTCAACAACAAGCAATTCAAATTCGTCGGTATAGACTTTCGTCTCGTTTTTGACAACAGGAATCTCAGATGTAAAATCAAGTGACAGACTACGCAAAACCGCAACGAGGTTATGCAGCTTGAGCGGCTTGCTCATCCTGCGGGCTACGCCGAGTTCTTCGCAACCATTGATAAACTCTTGATTGTCAATTGAACTATGCCACATAATGACCTGGGTGGTGGAATTTAAAAGTTTCGATTCACGGATAATGCTTAAGGTATCCAAGCCATCCACGTCGGGCATATGATAATCGAGAAAGACCACATCAAAATGGTTGTCTTTGGTCAATAAATCCAAAGCAGCGGTACCACAGTTGGCTTCAATAGATTGAATTCCAAAGAAAGATAACATTTCTTTGAGAATTGCCCGATTGTTGTCGTTGTCGTCCACGATCAGCACCCTGCGAATCTGTGCCAACTCATGAACTTCTTCGCTGTCGTCATACTCATAACGAAAAGGCACTTCAAAATAAAACCGGCTCCCCTTTCCCAGCTCACTTTCGAGCATCAGCTGGGAGTGCATCATACCGAGCAGCTTATTGGATATGCTTAGCCCGAGGCCTGTGCCGCCGTATCGTTTTGTGGTGGAGCTGTCTTCCTGCGTAAAAGCCTCAAAAATCAAATGTTTTTTCTCCGGTTTTATGCCGATACCGGTGTCGCGCACTCCGATGCGGAAAATACCCGTTTCAGGTTCGCTGCCTTTGGCGATCATTTCGATTTTAAGCTCAATCTCACCTTTTTCGGTAAACTTCACGGCATTGCTCAAAAGGTTGACCAATACCTGTTTGAGTCGTACCGTGTCAGTCCAGATGAAACGTGGAAGTTGAGGCGAATAATCAAGCAACACTTCGAGGCCTTTTTTCTGCGCCTGAAAAGTAATCAGGTCAATGGCCTGACTGGCAATGTCGAGCAGATCTGCTTTTTCAATAAAAAGGTCAAGCTTTCCGGCTTCGATTTTGGAGAAATCCAAGATATCGTTGATGATATTCAACAGTATTTCGGCCGACTGACCCACAATCTGGAGGTATTCTTTCTGCGTCTGGTTCAGATCGGTTTTAAGTACTAAGTCAGTAAAACCAACTACGCCATTGAGCGGTGTACGGATTTCGTGGCTCATATTGGCCAGAAACTCCGATTTTGCCTGACTGGCTTCTTCCAATTGTTTGTTTTTTCGCTCTATTTCTTCTTTTTGAGCCGCTATTTCCTGGGTGCGTTTTTTCACTTTCTGTTCAAGCACGGCTTTTTGTTTGCGTAGGCGACCGGTCCAAATAAATATGGTCGAAAGAACAATGCCAATCAGCAACAAAGTTCCCAGCAGGTGAACCCACCAGAGCATATACCAGGGTGGTAAAACCAAAATATTCAGGCTCGTGGCTTCTTCGTTCCAAACACCGCTATTATTTGCAGCTTTGACTTTGAAGGTAAATCTGCCGGGAGGGAGGTGAAAATAGTTTGCTTCGCGATTTTCGGCGCTCACATAGACCCAATCCGGTTGCAGGCCCTCAATTTTAAATGCATATTGGTTTTTTAGGGGATTGGTGAAATTGATCCCGGTGAAGCCAAAAGACAGTTCGCGATGCTTATATGGCAAAACTAACAATCGTTTTTCCATAAGTGACGAATCTAGCGGGCTTCCTTCCTGTGGTTGCAATGCCTGGTTAAACAACTTCAAACTGGTAAGCAACACCCTGACCGGCCGTTCGTTGAGTCGGATGGATGAAGGCAAGAAATACGAAAGGCCGCGGCTACCGCCAAAATACATCCGTCCGCTTTTACCCAATAAAGCGGCTTTATTGTTAAAATCACCCTTTTGAAGCCCGTCGGCTGCATCGAAAACATGAATCTGACTCAGGTCGGAACTCATTTTTACCAGCGATTTGTCAACTGCAATCCAATAATTATGACTGTTATCCTGTAACATGCTCACAACCACTCCATCGGATAATATCCGATGCTGCTGAAGGAAATGCAGGCTGTTGTCGGCAGGCTCAATATAGAACAATCCTTGCGAAGATGTGCCAATCCAGATTCGTCCGATATGATCCTCAAAAAAGAAATTGATATTCAGATTATCAATTGTAAAAGGGAAAGGCATCATGCGACCGGTATTCAGGTCAAAAATATTCCCGCTACGAAGCCATACACGATGTTTTGAATCTTCATAAATATTTGCTATCTGATTGTTGTTCAATCTAAAAGTACTATCTGCAGCTTCGTTAGTGAGATAAGTAAAAACACTGGTTACGGGATCCAGGATATTGACCCCGCCACCCCAGGTGCCAACCCAAAGCCGATTGTCGGAGCATTGGTTGAGGGTAACTACGAATCGGTTGTTCAGGCTGCGGTTGTCGTTAGTGCCAACCGGTAAATGGATAAACTCTATTCCTTTGTGTGTTTTCACTAATTTATAGAGGCCGTTATCGGTTCCAATCCATAAAGTCCCCTGATTGTCGCGCAATACAGCCCGCACGATATTATTGCCCAGTGAATGAGGTTCTCCTTGTTCGTGTTTAAAATGTTGCACAGATTGGGTATGCGGGTTCCAAAGGTTGAGGCCGTTGTTGGTGCCCACCCACACACTGTCAGGACTATCCTCATAGATAGAATAAATGAGGTTACCGCTCAGCATGACCCCTTTTTCCGAAAGATGTGTTATAGTTCGGAAGGGCTCACGAAGCGAGTCGTAAACACTGATGCCCAGATCGGTACCAACCCACATGATTTGATTTGAATCATAAAGAAGGCTCTTCACATAGTTATTCACCAAACCTTCGTCGTCTTCAAGGCTTGCATCATAATTGTAAAACTGGTTAGCCTGCGGGTCGTAGATTGAAATTCCCATATCATGCCCCACCCAAACCATACCGTTGCTATCCGTAGCAATGGCTTTGATGTACCCATTGCTAAGTCCGTTGTTTCTTTGTGGTTCAGGTGTGATCACACGCAGCAGTTTACCAGTTTCGGGTTCGATCTCACAAATTCCTCCATCACCACCAGCCCATATCCGTCCTTCACGGTCTTCGGCAATTGATTTCATATAACTGCTTGGCATTCCATCTGTTGTAAGGTTGTTGATGGTAGCCAATGAGGGCTTTTGATGATTTTCCACAAGGGCGATACCGGCATCTGTGGCAATCCAGAGCTGCTCGCGGCTGTCGAGAAGGATATATTTCACGTAAGGCGATTTCAGCCCCGAGTTATGAACAGAAAAATGCCAGAAACTGCCAAGAGCGGGGTCATAGGCAAAAAGGCCGTTGGTGGTGGCTATCCAGAGCGATCCGGATTTGTCGGCAAGCAAAAAATCGGGTTCTGCATGCGTCATCATTTTTGCCGTGAGGCTATCGAAGCGGATGGTCTCAAAACGATTTAGAATCTTATCATAATGAACTAACTTTCCGCTTTTCGTACCGGCAAAAATTCCAAAACCCGGCATATTACACACCGAAAGCAGGTGATTCTCGGGCAAGCTCCCGACCTGACCTTCTACATGCCTGAACACTTCAAAGCTATATCCGTCATAACGATTCAGGCCATTTTCGGTGGCAATCCACAACATCCCATCTTCGTCCTGCGCAAGGCTTTTCACTAATGCACGGCTCAAACCTTGTTGAGTGGTCAGCGATTGGAACCGCAGATGACCGTATTCTCCCTGAGCAAAAAGCATTGCTTTGCCAGCAACAGACAGAAAGAAGATGAATATAACGATAACTATATTGGAACGAAAACCTTGTGCCGGATACATTTTGCTCTCAACTTGGTTATGCTTCAGGATTGATTTGTCTTTCAAAAATAAGGCAATATCACGATTGACGCAAATAAAACACATCAAGGAGTTTTAAAACCCGTTGAGTTTCATCGTCACCGTGGGGATGAGCAACAGAAATCCCAATAAAATAAGAATCAACATATAAGGCCATATCCAACGGAACCATTTTTCGTAGGGGATTCGGGCTACTCCCAAAACGGCAATCAACACCCCCGATGTTGGGGTAATCATATTGGTGAATCCGTCGCCAAACTGGAAGGCCATGACAGTTGCCTGACGCGAAACCCCAATTAAATCGCTAAAAGGTGCCATAATAGGCATGGTGATAGCCGCCTTGGCCGAGCCCGAAGGAATGGCAATATTGATCACAGTTTGAATCATATACATCACCCCCACCGAGGCAATCTGACCAAAATTACCCATTGCTTTCGACAGCCCGTAAAGGATCGAATCAATAATGCCTCCCTCTTCCAAAGTAATAATGATGCCCCCGGCCAAACCAATGATGATGGCCGCCGAAAGGATGTCTTTCACTCCTTCCACAAAAAGTTTGGCAATGTCATCGGCCGATTTGTTGATGGCCAATCCACTGGCAATGCCAAGGCCCATAAACAGTGTGGCAATCTCCATCACATACCAGCCATAGCCCATCACGCCAACAATCAGATAGACAATGGTATAGGCAAGTAACACAAGGATAAAGTAATGCACCGATTTGCGCAGGCTTAAATATCCGGAAAGGATAAAAACCAGCGTCAGAACCGGCAATACCGGCCAGGTGGCAGCACTGTTACCAAGCTTTAAAGTGGTCTGAGGATGAAACCACGAAAAAGCCGACATCGTCAGGATGAGCGCCACAAAAACAATCCATGCCATGCGGGGGGTATAATAGGTGACTTCTGTTTCCTTACCACTGAATTCGTTTCGCCAATGGGCATCTTCGTGATACATGATCGAACTCTTAGGATTCTTTTTCACCTTATGGGCATACCGAAGAATGAAGGTAAAACCAACAATATTGATGACAACCCAACTGAAAATACGGTATTCAATGCCCGAAAAAAGCGGAATTTCAGCCAAACCCTGAGCAATGCCGATGGTAAACGGATTGAGGATTGCCCCCGAAAACCCGAGATGCGCGGCCACATAAACCAATCCCACCCCTACAATGGAATCGTAACCCATAGAGATAGCCAAAGGGATAAGGATAATGGTGAAAGCAATGGTTTCTTCGCTCATACCAAATACAGCGCCGAAAAAACTAAAAAGCGTCATAATCATCACCATGATGATATTGTCAACACCCAGCTTCTTCACTAATCTGTTGTGTTCAAGGCGTTTGGCAAACCTGAGAAAGTCGAAAATTCCCACATCAATGGCTTTGCTGGTGTTCATTATCCAGAAAGCGCCACCAATCATTAAAGTAAAAATGATGATACCGCTTTGCCTAACAAAACCTTTAAACAGCGCCGAAAAAACCTGCCAGGTCTGTGGTCCGCTTTTGAAATGGGCAGCTTCGTCGGCCGGGAGCTGATCTTTATAATAAAAGGTGAGTTCAGTATGCTCTTTCCCATCCTTTAAAACAGTGGTTTTTACATACTTGCCGGGAGGTATTACCCAGGTAAGCATGGCCGCAAAAACAATGATAAAAAAAACAATCACATAAGTGTGGGGCACTTTCCCTTTCCAGGCCATATCGTCACGAGTTTTGCACAAAAGTACGCCAAGCTTGCCAACCCTTCAACTAATGAGTGAAAATATAGTATGAAAAAAATCGAAATGGCATCCTAAGAATATCTTCGATTCGTGAAGCGCTTCGAAACAATGGGTGAACAAATCCGGCGAAAAAGTTGTTCTTTTGCAAGGTACGGAAAAACGTGACCTCGTTGAAATATAAATCCACGAAATCCGGCACTTATTAAAAAATGATTGACTTACTGATAATTTGAAAATCAATTCCATCATGAAACTTTATCCCATTGAAACAGGCAACCTAAGGCTCGATGGTGGCGCCATGTTTGGCGTGGTACCCAAAGTGCTCTGGCAAAAAGTGTACCCGGCCGATGAAAACAATCTTTGCAACTGGGCGATGCGTTGTTTGCTCATCGTTGACGGCGACCGCAGGATATTGATTGATAATGGCGTTGGCAACAAACAGGACGAAAAATGGCTAAGCCATTATTACCTCAATGGCGATGCAACCTTAGAGAGTTCGCTGGCAGAAGCAGGCTTTAAGCCCGAAGATATCACCGACATGGTGATCACCCATATGCATTTCGACCATTGCGGAGGAAGTGTGAAATGGAACAGCGATCGTACCGATTTCGAGTTGGCTTTCCCCAATGCCACCTATTGGACCAGCAAACGCCAGTTTGATTGGGCTACCCATCCCAACCGCCGCGAAGAAGCCTCGTTTTTGAAAGAGAATATCATGCCTATATACGAAAGCGGGAAACTTCGGCTCATCGAAACCGAAGGCGAATACATTCCCAACATCACATTCAAGCTTTTCGACGGACACACCGAGGGGCAGCTTATCCCATATATCCGCTATAACGGCCGCGTGATCGCGTTTATGGCCGACTTGCTGCCCTCAACAGCTCACATTCCCATGCCCTGGATCATGGCCTACGACACTAAACCGCTTGTCACACTGAAAGACAAAGAGCGTTTTTATGATGATGCGCTGGCAGGTGATTTTGTCCTCTTTTTTGAGCATGACCTCTACAACGAAGCCTGTACATTGCATCAAACCCCGAAAGGAGTCCGGGTAAAACAATCAGGTAAACTGGCTGAACTGGCTTAAAAAAAGCAGTCAAAAATAAATCTCAAAAACGGCTTTTCTTTCAGGAAGCCGTTTTTTTTGCCATACGGCAAAAGCCCATCAAAACAGGATTCTCAAACAAAACTGCCGTTTTGTCATATTTGGAAAATCAACTAAAATAACCTTTTTTATTTTACCATATACCGCTGAATTACATGATGTTATGAATTAATACTAACATCAATTTATCTCATTTCTCCTTATGTTTATTGCAAAATAAGCCGCAAAAGCCGGCTGGCATAAGATTTGAGGGAGGAAATGAAAATTGAAAATTTTAATTTAATATAGGTATAGGAGAATAAGATAATGGGAAAAATTATTGGAATTGACCTGGGAACGACCAACTCTTGTGTTTCGGTAATGGAAGGCAACGAGCCTGTGGTTATCCCCAACAGCGAAGGGCGTCGTACCACCCCTTCCATCGTAGCTTTTACAGATAATGGCGAACGCAAAGTGGGAGATCCTGCCAAGCGTCAGGCCATCACCAACCCCAAGCGCACCATTTATTCGATTAAACGTTTCATGGGTGAAACCTACGACCGTGTTACTGCTGAAAAAGATCGTGTTCCGTACAAAGTTGTCAGGGGCGACAACAACACCCCTAGAGTAGAAGTTGAAGACCGTCTTTATACACCTCAGGAAATCTCGGCCATCCTGCTTCAGAAAATGAAAAAGACAGCTGAAGATTACCTTGGCCAAACCGTTACCGAAGCCGTCATCACCGTTCCGGCCTATTTTAGCGATTCGCAGCGTCAGGCCACCAAAGAAGCCGGTGAAATTGCCGGTTTCAAAGTGAAACGTATCATCAATGAGCCCACTGCAGCTGCTTTGGCTTACGGACTTGACAAGAAAAAGAACGATGTTAAGGTGGCCGTTTACGACCTTGGTGGCGGAACCTTCGATATCTCCATCTTAGAAATGGGCGATGGCGTTTTCGAGGTGAAATCAACCAACGGCAATACCCATTTGGGTGGAGATGACTTTGACCACAACATCATTGAATGGTTGGCCGACGAGTTTAAAAAAGACGAAGGTGTGGATCTTCATAAAGACCCCATGGCGCTTCAGCGACTGAAAGAAGCAGCCGAAAAAGCCAAAATCGAACTTTCGAGCTCTACCGAAACCGAAATCAACCTGCCTTATATCATGCCGGTTGACGGTGTGCCGAAACACCTCGTTCGTAAACTCACCCGTGCGAAATTCGAACAACTCAACGATCACCTGATCCGGGCTACCATTGAGCCTTGTCGCAAAGCATTGCAAGATGCCGGCTATACTGCTGCCGACATCGACGATGTGATTCTCGTGGGCGGTTCTACCCGTATCCCCGCCATCCAGCAAATTGTGAAAGACTTTTTCGGAAAAGAGCCTTCCAAAGGCGTGAACCCCGATGAAGTAGTAGCCATTGGCGCTGCCATCCAGGGAGGTGTTCTCACCGGTGAAGTAAAAGACGTGCTGCTGCTCGATGTTACCCCGCTCTCGCTCGGTATTGAAACCCTTGGCGGCGTAATGACCAAACTCATCGAAGCCAACACCACCATCCCGACGAAAAAATCGGAAGTGTTCTCGACGGCCTCCGACAATCAGCCTTCGGTTGAAATCCATGTGATCCAGGGCGAAAGGCCAATGGCCAATCAGAACAAGAGTATCGGACGGTTCCACCTCGATGGTATTCCGCCGGCACCAAGAGGCGTTCCTCAAATTGAAGTGTCATTCGACATCGACTCCAACGGCATTCTGCATGTTTCGGCTAAAGACAAAGCCACCGGAAAAACTCAAAGTATCCGCATCGAAGCTTCGTCGGGACTGAGTGACACTGAAATCCAGAGAATGAAAGATGAAGCCGCTGCCAATGCCGAAAGCGACAGAAAAGAGCGCGAAAGGGTTGACAAGCTCAACTCGGCTGATGCCCTGATCTTCCAGACCGAGAAACAACTGAAAGATTATGGCGACAAGCTGCCTGCCGACAAAAAATCGGAAATCGAAAGCGCTGTTGAGCAACTGAAAAATGCACACAAAGCACAGGACATCAACGCAATTGATGCTGCCATGAACAAGCTGAACAGTATTTGGCAATCGGCCAGCGAGCAGATGTACAACAACACCCAAGCCCAGGGCGACGCCCAGCAAGCTCACCATGCAGGAGCCGAAACCGGCTCAAAAGGAGGCGATGATGAGGTAACCGATGTTGATTTTGAAGAAGTGGACGATAAGAAATAATCCCTCCGCAATGTACATAACAAAAAAGACGGCTTTGAAAGCCGTCTTTTTTGTTACACCTGATTTCGTTGTATTTTTGCAGACTAAACAAATCATTATTCTTTAAATAAAAAACACATATGAAAAAATTCTACCCCCTGATTACGATGCTGATTGTGGCTCTGACTGCCTCGCCACTCTTTTCCCAAAACCTTGTTCAGAACCCGGGTCTGGAAACATGGACTAGCGACACCAAACCTGCCAATTGGAATATTGCTGAAAATATTTCGAAAGAAAGCGGTATTAAACACGGCGGGAGCTTCTCGGCTAAGCACACTTCTGCTTCATCAACCAAAAAAATGCAACAAGTGATCGAGGGCATCGTCCCCGGTAAAACCTACACCATTTCGTATTGGTATTTTGACAATGATAATTCTGCCAAAACACGCATCTGGTCATACTGGCTCAATGGTACGGCCACCCTTGCCGATCACGAAGCCGAGCTAAGACCAAACACCTATAGCGAAAATAACAGTCAGTGGCAACAATATGAAAAAGAATTAGTGGCACCAGCCGAAGCAACAGGCTTTCGTTTTGAAGTGAGGGTTTATAACCAGGATGGCAACAATGGCGGCACCGTATATTACGACGATTTCGTCTTTTCGAGCGAAACACAAATCAAACCCGAACCCACCAACTACCCAACTGCATTCGCTGGTAATGCCGCCGGTACAGGTATTTCTTTGAGCTGGGTTGATGCCACAGGAGAGCAACTGCCCGACGGATATCTCCTCTACGCAACACTTGCAGTGCCGAGAAGCGTCAACGACGTACCGGTTGATGGTATTCCGGTAGAAAACAACCTCGATGTGACTGAAGGTTATATTGCCTGGAATGTGAACTATGGAAAACAAGGCCATCTGTTTCCCGTTTTGCCTGGCGGAGTGGACTACTTTTTCAATATTTATCCTTACACCAACTCCGGCAGCAACATTGACTACAAAACCGATGGCACTGCACCTTCTGCTATGGTGCATCTGAATGAATACCAGGTTCTGCTAAACGAAACCTTTGATACCGATCTTGGGGTGATGGACACCTACGATGTGGCCGGAGCACAGGAATGGACGTATTACCACCTGAACAATGAGGATTACGCACGCATTTCGGGCTATTCGGGTGCTCCTGTGGCTAACGAAGACTGGCTTATCAGTCCGGCCATCAATACCACTGCTGCCATGAGCAATATCAGTTTGAATTTTCGTTCGGCACGCAATTATGAAGGCAACGCCCTTCAGCTGATGAAAAGCACAAACTACAGCGGTACAGGCAACCCCAATAATGCCACCTGGCAGGATATTACCGACTTGGCCGATTGGTCATCGGGAAACTGGACCTGGGTCAACTCAGGCAATGTCGTGCTTGCAGCCAACGGAGGGTCAAACCACTATTTTGCCTTTAAATACACATCAACAACAGCCGCTGCCGCAACCTGGCAGGTGGACGACATTTTGGTTTATGCGAATGTAACTGTCGGACAAATTGAAAATCAAAGGCCTGAAGCACAGATTTATCCCAACCCAACCACAGAAAAAGTGTTTGTTGAAACTGTTAATCCGGCTGTGATGAATCTTTTCGATCTCACCGGTCGCTGTGTGATGAGTGAACAGCTAGCAACAGGGAAACACGAAGTAAACCTTGGATCCCTGAAAAAAGGAATCTATTTTATCCATATTCAACAACAGGGTTGCACACAAACCATTAAACTTGTTGTAAAATAAGTAAATACCGAAATTCTTCTTTTATCCATCTCAACGGGTGCTTGTAAAGCACCCGTTTTTTTTCGCTATATCATTGATGAATGGCGAAAAAAACCGCCCTGATTCCGCTTCATTTTCTATCTTTGCCCACGGCTTCCCGTTCTGAATTTACCCAAAGTACAGCGATATGATAAGATTCTTCAAATCCGGTTCAAACAATGTGATAGTGCTGGAAATCAGCACTTTACTTAGTGAAGAAATTCTCAAAAAATTAAGCTGGCTTTTTACCGGTTACACCTTCACCGATGAAGAAATGCTCAAAGGGCCTTTTATTGGGCCGCGAAAAGAGATGGTTAGCCCCTGGAGTACCAATGCGGTTGAAATAACGCAAAACATGGGTATTCACGGAATCAGCCGCATCGAACAGTTTACCGCTGTGGGCTCGTATCCGGCCTCCTACGATCCCATGCTTCAAGCCCTTTACCCTCAGATTGATCAGCATCTTTTCGAAATCAATATTGAGCCTGAAGCCGTCGTTACGATCGAAAACCTTGAACAATATAACGAACTGCACGGGCTTGCCTTAAGTGCTGACGAGATCACATATTTGCAGCAACTTAGCGAAAATCTCGGACGGAAACTCACTGACAGCGAAGTATATGGTTTTGCCCAGGTGAACTCGGAGCATTGTCGGCATAAAATCTTCAACGGCACTTTTGTCATTGACGGAAAAACCATGCCCGAGGCCCTTTTTGGGATGATTAAAAGAACAGCGTCCGCGCATCCGAATCGTTTGGTTTCAGCCTATAAAGACAATGTTGCTTTTATTGAAGGTCCGATGGCCGAACAATTTGCCCCCGAACAGCCCGACCAACCGAGCTTTTTCAAAGTCAACGACATTCAAACGGTTATCTCGCTCAAGGCCGAAACACATAATTTCCCGACCACTGTTGAACCTTTCAATGGCGCTGCTACCGGTACCGGTGGCGAAATCCGCGACCGAATGGCGGGTGGCAAAGGAAGCATTCCGCTTGTCGGAACAGCTGTTTATATGACTTCATATCCCCGAACCATCGAAAACCGAAGCTGGGAGAAAAAACTCCAACCTCGCCCATGGCTTTATCAATCGCCCGAATCAATCCTCATCAAAGCATCGAATGGAGCTTCCGATTTTGGCAATAAATTTGGTCAGCCCCTTATCAATGGAAGTCTGCTAACCTTTGAACATGAGGGCGATACGCATTATGGATTCGACAAGGTGATTATGCTGGCCGGTGGTGTGGGCTATGCACGGAAAAAGGACAGCTTCAAGGAAAGCCCTCAGGCAGGCGACCAAATTGTGGTGTTGGGTGGTGATAACTATCGTATTGGCATGGGTGGCGGCGCTGTTTCCAGTGTTGACACCGGACAATTCAGCAACTCCATCGAACTAAACGCGGTGCAGCGCTCCAATCCCGAAATGCAAAAACGGGTATGCAACGTAGTCAGAGCATTAGCCGAAGCCGACGAAAATCCTATCCGATCCATCCACGACCATGGGGCTGGCGGTCATCTGAACAGCCTCTCTGAGCTGGTTGAAGAAACTGGCGGAACCATTGATATCGAAAAACTGCCTTTGGGCGATCCTACCCTTTCCGACAAAGAAATCATTGGCAACGAATCGCAGGAACGCATGGGTCTTCTCATCCACCCTGACAAACTCGACCTGCTCAGCCGAACGGCTCTGCGCGAGCGGGCTCCGATCTATGTGGTTGGCCAGGCTACAGGCGACCATCATCTGAAATTCGTCAGAAATAAAAGCACCTGCCCCATTGATCTTCGCCTTGAACATCTGTTGGGCAAACCTCCCAAAACCGTCCTCGACGACAAGACCAAAAAGAACAATTTCAGCACCCCTGCCCTCTCTGCCGATCTTTTACATCAATACCTGAACAATGTCTTGCAGTTGGAGTCAGTAGCCTGTAAAGACTGGCTCACAAATAAAGTTGACCGCTCCGTAACAGGACGCGTTGCCACACAGCAAACCATTGGGGCGCTGCAACTTCCGCTGAATAATCTGGGTGTTGTCACGCTCGACTACAAAGGCCATAAAGGTATCGCCACCGCGCTGGGTCATGCGCCTGTGGCCGGGTTAATTGACGAGCGCAAAGGCTCTCGGCTTGCCGTGGCCGAAGCCCTCACCAACCTTGTCTGGGCTCCCATTCAGGATGGCATCAAAGGTGTTTCGCTGAGCGCCAACTGGATGTGGCCGGCCAAAAATGAGGGCGAGAATGCACGACTTTATAAAGCCGTAAAAGCATTAAGCGACTTCTGTATCGAACTGGGGATCAACGTACCTACCGGGAAAGACAGTCTTTCAATGACTCAAAAATACCCTGATGGCGAAAAGGTGCTTGCTCCGGGAACTGTCATCGTCACTGCCGTAGGCGAAGTGAGCGATATCCGCAAAACCGTAAACCCGCTGCTGAAACCGGAACTGAATTCCCAGCTGATTTATATTGACCTCTCGAATGACGATTTCAATCTCGGCGGTTCGGCATTGATGCAAACTCTTAACAGCATCGGCAGCAACACGGTTGATGTTGTTGATCCGCAATACTTTGCCAAAGTTTTCGATGCGCTTCAGTTCCTCATCGAAAACAAGCTGATTCTTTCAGGTCACGATGTATCGGCCGGTGGTCTTATCACTACTCTGCTCGAGATGAACTTTGCCAACACCGACTACGGTATGAAAATCCGCCTCGACGACCTCGAAGAACATAACATCATCAACCTGATGTTCAGCGAAAAACCTGCCGTGGTCATTCAGGTGGCCAATGACGAAAAAGTGGAAGACTATTTGCAACAGCAAAGTATTGGTTACATCACTATCGGACAAGTAGTGGCCGAACGATTTGTTCATATCCTGCACAACAATAACCACCATCGTTTCGACATCAACGCTTTGCGCGATGTGTGGTACAAATCGTCTTATCTGCTCGATCGCAAACAGAGCGGCGAACAATTTGCACTGGCTCGTTTCAAGAATTATAAGAAACAAGACTTAGCCTTCAGCTTCGGTAAACATTTTACGGGTAAAGCACAACAATATGGGATTGATCCCAATCGCCGAAAGCCATCAGGAGTTCGGTCGGCCATCATTCGCGAAAAAGGAGTAAACGGCGATCGGGAAATGGCCTATGCCCTTTATCTGGCCGGTTTCGACGTAAAAGATGTTCACATGACCGACCTGATCAGCGGACGCGAAGACCTTAGCCAGGTGAATATGCTGGTGTTTGTTGGTGGTTTCTCCAATTCCGATGTGCTTGGGTCGGCCAAAGGCTGGGCCGGGGCTTTCCTTTACAACGAAAAGGCAAAACAAGCCCTCGAAGATTTTTATCGCCGCCCCGACACCCTCAGCCTCGGCGTTTGCAACGGATGCCAGCTCATGGTTGAGCTCAACCTCATCTATCCTGAACATCCCGAGCAGATTCGCATGATGCACAACAGTTCGGGAAAATTTGAATCGGCTTTTGTGGATGTCGAAATTCCTGAAAACAATAGTGTAATGCTGGGCTCATTGTCGGGCCGTCGTCTAGGCGTCTGGATTGCACACGGCGAAGGAAAATTCAGTTTCCCTTGCTATCGCGACAACTACAAAATTGTGATGAACTACGGCCAGGAAGAATACCCGGGCAATCCCAACGGAAGCGACTGGGCCACAGCGGCTATCTGCTCCAACAATGGCCGTCACTTGGCCATGATGCCCCATATTGAACGCTCGTTCCTGCCCTGGCAATGGCCTTATTATCCCGAAGGCCGTCAACAGGACGAAGTAGCCCCCTGGATTGAAGCTTTTATCAACGCCAAAAACTGGATCGAAAAGCATTCTGATAAATAAAAATCCTGCTATGAAAACTGTAATCATTACCGGTGCAAGCAGTGGAATCGGGTTGGCCTGCGCTCATCGCTTTGCACAGGGCGGGTGGCAATTGGTCTTGATCGCCCGTCGCAGCGTACGCCTGACCGAACTCGGGCAAGAACTTAAAAAGGAACTCAACACGACCTCATTTTTATTGACGGGCGATGTGAGAAGCCCTCAGACTTCATCACAACTTACTGACTTATTGCAAAAAAACAATATCATCCCTGACCTTTTGATCAATAATGCCGGACTGGCTCGGACTTGACCCGATTCAGGATGGGAAGTGGGACGACTGGGATGAAATGATAGACACCAATCTGAAAGGGCTTCTTCGAATCACCAAAGCCGTATTGCCTCTGATGGTAAGAGCCCACAAAGGTCATATCATCAATATCGGATCAGTGGCAGGGAAAGAAGCTTACGCCAAAGGCAATGTGTATTGTGCCACCAAATATGCAGTGGACGGGTTGACAAAAGCCATGCGTTACGACCTTTACACTTACGGGATAAGGGTTACCCAGATAGCGCCCGGAGCTGTTGAAACTGAATTCTCAAATGTAAGATTCCATGGCGACGACGAACGGGCAGCGGCAGTATATAAAGGTTTCCAGCCATTAACCGCCGACGACATTGCTGATGCTGTATGGTATTGTGCCAATGTACCAGAGCATGTGAGTATTCACGACCTGTTTATCATGCCTACCGTACAGGCCGGAGCCAGCGCTATTCATCGCAGCGAATAATGCCGGCTGATTTCTGAATGGTGATCATCCAATGATCGCCGGCTTAAAACAAGGTGCTTAGAAGCTCGTCTTCCGAAATTCTCAGGAAATAATCCGAAAGGTCGAATACCTTCAGTTTTTCTTTCACCGCAGCTTCGTGATGGGCTGTTCCAACCAGTGCTTGCTCGATATCGGATGGATCAAGCTTATTGAAATAGTCGCCATAGAAGCGGGCATCTTCAATGATTCCGTTCGTCACTTTCAGCACAATTTCCAGCTTCCCTCCATCCGTTTTAAGTGTTTTCCTGAAATTGTACTGAGGGGAATATCCAAAATTCCAGTCCCAGCTCAAATATTTTTCCTCTCTGAGTTGGTTGATGGCGTCAATATCCTGCTTACTGAAACTATACATCTCGGCATCTGGCGTATTATTCCTCACATGATCCATAATTTTGTCTCTGAACTCCAATACCGTAAGAGGTTCGTGAAGATGTTCACTGATATTGGTCACACGACTTCTTACCGACTTCACGGCTTTATCCTGAAACTTTTCAGGATCCACATTCAGAGCATTGGAAAGATCGGTCATCTGCGACGAAAACAACAAGGTGCCATGGTGCAGTACCCGATTTTTATACACATGTTCAGCATTCCCCGAAAACTTCCGGCCACCGATGGTCAAATCGTTCCTACCCTCAAATTTGGCTTCTATCCCCATTTTTTGAAGTACTTCCAAAATTGGAAGAGTGAATTTCCGAAAATCCACTAATTTATGATTTTCATCGGAGGCAATAAAGGTAAAATTCAGGTTCCCAAGGTCGTGAAAAACAGCGCCGCCACCTGAAAGGCGGCGCACCACCTTAATCTGGTTTTCTTTCACATAATCAAGGTTGATTTCAGCCATGGTATTCTGATGTTTCCCAACAATGATAGCTGGTTCGTTGCGCCAAAGCATGAAGCTGTCGCGTGCAAAATTTTTCAGCACATACTCTTCGGCAGCTAAATTAAAATAAGGGTCGGTTTCGTGACGGATGATACAGAGCATACGTTTGGTTTTTTGAGGCTGCAAATTTAAACGATTGTTACAGCCAAGCAACCAAATTATTACCCGAAAGATGATCAATTATTCCTAACCAGGCATTTACCCGTTAGGCCTGTCGGACATGTATTATCTTATACAACAACTCTTTATAAAGCTCGGCATCGCTCAAATCATTGCTCCCGTATCCCTTTGCTTTCATATCGTACTCACGCAATATGCTGATGATTTTTGCGATATCGGCCACGGAATAATTTCGGGCAGCAATGCGAAACGATTCCTGAAAAAAGGGAATAACACCCAAAACGCCAGTCAGGTTACTGGCCGATTTATCAGGGGTAAAATGGTATTTGAGCAGCTTTGAAAAAAATTGGTAAAGCATCACAACTGTAAAGACTACAGGGGTTTCTTTGCTGTTGTCACCAAAATAGTTGATGATCTGATTTGCCTTCAGGATATTTTTGGAACCAATGGCATTTTGTAGTTC
This sequence comes from Bacteroidales bacterium, assembly GCA_019454985.1. Classification (GTDB taxonomy): domain Bacteria; phylum Bacteroidota; class Bacteroidia; order Bacteroidales; family F082; genus JALNZU01. The sequence goes on from JACFNF010000007.1 coordinate 75,570, forward strand.
GAAGATGTTGAAATCTTTTGAAATCCCGATCTTTTCTTCCACTTCAACATCAGTGATTTTTGAGCCCGGCTTCAGTGAGATCATCAGTTTTTCGAGCTCATTGCGGATTTTATGGAGGTCGGTGCCCAAATAATCCGTTAACATTTGCTCGGCTTTCGGGCTGATGTTATACTGACGTTGTTGAAGATATTTTCTGATCCATTCTGGAATTTTGTTGTCGTACAATTTTTTGCTTTCAAACAACACCCCTTTCTTGTCAATGGTTTTTGAAAAGCTTTTCCGCCCATCGAGTTTTTTATATTTATAATTGATCACCAATATCGTTGTTGGTGGAAAGTTGACCATAGCGGACTCAATCAGCTCAATATCTTTAACGTCCTGTGCTTCTTTCACAATGACGAGTTGATAGTTGCCCAACATTGGGTAGATTCGCGCCTGACTAATGATGGTATGCACATCCACATCGCGGCCATACATCACAAGCAGGTTAAAAGCTTTTTCGGCCTCTTCGAGCACTGTTTCTTCAAGCAGATCGGTTATGGTATCGATAAAATAAGGTTCCTCGCCCATCAAAAAATAGATGGGGTGAAACACTTTGTTTCGAATGTTTTGAAGGATTTGTTCGTAAGTGAATGCCATCGTTAAAACCGCAGATGCTTAACTGTCAATCCGTTATTGATAAGTTGCTGCAACGATTCAATGCCAATTTTCAGATGTTCATGCACAAAGCGACGGTTTACGCGGCGGTCGCTTTCCGAAGTTTTTACCCCTTCGGGAATCATTGGTTGATCGGAAACCAAGAGTAAAGCCCCGGTTGGAATTTCATTGGCAAAGCCTACAACGAAAATGGTGGCGGTTTCCATATCCACGGCCATGCTGCGGGTTTTGATCAGGTATTCTTTAAAGGAGTCGTCGTGTTCCCAAACGCGCCGGTTGGTAGAATAAACCGTGCCGGTCCAATAGTCGCGGCCATGGTCGCGGATAGTACTCGAGATGGCCTTTTGCAGGCTGAAAGCCGGTAATGCAGGTACTTCAACCGGCAGATAATCGTTGGAAGTTCCTTCGCCTCGAATCGCAGCAATAGGGAGAATCAAATCACCAACCTGATTTTTTCTTTTTAAACCGCCACATTTGCCCAGAAACAACACGGCTTTAGGCGAAACGGCTCCCAACAAATCCATCACTGTTGCAGCATTGGCGCTCCCCATCCCGAAATTGATGATGGTAATATTATCGGAGGTCGCACAAGGCATTGGGTTTTCGTGCCCAATAATCGGGACATTGTGCCATTCGGAGAAAAGCTCAAGATACTGGCCAAAATTGGTCAGCAAGATGTATTCGCCAAACTCGTGAAGGGGCTGTCCAGTATAGCGCGGCAGCCAGTTGTCAATGATTTCTTTCTTCGTTTTCATGTATTCAACAATTTGATTTATCGTTCATAAGCATAGAAAAAACAACCGGCAATTTTTTCTTCAGTTGTACAAAGGTACAACAAACATCCCGTTCACCAAAAATGCAGTTTCAAAAGCTAGCTTCTTTAAGGCAGATTCCAGAAAAACAGGTGCTAACCTCTTTCATTTGGTAAAAGGGTGTAATTTTGTTGAATTGTTACAGATCCATGGGCGGTTTACACTGGTTTAAAACAAAGCAAAACAAGGGAAAGACAGAAGTCTTCGATCCTGTGCGAAAGCGTTATGTGGCTTTAACACCCGAAGAAGAGGTCAGGCAAATGGTGTTACATCATTTCATTGAAAAGCTCGGCATGCCGCCCGGGCTTGTTGCAGTGGAATATTCAATAAAGCTCCACAGGCTCGAAAAGCGCTGTGATATTGTGGTTTTTTCACCTCAGGCTGCCCCGTTGTTGATCGTAGAGTGCAAGGCACGAAATGTTGAGCTTTCCCAGGCTGTTCTTGATCAGGTAATCCGCTACAACATGTCGCTAAACGCACCCTATCTACTGATAACCAATGGAATTAATCAATACTCGATAAGAATACAAGCTTCCACCGAAAACATTGAATTTTTGGATTATATCCCCAACTACGCACAATTAACTGCCTCGTGAAATGACAAATACCCCTTCTTCACCCCTTCGTTCAATGCCATTTGAACTAAGATTTCCCACAGTTTGCTTTTCACTGTGGATGCTCATGATGTTCTGGTTCGCGCTTCCGATTCAGGCACAAAACAATACGCAACGTCAAGACAGTATCATCTCGCAATTTTTGGATAATGCACCCGAAACCCTTGACGATTATAATTATCTGATTAAAATGTTTTTGGACAAAGTTCCCGAAAAATCGTTCAAGCTTAGCCTCGAAGCGATTAAAAAAACCAAAAAAAACGGAGGAGAGCCTTTGGCAAAGGCATATAAATTTGCAGGGGTTGCAGCAAACCGCCTCAGACAGTTCGATCAAGCAAATATGTATTACGACTCGGCATTGCAAATTTTTGCTGAAATTCCCGACTCCGTAGAGATTGCTGCCATATACAACAATATGGGTAACTTGTACAACAATTTCGGGCTTTATGTTAAAGCGCTCGAATACTACGACAACGCCCTCTCGATGTTCGAATACCTGAACAACAAACATAACTATGGCGCCGTCAACAACAATATCGGAACACTTTACCAGAAACTCAACAGCTATGAAGAAGCCTACGGTCATCTTCAAATTTCTCTCGAAATTGCCAGCGAACTCAACGACACCACAACGATGATCAGTATTCTGAATAATCTTGGAACTATTCGCCTAGCTGAAAAAAAATACGATGAAGCCAAAAAACTATTCAGACAAAGTCAGACGCTTGCCAAACAAAAGAAAGACCTTCACAATATTGGCATAACCTTAGTCAATATTGGTCACACATTTATTCAGCAAAGACAGAGCGATAGTGCTTTTCATTATCTGAACAAAGCTTATGGAATTTTTCAGGAAACCGGTCATTCGCTTGCCGATGTCTGGTATATGATGGGATTGGCTCATAAAGTAAACAATACTCATCGCCAAGCGCTTAATGCTTTTATGAGAGCACGCGATGAAGTTGAACTTTATCCCGATATTGAGCTGAAAACAAATATATTGAAAGAACTGTATGAAACCTGGCAGAAGGTAGGAAACGAAGCTGAAGCTTTTCATGCCCTGCAAGGTTATCTGCAACTTACTGATTCTTTAAAAGCAAGTGTTGACCAAGCCACGGCTGCCAATCTGGAAACACGCTTCAATGTAGCCAAAAAGGCTAAAGAGATAGCCCAGCTCAAAAAAGAAAATGAAACACATGAAAAAGCAATCATCAAAGCAAAAGAAACAAATCGTTTCAATCGTCAATTACTGATTTTGAGCTTGTTAGCTATTCTCATTTTATTGGGGATGATTATGTTCATTTTACGTACAAACCGCCGTTCGGTTAAAATGAACCGATTGCTTCAGAAGCAATATGAAGAACTGGAAAAAACTAAAAACGAGCTTACTCTAAGTCACAACACCATTGTCGAACAGGAAGAAAAACTGAGCATCCTCATCAACGCCATGCCCGACATTATCGCCTTCAAAGATGGAATGGGGCGCTGGCTTGTGGCCAATACCAGTATATTGAATCTTTTCCGGCTCAACAACGCAGATTATAAAGGGAAAACTGATATTGACCTTATTGCCGACAGTCCGGAATGTGAACTGGCTTTTAGGGTTTGTGCCATTTCTGACGAGGAGGCCTGGCAAAAACACAGTCCGATCCGCAGCGACGAAACCATCATTGACCCGATGAACATTCCACGGGTGTTCGATATCATTAAGATACCTCTGTTTTTTAGTGATGGTGCGCGAAAAGGTCTTCTGATTATTGGCCGCGATGTAACCGAGCGCAAACAAGCCGAAATCGACCTCGAAGCCGCTTTGCAAAAGGCTGAAGAATCCGATCGGCTAAAATCGGCTTTTATGGCTAATATGAGCCACGAAATCCGAACTCCGCTCAATGCCGTGATAGGCTTTGGTGAACTTTTAGAAACCGAGAACCACGATCCACAGAAAGCTCGTGAATACGTACGACATATCCGAACCAACGGCATCGCTCTGCTCCATCTGATTAATGAAATCCTTGAACTTTCAGTAATCGAATCAGGAAATATCCGGCCGCAATTTGAAATATTTGATATTCAGCAGCTTTTTAGTGAGCTAAACGAAACATTTTCTCAGCTTGCCCATCACAAAGGCAAAGAAAACATCAAAATCAAAGCGGTGATTCCCAGCTATTCGCCTACCGAAGTTTACAGCGACAAAAACCGGATACGGCAGATCCTGGTCAGTCTTTTTGATAATGCCTTGAAATTCACCGGCGAAGGCAGCATCAGTTTTGGTTACGAAATTGGGCAGTCCGACAATAATCATCAAAACTTACGCTTTTTTGTCAGCGATACCGGCATTGGCATTCCACAAAGCAAGCAACATTTGCTTTTCAAACGTTTTACAAAACTTCATGAATCGTCGGGAATGATTTATCCCGGAGCCGGCCTTGGATTAAGTATTGTTCAGGAAATTGTTCAGCTTCTTGACGGACAAATTCATGTTGATTCAATTGCCGGAAGCGGTACAACTTTTCAGATTGAAATCCCATTTACAGTACCTGATCAATCCCAGAAGTTTGTTCAAGGCAAACGCGATGTTGATCATCTGATAGGCAAAAAAGTATTGATTGTTGAGGATGTTGATTCCAATTACGAGTTGCTCGAGGTTATTCTCAAGTCGCTCGGAATGCAAAGTATCCGGGCTATTGAAGGACAGCAGGCAATTGATATCAGCAAAGAACAGGACGATATTGACATTGTTCTGATGGATATTCAACTTAAAGGCATGAACGGTTACGAAGCAACTCGGGCAATCAAAAAATTCAAACCTGATTTACCCATTATTGCTCAAACAGCTTATGCCATGAGCAACGAAAAAGACGCCTGTTTTGCAGCCGGCTGCGATGGCTATATTGCAAAGCCCATCAAGCGCCAGTTGCTCATTCCGGTGCTGGCACAAATCATCCCCATCAAACCGCAGAATTAAAAACCGCGAAAACAAAGATAATTTCGTGTTTATTTGCATAAATAACGTACATTTGCAAGTGCAAAAAAAGTGAAGCATGAAAAGTAATATCATTAAAATTGCCCTGTCAGTAGTCATTGTAGTTTTGGTCTACTTGATCTATAAAAGCATTAACGAACCTATTCAGTTTCTGAATGAAAAGAAACTCCGCGATGTGGAAGTCGTTCAGCGGCTGAAAGATATCCGTAGCATTCAGGCTTTTTACAAAAATGCCAAGGGAAAATATTCTGGCAGTTTTGACTCATTGCTGGCATACGTTAAGGTTGGAGAAATTCCTGTTGTGAATGTGATTCCCGATCCCAACGACACAACTTTTACCAAAACCATTAACGATACCTTGGGTTACGTCAAAGTGGCTGACTCGCTGTTTGGCAAACGCCACAATTTCAATCTGTCAAACTTAGGAATCATTCCTTTTTCCGACAATGTTCCTTTTGAGCTTGCTGCAGGTGAAGTTGAGCGTGGCGGGGTGAAGGTTAGTGTTTATGAAGTGAAAGCTCCGTTTACAGCTTATCTGAAAGGCCTCGATGAACAGCGTATTCTGAATCTTATCGCAAACGAAGAAGCCATTGAAAAATACGCCGGGCTTAAAGTGGGATCTCTCACCGAACCTTCAACAGATGGCAACTGGGAATAGTGTGCCGCTATTGCCATGATTATCTCGACACGACCAATTATCAGTCGCTACGACAAAGCGTTTAAGGAAGACCACTCGCGAAATTATCACCTTACCATCCGGATTGCTCCGGATGGTTTTTCGTATGTCGTTTTCTCACTCGAAAAAAACCGTTACCTCTGTTTGGAAACTTTTCAGGCCAAGCAATTCGACCAGGCAGAGCGAACGACTGCTGCCCTCGATGAAGTAGCTATTTTGCGTCAATGGATCACCTATCCTTTTCAGAGCGTGCTGGCTATTGTTGATAATACCTTCAATACCCTGATACCCAACCCGCTCTACGACGAAAAAGAAAAAGGCGTCTATCTTGCATTCAATCAACCGTTTCAGGATAACAGCCGGATTCAGGTTGATGAACTCAAAACCGCCGAAGCCCAAAACATCTATTATCTGTCAAACTCGCTTATTGAGAAGATCAAAGATATATGGCCCAATGCACGTATTGCCCATCTGCAATCGGTTTTTGTGGAAAGCCTGCTCATCTCAAAACGTAACCTCACCGTAGAAACCCAGGCTTTTATCCATGTACGTGATAGAAATTACGATCTGGTTGTTTTGAAAAACGATAAACTTGTTTATATCAACAACTTCAAATACAATACACCTGAGGACTTTATCTATTTCCTCCTCTTTGCTTTCGACCAGTTACAACTAAATCCTGAAACAATAACAGTTACCCTATCAGGCAATATTGACAAAGGAGATAAACCGTATGACATGCTTTATCTCTATGTTAGAAATATCGGTTTTGCCGAACGCAACAACACCTTCGATTACAGCTATATGTTGGAAGGTTTGCCGGTTCATCAATATCACATTCTCTACAACGCCTTGCAATGCGAATTATAAGAGGAAGACTTCAACGACGCCTCATTCATGTGCCTCCCGGATTACCGGTACGACCCACAACCGACCTTGCAAAAGAAAGTCTTTTTAACATTCTAGAAAACGATCTTGATTTTGAAGGACTTAATGCTCTCGATTTATTTAGCGGAACCGGAAGTATTTCTTATGAGCTTGTGTCGAGGGGCTGTCGGTCTGTGACTGCGATTGACGAGAATTCAAAATGCATTCAGTTTATTTCAGATACAGCAAAGAAATTCGAAATGCCCAATTTACGTGCAATACGTGCAGATGTCTTTCGTTTTCTTAGTTCGTTGTCGGCTCCTCTCGGGCTCATCTTTGCTGATCCGCCTTATGAAATGGAACCCGAACGATTTCACGAAATTGTACGTCTTGTTTTCGAGCGTTCCCTGCTCGAACAGGAAGGTGTTCTGGTGATTGAGCATCCGAAAAATGTTGATTTCATGGGGCATCCCTATTTGTTTGATGTAAGGAAATATGGCAAAGTTCACTTTAGTTTTTTCGGATTACAGGTTGAGAACGACGAGGGGGTATAAGTTTGGTACGAACCCGGATGTTAAACCACAAAAATCAAAGGCTTCGTCTGACACTGTATCTTTGGTGAAAAAGTATTGATAAAAAAACCGGCTTGTCGCCGGTTTTTTTTAATATTCATCTTCGTGAAAAAAGAAATCGTCTTTGGTAGGATAATCGGGCCAGATATCTTCAATACGCTCATATATCTCGCCTTCATCCTCCATTTCCGTCAGATTTTCAATTACTTCCTGCGGGGCTCCGGTACGTTGTGCCCATTCCAGCAATTCGTCTTTAGTTGCCGGCCAGGGTGCGTCTTCAAGCTTTGAGGCTAACTCTAATGTCCAATACATCGCAATAAAGGTGTTAAGAAAATTTTTGCAAAAGTAAGGTATTTTCAGTGCTTGTCAAGCGAAAAGGCAGTTTAGCTAAATCCCGCTCCAATCAAGGCTTCCAGATGATTTCCTCAGAACCTGTATGATATGAGTAATGCCTTCCAAGCACAAAAAAGTAGTCGGAAAGTCGGTTGAGATAGATCAAATCGAGTTCGTTTACCGTGGTTTCAGCAGACAGACTAATCACGACTCTTTCGGCACGACGACATACAGTTCGTGCCAGATGGCAATAGGATACCAATACATGACCGCCGGGCAAAATAAAATGCTTCAGTGGTGACAGATAGCTATTCATGCGGTCAATTTCGATTTCAAGCTGTTTCACATCATTGCCGTTGAGTGGCGGAAGACTGTCGGCTGAGGCTCCATCGCGCCCGTCGGCCAGATGCGACTCAAGACGAAAAAGTTTTTCCTGAATCTGAAGCAAGAGATGACGATTGGCATCATCGGCTCCTAAATGATCGCGAAGCAATCCTATCACTGCATTCAACTCGTCCACAGTGCCATAAGCTTCAATACGCGGATGATCTTTGCGCACGCGTGTCCCTCCGATGAGAGCTGTAGTACCTTTATCTCCTGTCTTTGTATATATTTTCATCTTTCAATTTTTTTACTAAAAAGTTTTACTACGTTTCTGGCCAGCTATGCCTCATTCTCAAAAAGGAAAAAATCTTCCGCTACAACCAATCATGAATCATGTATCAACAACAAAATTTTCTGAAAAATTCAAACTCTTTTAAAACCCAATGAGAATTAAATTGAGAAAGATTTGATCTCAAAAAACAGTGCTGATATTGTGATTGATCTCGTCTGATTCGATCAGGCCGTCTTTGAGGCGGATGATCCGGTGTGCAAACAGGGCAATATCTTCTTCGTGGGTTACGACGATGATTGTATTCCCTTTTTGATGAATTTGCTGAAGGAGCCCCATAATTTCGACCGAAGTTTTGGAGTCGAGGTTACCGGTTGGTTCATCAGCCAACAATATCGAAGGATTGTTAACAAGCGCTCTGGCAATGGCCACACGTTGACGCTGTCCGCCCGAGAGTTCGTTGGGTTTGTGGGCACTGCGATCACTCAATTGCACATCGGCAATCACTTTGCTGGCCATCTCGATGCGACGGGCTTTTCCCACTCCGGCATACACCAATGGCAGCATGACGTTTTCGAGGGCGGTGGATCGAGGCAATAAGTTAAATGTCTGAAAGATAAAACCTATTTCTTTGTTACGAATTTCGGCCAATTGGTTGTCGTTCATCCGGCTCACATCGTTGCCATTGAGCATATAACTTCCGGAAGTAGGTGTGTCGAGGCAGCCTAAGATATTCATCAAGGTTGATTTACCTGAGCCCGATGGCCCCATCAACGCCACATATTCGTTACGGCCAATTTCCAAGTCAATATTTCGCAGAGCCTTAACTATCTCTGAACCAACTTTGTAATGACGTGATATTCCTTTCAGACTGATGACAGATTCGCGCATGAGCTTTTTTTTCGTTAAGTGATGCACAAAGGTATCACATCCTGAGCACAAAATGCTGTTTCTGTATTCCCTTTTTGAAAAAAACAATGCCAAATTGAAACAAATCGAGGCTGAGTGTCACTTGGGGATGCGCACAAATCTCATCCCAGGCTTCGTTCATTTCGGGCGACCAATGAATATCATCGAAAATAAAAACGCTCTCGGTTCCGGCTTTTTCTAAACAATGATTAAAATAGTTCAGTGTCGGCAATTTGCGATGGTTCCCATCGAAAAAAACCAAATCGAAAACCTGGTTCTGCTCCAAAATGTTGCCTAACAGATTGTTAAAGTTACCAATCGCAATTTCAACGCCCTGAATATCGTTTTTCCCCAACACCCCGGCAGCCACGTTAGCTAACGAAGCGCATCCTTCCATCGTCACAATTTTAGATCCCGGGCTGCCCAAAGCTAAGCTGGTGGTTGACAAACCGGTAAAAGTTCCGAATTCAAGGATATTGTTTGGTTTCAGAAATGAGCTGAGGCGATAAAGTAACTTATAATATTTTATAGGGAGACTTCGTTTCTTTGCCAGTGCATTTACTCTTGCTCTGAAGGTGGAAAAATCCTTTTCTCCTGAACCCGAACCAAAGTCAACGGTTTCAATCACATTTCTGTTACTTAAAACCATTTTTCTGGCTTTCAATATCTTTGAGTAAACATAAGCCGGTTCGTTATCGTAAATAACTTTGTTGTAAAACTCAAAAACAAAAGGCGAGTGAAGTGCATGCGCACCTTTCTTCCGAAAAGTGTAAAGCAGGTATTCTTTCACACGATGCATCAAATTTGCCATATCAGATGCTTTTTGGATTCTTCTGAAAATATTTAATCCCGGACTATTCGAACTGCTTTCCGTTCAAATTGTTTTCAAACTCAATCAATTTTTTGATAACGATCTGGTTATAGGATTTTATGGCACTTTCTCCAATTCAAGTACCTGGACTTTATTGGCTCCATCGGTGGTTTTCCACAACTGGTTCTTTTTTTTGTTCCGGATAACAATCCAGGTTTTTGAGAATTCGGAGCCTTCGCTAAGGATAGTTACGTAGCCACCATCGTAGGCAGTCCATTTGAAAGGATGTGTATCACTGTAATTTAGGCCAAGCAAGGTGTAATTTACGTTTTTTTCGCCTGTTCCATTTGGATTGAAATGGATGGTGCCAATATTGCTAAGCGAGGCGCCTGGTTGCCCGGGCGTAAGAGTTTCAAAGCCTTTTACCATCCAATCTCCACTCAACCGTGGAGAGCAGGAAGTAGCAAAAAGCAGCACTAAGCTAGCCGCAAAAATTAATTTCGTTACCTTCATCGCTAGTTTGTTTTATTGTTTAGGTTTCATTTTTCAGAGAAATATCTGTATTCGGGCAGATGGTCAGGTTTCGATCAAAAAGCATACCAGCCTATTTAAAGGCCATCTTTTGCATATAAAACACCTGTCGGACATTGTCGGCCCGGAGTTTTATATTGGTGATTTTCTGATAGCCTGTCAACAAAAAATAAGGCCCATACCAATGAACGATGGTGGAAAATTCCTCTTCGAGCAGGCGATCGTTGGCAAAAAGTGGTTCAACGCGGTGTTGTTCTTGTTGCCCGATGGTCTTTCCTGACGAATCGAGCACCTTGTAAGATAAAACGCCATCGCGCAGGAAAGCCGTCAGAAAATCATCGTCATCGGCTTGTGCAAGGGTTATATCTTTTAAATAAGGTAACAAAGTTTCGCCCAAAGAGAGGTCGGAACTCCAGCGCAAATTACCTTCTTTATCAAAACAAGCATAGAGTCCGGTAAAGAAATTATAACCTTCGAATACGGTATAAGTATAAGGGATCAATCTACCATAGAAGTCGTAGCTCATACGGGTTTCCGTCCGATATTGCTTTTTAAACGCATCGCCGGCAAACACAATGGCATCTGCAGTTTTGATCAGTCGGGGGTTGAAAAATTGAAAATATAATCCTTTTGGATTTTGAGCACGGTGATTGCGCGACTGTTTTTGTCTCAATCTCATCAGGTCGTCGGTAGAAACAGCTTGATAAATATTCGAGAATTTGCCAAATGGATGGAACTGAGCCACTTTTGCTTGATCGGTATCAAAAGCCAGATAAAAAAGACCCTTGCTTTGAAAACTCCAATCTTCAGCCTCTGCAGTGGCATTTGCGGCATTGCGTTTCGTCCATTCATCATCATAACTTCCGACAGCCACCAAAGCTCCATCAGCATCGAACGTAATCGAATAAGAATGAAGAAAATTTGGCAAAGCCGAATAGGAATGGCTCTGAAGGAGGTTTCCAGAGGCAGAATATACCTGAAACACATCTTCGATATATTTCCCTGATTCAAATCGTTTTATTCCAACCATCCATTCGTTACGCTGGGGGTTGGCGGCCACCGATTGAATGACTATCTGACCCGAAAGTCCATGCCCGAGGCTTCTTAGCTCATGTGTCTGAAGATCGAAAAGCAGGATATCGGCCTGATTTCGCGGAAGGTTGATACCCAAAAGCACGGCATTATTCAAAGCAGCAAAGCCTGCAAAGGTTGTTTTTTCGGGTAAGGTGCTGCCATATAACCGAAAGCTGTTTGAGTCGCAATCAAAACGAACCACTTCAAAACCTTCGGTACGTTTGTTACGTCCTTGCGATAAAAACAGAAAAAAGGCTACGCTGCCTTCTGTCTTGGCCATTTTGAGCTGATAACCATCGGAAACAGAAACATTCTGCTGCCATTGTTCGTGAAAAGCGGTATCAAAAAGTGCAAAAAACCATTTTCGTCGGCCGTCATCAGTTGTTTCGCTGGTTTCGTAAAAATACAGCAGCCCTTTTTCGCCCAGCACCTGGGTATCATAAACCGGAACATCTATCCTCGAATTGAACTCGATTCGAGCCGGAGCCATGATCTGGGAATGAGTTTCAACCGCATTCCAAAGAAAAAAGAACCCAAAAACAAAACACCTCAAGCAGAATGTCACAAGATACTGGCTTCTAACAGCGCTATTTTTCCAGGATAAGGTTTCGATCGTCTTCATGAACTCAGATTTTTTGAAGACACTCCAAATGCTTCGGCAGGATGATGAACTCCGGCGGGTTCCATGTGCACGATGACATCGTAAACCGATGGGATGGCTTTTCTGATCTCATCTTCCACCTGATGGCCTACCTGATGAGCCTCATCAAGCGTAAGTTTTCCATCAACTTCTACATCCAAAGCAATCATATAATAATGGGCCATTTTTCGGGCCCGGATACGGTGAGGGTTCGTAGCCATAGGCACTCTCTCCACCGCAGCAATAATATTTGTGTACACACTTTGATCTTCAACACCATCCATGAGTTCCCTACTGGAGCTGATAATCATCCGTATCGCCACAAAGATAATCCACAAACTCACAGCCAGAGCAGTGAGCAGGTCGAGCAACGGCATTTTTAATACATGGGTCAACACCAAACCACAAAGCACCGAAACCGAAATCACCACATCGTTTTGCATATTGCGGGCATTGGCTCTTAGCATTGGGCTGTCAATGCGTTTTCCGGTCGTTTTCAGGTAAAGGGCCAGCAGATGTTTGCCAACAATGGAAACCACCACTGCCACAATGGCTATTGCCGAGGGCATTTCCCTGATCATTCCTTCACGCAGGCTTCCAACAGTTGCGATGGCCAATTGGATACCGGCAAAAAGGATGATAAACGCCACCAATTTTGCAGCAACCGTATCGGCTTTGGTGTAGCCATAGGGATGCCGGGGGTCGGGCGGCAGATTGATAATCCGTGCAGTAAAAAGCAAGATGAGCGATGAGAGCACATCGCTTAAAGAATCTATCCCGTCGGCAATTACCGCCATGCTGCCGCTGAGCCAGCCCATCACAAGTTTGAGCAGCGACAAGAAAATATTGGTGCCCAAACTGAAATAAGCAGCTCTGACGATTGTCCGGTTCCGGCTTTGGGTATCTGTCATGTTTTTTTTGAAACAAGATGCAAAGATAATCCATGTTTAGGAACGGCGAAACGGAAACGAGAAAGGGAACAATCCTGGCAAGCTGCCCTAATTACTGACGAAGATGTAGTTTTGCAGCACGAAAGTGAACATCTGCGCCTTTCAGTGGTTTTAAGTAGAAAAAACAGTGGAAGCCGGATATACGGGGCACTATAAAGAGTGAAGGATTTTGTTTAACTGTCTAACAATGACCAATCGGTGATGGCTCAGCCAAACAGCAAAGGGATTTTAAGTGGCATCAAGGTTTTGGAGTTTGCCAGTGTGCTGGCGGGACCCGGCGTAGGTGCCGCCTTAGCCGAACTTGGTGCATCGGTTGTGAAAGTTGAGAATCTGTCAACGAAAGGCGACACCACACGTAGCTGGAAGCTGCAAACCGAAGACCAGAACAACGATATTTCGGCCTACTTCAGTTGTGCAAACTGGGGTAAACGCTCTTTGGCAATTGACCTGAAAAAGCCCAAAGCTCTTGATCTCATCTATCAGATAGTCGCAAAAACGGATATCGTCATCGCAAGCTATAAGCCCGGAGATGCCGAGAAGCTAAAAGTAGATTACACCAGCTTGAAAGCATTACATCCCTCTTTGATTTATGCACACCTAACGGGTTACGGTTTGGGAAACGACCGAGCTGGTTATGATGCCATCCTTCAGGCAGAGGCCGGATTCACTTTCATCAATGGAGAGCCGGGCAGCAAGCCAATCAAAATGCCGGTCGCACTGATAGATATCTTGGCCGGACATCAGATGAAAGAAGCCATTTTGCTGGCTTTACTGAAAAAGGAGCGAACCGGTGCCGGCAACTATGTCGAGGTTTCATTATTCAGAAGTGCCCTGAGTTCTTTGGCCAATCAAGCAACCAACTGGCTTGTTGCCAATACTATACCACAAGCTTCAGGCTCCGACCATCCCAATATTGTACCTTACGGAACACTTTTTTACACTTCCGATCAGAAACCGATTGTGCTGGCAGTTGGTACCGACAAGCAATTTAAAAGCCTTTGCGAAATACTTGACATTGAACATATTGCCACAGACGAACATTTTTCCGATAACCCTTCGCGGGTAAAACATCGGTCAGCGCTGAATGAGATTCTGAAAGGGCAGATTGCAAAGGTGAAGCGCGATGACCTGCTGCATCGCCTGCATCGGCAAAAAGTTCCTGCCGGAGGGGTTTTCAATATGCAGGAGGTTTTTGAACAGCACGAAGCCCAGTCTATGCTAATAACTGCAAAAGACAAGGCCGGAAAGACTTTGAAAGGGGTAAGTTCTCTTGCCTTTCGGATAAAAGACGAGTCCTTTGGCATTGAGCCTGTGCGCCCGCCCCATTTTGGCGAACACAGCATTGAAATTTTGAAAGAATTTACACATTTAACAGACCAACAAATCGAAACACTGCTTAACACTCAAACAATCTATGACCGAAACTTCACAGAAACAGATGGCCTTTATTGACGGCTCACGCCTCATCATTGAGGCCAGCGTCAGGGCAGGCGCCGGGGTGTATATTGGCTATCCCATCACACCGGCCAACCTGTTGTATTCATATGCCAATCAGCGCTTCCCGGCCATGTTGGCTGCTCCCGACGAAATCACAGCCTTGCAGTGGATGTCGGGCTATGCCAGCTTAGGGATCCTTCCGGTGACTGCAACTGCGTTTCCGGGTTATTCACTGATGATAGAATCCATCAATATGGCCATGATGATGGAACTCCCGATGGTGATCATTCTGGCTCAACGTTTAGGTCCGGCCACCGGAACCGCCACTGCCGGCGCTCAAGGCGATATCGCCGTTGTTCACGGAACGGTTTCAGGCGGATATCCTCTGCCCACTTTTTGTATTTCTAACTTAGACGACTGTTGGGAATTGACTGAAAAAGCCGTTAAAACAGCCATCTCGTTGCGAACACCTGTCGTTCTGCTCAGCTCAAAAGAAATGATTATGACACAGATGAGCTACGATCTGAGTAAGTTAAGCGAGATTAGCCCAGCTGTCTGGAAACATTTTGACGGCGTTTCCGATTTTAAACCCTACGAAACCGACGAATCATTAATTCCGGATTTTTTACCCCTAAGCCAAAATAAACATCAGGTGAGATTTACGGCTAGTACCCATAATAAAGAAGGGATCTTGCAAAACACAACCCCCGAAGCACTTGCCAACAGCAGCCGCTTAAAAGCCAAAATTGAGAAACATGCCGAATCGTTTCTCTACTATGATTTTGACCATCAGCAAGGGGCCGATACTGTGGTAATGAGTTTCGACATTACGGCGCAGGCAGCCCGGGAAGCCGTTCAAAGATTGAGAAGCGAAGGCCGGAAAGTGTCGCTGCTTATAGCCAAAACCCTTTTCCCAATACCGGAGAAATACCATGAAATCTTAGATACGTTCAGCAAAGTTGTCATTGCCGAAGAAAACCTTGGCGGACAATACCGTCATCTGCTTTTTGGCAGCCAGATCCCGTCCCATATCAAAGGAGTGAACGCCATCGGCAGAATGATTCAACCAGAAGAAATCATGAAGGAGGTAAAGAGCAATGGATAACCGTTTTTTAACTGACAACAGAGACCTTCCATTTTGCAAAGGTTGCGGCCACACCGGCATCGCTACCTGCACCGAGAGAGCTTTACAAAAATTAGGCTTCGATCCGTTGGACGTAATTTTTGTGACTGATATCGGCTGTCATGGCATCATTGACAAGTCGTTGCGTTCGCACACCGTTCACGGGCTTCATGGCCGTTCGGTAGCTTTGGCCGGAGGCATTGCTGCAGGTCTGGGGCAACGCTCCGACAAGAAAGTGATTGTTTTTATCGGCGATGGCGGGGCTACCATCGGCATGCAGCACTTACTTGTAGCCGCCCATCACAACTTCCCGATGACAGTGGTCATCCACAACAACATGCTTTATGGCATGACAGGCGGCCAACCCAGCGAGTTCACCCCAACAGGGTTCAACACGCCGGCGATCCAGCGTTCGGCAGCAGGCGCCATTGATATGGTAAAGTTGATGGAAGCCGCCGGCGCCACCTATGTCAGCCGCCTCACCGGTATTGGCGACTTCACGGATGCCCTTGCTGAAGCATTTGCCCATCCGGGATTTTCAGTTGTTGAAGTGATGGAAATATGTACCAGCTATGGCGTAAAATCAAATCCCGGCATGAAGCTGAAACAGGTAGTGGAAGCCGCTGGACTACATCCATACAAAAATATTCGACCTTCAAATACATCAGATCATGCCTTTGAAGCCTATTCGGGCTATCAAAACAGCCTGATCACCGATAAGCTCAAAGTGGAAAAGGAGTTTGAACCGGTTATCAAAGGAACGGTTCGTATTTTGCTCAGCGGCTCGGCCAGCG
The DNA here is from genome assembly GCA_019454985.1 of Bacteroidales bacterium. GTDB lineage: Bacteria > Bacteroidota > Bacteroidia > Bacteroidales > F082 > JALNZU01. Next base: position 91,966 of record JACFNF010000007.1, read on the forward strand.
AAGGCGTGCAGTCGGCAGCCGAGTTTTTAGCCCGCACGGCGATGATGTCGGGGCTTTTTTCAACTAAAAAAGGACACTATCCGGTTACTGTGGGTGTAGGCTTCTCAGTTGCTGAAGTCATTATTTCTGATCAGCCGATTTTCTACACTGGATCCACACATCCTGATTTTATGGTGATTACGTCGAAAGATGGACTTGACTACGCGATGCCGCGTATCAAAAATGCCATTGACTCAGTGGTGATTCTCGACAGCACACTCGAGGCGCCCGAAACCAAAGCCCGTATCGTTACGGCCGACCTCAGGGCAATGGCGGGTTCGCGCAATGTTGCCATGATGAGTATTTTCTGGCTGATCCATAACTACGGCATACTTTCCGAAGAGTCGCTGCACACGGCCTATGGCCGAAACAAACTTTCAGCAAAGGTGCCTATCTCCACGTTTACGGATAAACTATAACAAGCTATCACAACTTATTGTTGAACATATAGATAGCTCCGAGCAACAGCCTGACGTTATGCGTCAGGCTGTTTTCTTTCACCTTCCCGAACTCATCGGGATGGCCAAATGAGGCAGCCGTCCATTCCAGCTCACAGGCCAGATTGAGCGGACCAGATCTCCAGGTGATGCCTGGCGAAACACGAAACATCTGATTGATATTGAGTCCTTTACCAAAATATTGGCCAATATTTCGTGAAGAAGTCCCAAAATTTTTGGCATAACCGGCAAACAATCCCCATTGAAACTCCTGACCATAATGCATGTCGCCCCAAAGGAAAAGGTGATTCGACGGAGTGTAGGCTTCAATACCGGTCAATGTGTCGCGCGAGGCTACGGCATAGCCGCCCAACAACAGATGCTCGGTAAGATTTTGTCCGAAAATGGCTTTCATGGCCACATCCGACTTTTTGTTTTTCCATTTCCAGAATGCCATACCGGAAAATGAAGAGAGATATTGTTTGTTTTCGAAGTTCAAAGCCGTGACTTTGAGAGGTCTGATCATTTTATGATCGAGCGCTCCACCCACCACAAAATTTTCATTTTTATAGAAGAGCTGAAGATGGCTGTTTGGAATTCCGGCTTCCTGCATATAAAGATGGCTGCGCCCCAACGGCCCGTCGCTGCTGTTGTCGCGTTGCATGATGAGGGCAGCAGTCAACACAATCTTCCCTGCAAAATGACGATAGCTGAGCTGGGGGTTTCGGATAAAAGGCTGGAAAGGCGCGCCGGTATTAAGCGACAAAATATCGGGAAACACCTCCGGAACAAACATCGGATGCCAGTATTGCCCAAGCAGCAACTCGTCATTTGCCCAGTTCATCCGGATATAGGCATGCCGCAGCCTCAATCCGTTAATGTCAGAATTGGTAACACCCGTAAAATCGCCTTCAACCAGGGCCATTACTTTGGCATGAAGCAATTCCGTTCCGTTGATTTTGAGTCCAAGACGTGTACTGATAGCACTGAAATTAGCGTTAAGTCCCGCATTGAGGTCATTCCCTGCTAAGTCGTATTGAGGCTCTTTAGGATAAAACACAATCAAATCATCGCGAGCGCCATCCACTTTACGGCTATCCACCCAAAAATCACTTTTAACAAAACCATACGCCTCAAAACGCTGTTTCCATGATTTATCGTCCTGAGCTAAAGCCACTTCCGATAAAACGGTAAATATCAGGAAACTAACCATCAATTTGCTAATCCAAACACTCTTTTGCCTCATTGCGTCAAACCTCATTTGAACAAAGCGGCAAAATTAGCCCTTTCCATAATGAGGCCAATGCCTACGTAGCCGGCTTGAGCTTATTTATTCCCTTTCCAAATTGATTCAGCGAAGTAGAAAAAAGAATTTTCGGCACTGCAACAGAATTTTTATAGCAGCGGATGGAAAAGAATCTGTCCTTTGGTGTTCCATTCGATGGCCGGAGCCGGCACTTTCACGATGTTCAACACATCGAACAGCATCCTAAGATACGGCGACCGTGTGGGAATTCGATGAAAATCAACATCTAAAGAAAGAAAAATTTTTCTGTATCGTACCACATCTTCACGATTATGATAGACTCCGTCCCGATCGTACCACTCATTTTTATAACCACCAAACATCCCACCTGCCCCATAACCAATGGCTACATTCAGCCAACGAGCTTTTTTCTGTTGAGGAAAAAATGAAGCCGGATTTATGCTTAGCCAAACATTAATGGCATTGTAGTCTTTGATAAAACGCTGCAGCGCTGTTTTGCCGTATAGGTCGTCGGCTCTTTGCTGCAATTCCGCTTCAGGATACGAAACAAAATGCGGCATCACTTTAAGTAAGATACGTTGTTCCTGCCAGAGCAATTCCTGACTTGTCATCGCCGCAGCGCCGAGCAGATTGGCAACCACATCGCTGGGCGATGCCCCCCAATGAGCCGAAAATCCATCGAAAACCTCAATGGTGTTTTGGGCCATAAAAGCCACAAAGCCTCCCCACAAGGCGGCATTACGTTGGGGCATTCCGGTCCAACGGAACATTTGACTAAAGTAACGCGCTTCAAGATAAGCTGTTACCGTGTGCCCGGCCTTATCCACCTGCTGCCACTCGCGTGCATCATCGAGAAAATGAAACGACGAACGTGGATAGCCTTTATACCACAACTCACTCAGACCCAATAGCGTTGCTCCATATCCAATGCTCAGGCCGGCCACCGTATAGCGTAGCCGCATCTGTTGGAGGCTATCGGCAGGATGAAGCCAAACGGGATTTTGAGCAAGCCTCGACGTTTGTTGGCTAAATACCGTATAGCCAAACAACACTAAAAAGATAGCAAGTGAAAACTTTTTAAAGCTCATTAAAGCGCGGGTATTCGTGAAATCCCATTCAAAAATAAAGTTTTTTGAGAAAATGCCTATTCGTTGAAATCGGATCGGATGTGTAGATTCCCGCGGAAAGACCGAAAAAAACTATTTTTGCAAAAATTTTTCGACTATGGATCTAAGTAAAATCGTGGCCATTGGTGGTAAACCCGGGCTCTATCAGATGATTGGACAAGGGAAAAATAATGTGCTGGTTGAATCGCTGCTCGATGGCAAACGTTTTGCTGCTTTTGCGCACGAGAAACTGAGTGTTTTAGAAGAAATCAGCATCTATACCACTGGCGAAGACCGGCCTTTGAAAGAAGTTTTTAAAAATATTCGTAGAAATATTGGCGAAACCCTAGATTTCGATTTCAAGAAACTTTCAAACAATGAGTTGGCTGCAAAGTTCGAGCTGGCTGTTCCCGACTATTCGGTTGAATCAGTCTATGTTTCAGATATGCGTAAAGTTTTTTCGTGGTATCAGTTATTGCAGCAAAAAGGTTTGCTCGACTTCAACGAAAACCCATCCGAAGGCGAAGCAAAAGTAAATCCGCAAGAAGAAGCCCCTTCTTCATAAAACAGCAACCCGCTTTTGACCCATGATATACCGATGCTTTCTTCGGCCGCTTTTGTTTCGTTTCGACCCTGAAAACATTCATCATGTGGTTGTCAGGCTGCTTCGTTTTGGTTTCAGGATTCCGGGCGTAAGGAGCTGCATGAGCGCCTTGACCACCGTAAAACATCCTTTGCTTGAGCGTCGGTTGTTTGGACTGACCTTTCAAAATCCGGTGGGCATTGCAGCCGGATTCGACAAGAATGCTGAGGTGTTTAACGAGCTTTCGGCTCTTGGATTTTCACATATCGAGGTTGGAACAGTAACACCCAAAGGCCAACCCGGAAACCCCAGACCACGGCTGTTCAGATTAGTGGCCGACAAAGGCATCATCAACCGCATGGGATTCAATAATCAAGGGTTAGAAGCTGCCGTTCAAAAACTCAAGGCTCCTCATCGCACCATTATCGGTGGAAATATCGGAAAAAATACCGCTACCCCAAACTCCCACGCCATTGAAGATTATGTGAAAAACTTTGAAGGTCTTTTTGACTTTGTGGATTACTTTGTAGTCAACGTCAGTTGCCCAAATATCAGCGACTTACGTGAGCTACAGGATCAGGAAGCACTGACCGCTATTTTAACTCGTCTGCAACAAATCAACAACAGCCGTCCGTTGCGCAAACCCATACTTTTAAAAGTATCGCCCGACCTCAACAACCAGCAACTCGATGAAGTCATCGAAATGGTGAAAACCACCGGTATTGATGGTGTGGTTGCTGTGAACACCACCATTACGCGTCATGGTCTGCAAACCGACAAGGAGACAATTGCCCAAATTGGCAATGGCGGTTTGAGCGGGCAACCGCTACGCGACCGTGCAACGGAAATAATCCGTTATCTGGCTCATAAATCCGGAAAAGCATTCCCAATCATTGGTGTGGGAGGTATCATGAGTCCTGAAGACGCATTAGAAAAGCTCAATGCCGGCGCCGATTTGGTTCAGATTTACACCGGTTTCATTTACAGTGGGCCTCTTATTGCCCGGCGAATCAACAAATACCTTTTAAAAGCCTGGAAAGGACAATCTGGTTGATTGAATTGAGATAAGTTAACTTTAAACAAAATTGACTTCAGGTTCCAGTTCAATGCCAAACATTTCTTTCACCGAATGTTGGATTTCCATGGCATATCCAAAAATTTCGCGTCCGGTGGCATTGCCGAAATTCACGATCACCAAAGCCTGATGCTGAAACACACCAACATTGCCTTTACGACGATTTTTCCATCCGGCCCGCTCGATAAGCCATGCGGCAGACAGTTTCACAGTCTGATTTTTATCGGGATGACCGACAATATCGGTAAACTCTTGTTTAAGGTCGTTGAAAACAAGCTGATGAACGACCGGATTTTTGAAGAAACTGCCGGCATTGCCAAGCTGTGAAGGATCAGGGAGTTTGCTCCGACGAATGTTGCTCACTGCTAAGCCGACCTCACGAATACCAGGCTCCCTCACCCCCATTCGCAAAAGTTCGGCACGAATGGCGCCATAATCAAGTTTTAGCTGTGGTTTGGTACTCAACAAAAAATCAACCGAAATAATCAGAAAACGATTTTTCCAAACGGTTTTAAAGGCGCTGCTACGATAGCCGAAATCACATTCTTTGGCAGAAATATCAACGATAACGCCCGTTTCCATATCAAAAGCAAGGAGACCTTGAAAAACATCTTTGACTTCAACACCGTAAGCACCGATATTCTGAATGGGTGAAGCCCCAACTTTTCCCGGAATAAGACTTAGATTTTCGAGCCCCCCTAATCCCTGGTTCAACATTTGTTGAACAAAACCGGGCCAGTCTTCTCCTGCAGCGACACTCACCCTCACCATGTCATTTTTTGTTTCGGACAGGCTGATGCCTTTATTGTTGACCCACAGGACAAGGCCTTCAAAATAGTCGTCTAAAAACAAAGTGTTGCTCCCGCCGCCGAGAATCAGCTTTCGCTCCCGTTTCCACAATTCCGATTTGTAGAGATCTTCGAGGTCGCTCAGATCATTGATTTGAACAAAATATGATGCAGCCACATCAAGACCGAAAGAATTATAAGATCTCAATGAAAAGTTTCGATGCAACACAAGCCCTGAAAATTTTGTCAAAGATATGTTTTTCAACAATAAAAGAAGCAACTTTTCAGTTTTAAGTTACATCATATTTATTCCATTGATTTGATTCTTTTTACTTGAAAAAAGCAATCGTTTCGGTCATCAACGATCTGGTTACCGACCAGAGGGTTCACAAAACCTGTCTTGCTCTGCAAAAATCAGGCTTTGAGGTATTGCTTGTGGGACGTGTTCTTCCTTCGAGCCCGCCGATGCCTTCACGACCCTATACAATTCACAGGATGCGGATTCCTTTTTCGAAAGGACCATTGTTTTATGCAGCATTCAACTTCAGGTTGTTCTTCTTTTTGCTTTTTAACCGGCATCATCTTTTGGTATCAAACGATCTGGATACACTTTTGCCCAACTTTCTCATTTCGAGGCTTCGACACACCCGCTTAGTTTACGACAGCCATGAATATTTTACCGAAACACCCGAACTTGTTCATCGTCCTGCTGTTCAGTTAGTTTGGAAACGCATTGAAGAAGCCATTCTGCCGCGGATCGGTACGATGATTACCGTGAATGAATCTATCGCACAACTTTTTCGGGAAAAGTACCGGATTAATGTTGTTGTGGTCCGCAACATTCCCCCATCTTTTTCTGAAGAATTTGTTTTTGAAAAAAGTCAGGCAGGCTTGCCTGCCGAAAAAAAAGTGCTGGTGCTTCAAGGTTCAGGCATCAATATTCAACGGGGTGCCGAAGAATTAGTGCTGGCCATGCAATATCTCAGTGATTACGTATTGTTAATCATAGGCGGAGGCGATGTGATTGAACAACTAAAGACAATGGTCGAAGAGTGCGGTATCAAAGACCGCGTCATTTTCAAAGGCCGGATGCCATATTCGGAAATGATGCGCTTTACAGCCCTTGCTGACCTTGGTCTGACTTTGGATAAAGACACCAATATCAATTACCGCTTTAGTCTTCCCAACAAGCTTTTTGATTATATCCATGCCGGCATTCCTGTGCTGGCCAGCCCGCTCCCGGAAATAAAAAAAGTGATCGAAACTTATGATGTAGGCACTTTTATCTCTGACCATGAACCCGGCACAATTACCAAGGCAATTGAAGACATCTTTGCTGACCCTGCACGTTACAACCGTTGGAAAGTCAACACCAAAATTGCCGCACAAGATTTATGTTGGGAAAAAGAAGAAAAAACATTACTCCGCTTGTATGAAAAGTACCGTTGACAAACACTTGCATATCGTGTCGTTCGATGTGCCCTGGCCTGCCAATTACGGCGGTGTAATAGATGTTTTTTACAAGATTAAGGCATTGGCATCCAAAGGGATAAAAATACATCTCCATGCTTTCGAATATGGAAGAGAGCAGGCTGATGAGCTCAAACAGTACTGTGAGAGTGTACATTATTACAAACGCGACATTTCCAAAAAGAATCTTTTTACCAGCCTCCCCTATATTGTCAGTTCACGTAATTCGGAAAAACTCATTGACCAGCTTTTAGCCGATCGCTATCCTATTCTGCTCGAAGGCCTGCATTCATGCCTTCCGCTCAACGATTTGCGTTTCAATGGACGCAATCTGATTGTGCGGACTCACAATATCGAACATGAATATTATCACCATTTGGCACAGGTTGAAACTGATATTCTGAAGAAATACTACTACTACAATGAAGCCAAAAAGCTCAAAAAATTTGAGAGTATTTTACTGAGAGCCAGTCATATTGTCGCCATTTCAAAAAAGGACGAGCAATATTTTTCTTCCCGTTATGACCATGTTGTTTTTATCCCGGCATTTCATCCGCACCGTGAAGTGAAGTCGCAAAACGGGAAAGGGGATTATGTGTTGTATCATGGGAATCTTTCGGTGGCCGAAAACAAAACCGCTGTCAAATATCTTACCGAGGAAGTCTTTAACGACCTGAATATTCCTTTGATCATTGCCGGGCTTAATCCGCCACAGAGCCTCCAAAAACAGGTAGAAACCATGCCCAATGTGAAGTTGGTGGCCAATCCGACTGATGAAGAACTTTTCGATCTTATCAATAATGCGCACGTAAATATTTCTCTCACTTTTCAGGCTACGGGTCTAAAACTAAAGCTATTAAACACACTATACAATGGCAGATTTTGCTTAGTTAACGACAAAATGCTGAGTGGCAGCGCGGTGGACGAACTGTGCATTTTAGCCAATGATGCACTTTCGATGAAACAACAAATCAAGAAACTGATGCGGCGAAGTTTCAGTAAAAAAGAGATTGCGCGACGGGCCCATAAGCTTGGAATGCTTTACCATAACGGGCATAACGTTGATCGTTTAATCGAGCTGATTGGTTGAGAACACTAGGGTTCCCTCTTCGCACTTGATAATACGTGCCGGAAATTTATGAATCAGGTTGTAGTTGTGTGTGGCCATCACCACGGCCTGACCACTTTCGCTAATGCTCATCAGTAGGCGCAGAATTCCGTTTGAGGTTTCAGGATCAAGATTGCCCGTTGGTTCATCGGCCAAAATAACCTCAGGGCGGTTGAGCAAAGCCCTTGCAATGGCCACCCGTTGTTGTTCGCCACCCGAAAGCTGATGCGGCATTTTGTAGGCTTTCACGACCAGATCAACCTGCAAAAGCACTTCCTGAATACGCTGTTCGATGAGTTTTTTATCTTTCCAGCCTGTAGCTTTGAGCACAAACATCAGATTTTCGGCCACCGACCGATCTTCAAGAAGTTGAAAATCCTGGAATACAATGCCTAACCTTCGGCGTAAAAGCGGTATTTCTTTCCGTTTGATACTTTTCAGATCGAAACCTGCCACCCAGGCGTTTCCGTCAATCACCGGAAGTTCGCCATAGAGGGTTTTCAACAGGCTGGTTTTGCCGCTTCCGGTTTTCCCGATCAGATAGGCAAACTCACCTTTGTAAAGGCTCAGGTTCACTTTGGTCAAAACCAGATTTTTACGCTGAAAAACTGACAAATCCTTCAGTCGGATAATGGGTTCGGTGGCCATGCGGTCGTTTCGGTCTGAATAATTCACTGCCATTTTGTTTCTATTGCAAAGGTAGCAATTATGGCCATGATCTGTCTTTTCAATTCAGAAAAAGCCTGACCATTACCGGCAGATGATCGCTAAAACCGCCATAATAACGTCCGCCTCCGCTCGACCGGTTCGGGCGCGGTGGTCCTTGATTCGGAAAAAAAAGCATCCAGTCGTAACGGATGATCTGTTGTTTCGAAACACCAAGCGGCTGACCCTGAATCAACGATGAGGAAACAATGATTTGATCGAACAAGTCCCATTGTTTATAGAAGTAAGATCCTTCACCATTTTCATAAGGTTCGAGGGCAAGGTTGTAAAGCTGTGCCGGGTGAACGGTTGACTCAACCGGTAAGGCTTTCAAATAAAGGGTTGAACTTTCGTCGGTGGGATTATCATTCAGGTCACCCATAATCACAATATTGGCAAACGGGTTTAAATTGAGAATCGAATCGGTTCTTTGTCTGAGGGCAATGGCTAAACGTTTTCGTGCGTTTTTGGTTTTTTCAACACCTCCATAGCGCGAATTCCAGTGATTGACAAAAAGATGAAGGGTATCGCCACGGGCAATAAGGCCTTTTACATAAAGGATATGGCGTTGTTCTCTTTCAAGCACTATTGGCCGGAAAACCCGTACTTCAACAGGTTGAAAATAATTCCGGCGGTATAATGCAGCTACTTCGATGCCACGCGGATCGGTATCTTCAACGTGAATAATCCCGTAGTCGGCATCGCTGATCTGAGGCTGTGCCACAAGGTCGTTCAGCACAAAACTGTTTTCAACTTCGGAGAGTCCGAGAAAGTGAGGAAATCCGGTCGTATCCATGGCTGCGATCACCCGTGCCAAATTATCTAATTTGTGGAAATATTTTACGGTATTCCAGCCCATTTTGGATTCCGGCAAAAAATCTTCGTCCCGCGTCAGGGGATCATTGATCGTGTCGAAAAGATTCTCCACATTGTAAAACCCAATAGAAAAGCCATTTTCCGGTACGACAAGCTGTGCAAAACCATACTGCCAAATAAGAGAAGTAAGCGTAAAAACAAAAAGTCGTAACCAGCTCACTATATGATTCATAAATATTTGATCAAAAAAAACTAATCGTTCAAATCAAAATCGTTAAACAAATCCAACTCACGCCGTTCTTTCTTGGTTGGTCTTCCTGTTCCTCGTTGTCTTTGGCCCGATTTGAATTCTTTCAGTAATTCAAAACGTTCATATTCTTCAGGCGGTGTAAGGTCGTCGAGTAAGCCGTTCACCAATTTGGCCGAAACGCGATTGGTTGCAGCAAGTTTAACCTGAATGGTTTTTGTTATCCCGGAAAGCTGCACCGTGATGATGTCGCCCTCTTTCACTTCGCGCGAGGGTTTAATGGCTTTCCCATCTATTTTCACCTTTCCACCTCTGCATGCGTCACTGGCCAAAGAACGCGTCTTAAACACACGGCTGGCCCAAAGATATTTATCAATCCGAACTGTTTCGCTCATTTTTGACGGAAATATAATTGAATCGGTACGCCTGTGAAATCAAAATTTTCTCTGATTTTATTTTCGAGAAAACGGCTGTAGGATTCTTTTACATCGTTTGGAAAATTACAGAAAAACACAAATTGCGGAGTTGCCGACTTCAACTGGGTGATATATTTGATTTTGATAAAATGGCCTCGTGAGGCCGTTGGAGGCGGGAATGCCTGTATAATGGGCAACAGGATTTCGTTGAGACGTGCAGTTGGAACCTGTCGTTTGCGGTTCTCATAAACCCGATGAGCAAGTTCTAAGGTTTTGAATATACGCTGCTTATGAATGACCGAAGTAAACACAATGGGTACATCAACAAACGGCGACATTTTTTCGCGGATTATTCGCTCAAACGCCAGATGGGTGTTTGAATCTTTTTCGATCAAATCCCATTTATTGACAACGATGACCAATCCTTTGCGATTTCTGACGGCAAGGCGCATGATATTCATGTCCTGCGATTCGAAGCCCTGTGTGGCATCAATGAGCAGCAATACCACATCGCTTTCTTCGATTGCACGAATGGAGCGCATCACCGAATAGAACTCAATATTTTCGAAGACTTTGGCTTTCTTCCGTATTCCGGCCGTATCTACAAGGATAAAATTCATGTTGAAGGCATTGAAGCGGGTATGAACAGCATCGCGTGTGGTGCCGGCTACCGGTGTAACGATGTTGCGCTCTTCACCGAGAAACGCATTGATAAGCGACGATTTTCCCACATTTGGTCGTCCGGCTACCGTGAAGCGCGGAATACCGGCATCATCCTCTACCCCCTCGTCAGAGACATATTTTACCACTTCGTCCAAAAGGTCGCCGGTACCGGATCCATTGATGGCCGAAACGGGATAAACCTCACCCAATCCAAGCGCATAAAATTCCTGCGCCAATATATTTCGGTCAAAGTTGTCCACCTTGTTGGCAACAACATACACCTTTCTTTTGGATTGTCTCAACAAAGCTGCAACCTCTTCATCTAGCACATGCATTCCATCAACGGCATCAACCACAAATAAAATAATGTCCGCTTCTTCCATTGCCAACGCCGCCTGTTTGCGAATTTCAGTCTCAAAAGCATCGTCAGAGCCAACCACATAACCGCCTGTATCAATCAGGTGGAATGATTTTCCATTCCAATCGCTCACTCCATAGTGTCGGTCGCGCGTCACACCGGCAGTCTCTTCAACAATGGCCTGCCGTGCTTTGACTAACCTGTTAAACAAAGTTGATTTTCCAACATTCGGTCTGCCCACGATGGCAATGATACTTCCCATAAGTTATGTTTTTTCTGCGTTTTTTTAATTTTCGTCGTAACCAAAGCGTTTGAGTTGTGTTTCATTGTCGCGCCAGTCTTTCATCACTTTCACATTAAGCTGAAGGAACACCTTTTTGCCAATAAATTCTTCCATATCAATCCTGGCTTCGGTTCCCACCCTTTTGACAGCGGCGCCATTTTTCCCGATAATGATGGCTTTTTGTGATTCACGGGCAACGTATATCAGGGCGTTAATCCGAACAAGCTTTTCACTTTCTTCGTAAGAATCAACAGCTACTTCAACTGAATAGGGAATTTCCTGTTTGTAATGAAGAAGAATTTTCTCCCTTATGATTTCCGAAACAAAAAAACGCATGGATTTGTCGGTCAACTCATCTTTTGGAAAATAAGGAGGTGATTCGGGAAGCATTTCCACAATACGCTGCATCAGTCCGTCGGTATTGAACTGGTGAATTGCCGAAATGGGTAAAACCCAGGCGTCGGGCATTCGCTCATTCCACACCTTAATCATCTCGGCAATTTCGACCTGCGTGGAAAGATCAACTTTATTCAATAGAACAAATACAGGGATACTGGTTTCATTCAGGCGCTGGATATTGGGCTGATGATCTGTTTTCTCAGTCACATCCACCACATAAAGGATCAGGTCGGCATCAATCAGAGCAGTGTTGATATGGTTATTCATCAACTCGTGCATTTTATAGGCCGGCGCATGAATGATTCCCGGGAGGTCGGAAAAAACGATCTGAAAATCATCATCGTTCACAATCCCCAGAATGCGATGCCGGGTTGTCTGTGCTTTTGAGGTGATGATGGAGAGTTTTTCGCCAACCAGCACGTTCATCAATGTTGATTTGCCAACATTTGGATTTCCTATGATGTTGACATAGCCCGACTTATGTGTCATGTAATTATTTTTTCCCCTAAATTCTTGTTTTGCAAAGAAACAAAATTTATCTTTGCACTCCAATTGTCCAAAATTGGACTTTACACTGCGGGGTGGAGCAGAGGCAGCTCGTTGGGCTCATAACCCAAAGGTCGTAGGTTCGAATCCTGCCCCCGCTACAATGAAAACTTCGGCGTTTTGACGTCGAAGTTTTTCCTTTTTTAACCGTTTTTCAGTTGTAAATTTTCTATTTTTTTCGTCCAACCTCTTTGTTGGAGTATAAAAAAAGGTTGCCCTCTTGGGGCAACCTTTTTTTTCAGAACAGCAGCAAACTATTCGTTACCACCGGCCCACCATACTTTGTCGAAGATGGTGAAGCTGGGAACGTTAGCTGAGTTGGATGATACCTCGCTCAAAGCCCATGGGAATCTCCAGATAAAGCCAACGGTAGCATTGTTGGGGTTCTTCATTTCGGGGATTCCGGTACGACGATAGTCGTTATAGGCTTCAATAGCTTCGCGGTCGAAGAAAGCGATATATTTCTGAGTGAGAATTTCGTTCAACTCGTTACCGGCAGTCAGCCTGGGAGCCACGTTATTGGTATAGTAGTCGGCAGCGCCATCCACGCCAACAAAATCAAACGATGCCTGGATAGCTTCCTGCAGCGAAGTTGTCCAGGTGGCATCGCCGGTGCGGAATTTAGCTTCAGCTTCGATAAATTTCAGTTCGTGGAAGGTAAACATAAGGATAGGTGATTCAAAAGCATCCCATGAATTGGTAAAGTTTGACTGGGAATAACCACCTTGTACCTGATTAGCTGCGCCAATAGGAGCAATGTCGGCAGGATCGGTAGAGCTGAAATAGGTATCCATGCGGGGATCGTTGCGATCAACCATAATATCAAAGATAGTTGTCGAAACTGACAGGTGGTCGCGGTTGTACCAGAATTCGCCCCAGGGGTTTGCTCCCGGCAGGTCAACAACAAAGCCACCCAGCAACATGGCATCAGCATTGCTTGTGAAGGCATTAGGTATGGCAGCTAATGCTTCCTGAGCTGCCTGATTTTCGTTAATTTTGGTCAAGCGAAGGGCATAGCGGGCCTTCAATGCATAAGCAGCCTTGATCCATGCCGCCTTGTTACCGTGATAGATATAATCTTTCGTGGCGTAAGTCATCGTGGCTTTCCCTAAGTCGGTAATAGCTGCATCGAGCAATTCCTGAATTTTAGGATAAAGCGTTGATTGTTTGTCGAATTTAGGATTGATGTTCTCTATTCCTTTAAATGCTTCGGTGTAAGGAACTTCTCCCCAGCCATCAGTTGCAATGGCAAGGTTGTAAGCCAGCATGACTTCAGCCAGACCTCTTGAGAAGAAATCCGTAGGCTCGGAACCTGTTTGTGGGTCGGTAGCTTTGATAATAGTAGCAGAAATATTCATCACATCGTAGAGCGAGTTCCAACTGTTGTTCAACAGGGATGAAGCGTTCTGTGCAATACGACGATCGGCCTGATACGACTGGTTCCATGTTCCGGCATTATGCTCAATATAAACGGTAGCATACCAGGCAATATCAGTAGCCGTAGACTCGAAGCCACTTTTCAGCAACAGGTCGGGCAGCAGATTTTGCGACTGCATCTCAGTCGTATTGTTGAGATCCTTGTTGATTTCATCCATCTTATCTTCACTACAAGAAAAGAGCAATACGGAAATCAACATCAATGACAATATCTTTTTCATATTCATGATCAATTTTTAGTGATTAAAAAGTTAAGTTAAGGTTGAAACCGTATGAAGTTGTTTGTGGCAGCGACATATAGTCCATACCGCTGGTCATGTTACCCTGGCCCTGAGATGCTTCTGGGTCGAAATAAGGCAGTTCTGACCACAGGATGATGTTACGGGCTACAAATCCGATTGATGCCTGGCTAAGTCTCAGGCCAGAGATCATTTTCTTGGGCAGGTTAAACGAAACACCTAATTCTCTCAGTTTCACGAACGATGTTCCATAAATATGAGCTTCGCTAAGGGCATCGAGTACGCTTGAATAGAGAATCTGATATGCATTCGGATCTGTTTCGCCACCGCGCTGGATGTTGTTTGGCTGGCCATTTGAGAGGTATCCATCATAGATGAAGGGTGTAGTGCGGTCTTCAGTACGTTTTGAAGTTCCGTAGAGGTCCATCAGACGATTGGTGCCGCTATACATTTGTCCGCCTTTCTTCCAGTCAACCTGAGCAAAAAGGTTCACATATTTAAACAGGGTAAAAGCGTTATTTACGGTGAGGATAAAGTCGGGAGAAACATCACCGATCTTTCCAAATTCACCAACCATAGGCATACCATAGCCGTCATCGTTTGGATCTTCGTTTACGAGGATGCGTCCCTGAGCATCACGAACGAATCTTTCGCCGTAGATAGCAGGATATGTATCGCCGGCAGATGCCCTGATATTGGGAGTAACATAACCGCCAAGGCTAATATTTTCGACACCTGGAGCCAGTTCAACTACTTCGTTCACGAGTTTTGAGAAGTTGGTGGTGATAACCCAGTCAAAGTTTTTAGTCATCACTGGTTTGAGGGTCAGAATCACTTCATGACCAACACCGCTCATTTCACCAGCGTTCATCACCATCTGAGAATATCCGGTTGATCCGGCCATCGGAACGGCAAAGATCTGGTCTTTCGCTACCTGATTAAAGAAGCTATAGTCGAGGCCAATTCTGTTGTTGAAGAAGCGGAGGTCAAATCCGAATTCAACGGTTTTTGTGTTCTGTGGCACAAGGTTCGGGTCATAGATGGTCGAGCTGAGCTTGTAACCGGTAACACCTTGCCAAGGATAAATTACACCATAATCAAGGAATCCGCTTGATGCACCACCGGTAACAAAATAAGGTGCTCCATAGAAATCATCAGCCGACTGACCAACTTCTGCATATGAGAGACGAGCCTTACCAAACGACAGGACTTTATTTTCTCTCAGGCTTGGGAGTTCGGTAAATACCCACGACAATGAAGTTGAAGGATAGAAGAAAGTTCGGTTGTTGCGAGGCATTGAGGAAACAACGTCCTGACGGCCGGTCAGGTTGAAGTACAACATGCTCATGTAATCCAAGTTAAGGTTACCAAAGAACCCTGCTGTCCGACGATTGTAAGTATAATAGCCAGATGTTTGGGTATTGGTATTGGCTAAGCTATTCCAACCCGGAGTGGTAAATCCCTGACCATAAGAGCTGTAGTGTTCCCTGTGGTTATCATCAATTTCATTTCCTAAAACAAGACTACCATGAAGGTTTTCGGTGAAGCTATGAGTGAGTGTTGCCGTGAGTAAGGAGTTAACCACTCTTTTGGTAACACCATAATGATCTATCACACCGCCTGTTGGAGCTAGGTAACCATAAACCGGATTATTTGGTTTTGGGTACATTGCTGCTGTGGGTAAGTCGCCGTCACCCATTTCGGTATAATCTAAGTTATTGGTAGTATAGAAGTCAGTACCGATCTGATATTTAATTGCAGCCCACGATGCGGGTTTAAATTCGATATATCCGTTTCCGAAGAACCTCTTTGTAGCTTCCTGGTAGCTGTTGTTTTCAAGAGCCCAATAAGGGTTCGATCCAACGGCTCCACGACGGTAGCTGATCTGACGATATTTACCATTGGTACCTTCCTGATGATAAGGAGTTCCTTTGAGGTCAAAAGAAGCAGGTGCACCATAAACAGTGAACAGCCAGCTATCGTTACCCGAAGGCAGCTTATCAACTTTTGAATCGGAGAAATTACCCGAGAAACCGGCATTCCATTTGTCATTCAGTCTGAAATCGCCAGCCAGCTTGGCATTGTATCTGTCCATACCGGTTTCTTTAATAATACCAACCTGATTGGTGCTACCAAAGCCAATGGAATAGTTACCCATGGTGGTGGCATTACTGATGTTGATGCTATTATTAAAGGTGTAGCCATTTTTGTCATAAAATGCTTCAGGGTTGTTGAAAGCTGTTGGTTTTACCCATTGGCCTTTATACGGGTCAAAGAATTCTCCGGCGTGGCCGTCGTAATTATCGCCGCCATAGGTTGCATTCTTTGGCAGGTCAGTAATTTTTGGGCCCCAGGTGAATGAGCTGGCAGGAGCATAATTTCCGCCCGAGCCTTGTGCATACACCATTTGAACTTCGGGAAGTCTGGAAACATTGTCCATTACATAGCTGCTGCTAAAAGTAACCACTGGTTTCCCGGTTGCGGCAAGACCTTTTCCTTTTTTGGTGGTGATGATAATAACCCCGTTAGAGGCACGCTGACCATAAAGTGCAGCAGCAGCCTGGCCTTTGAGTACGTTGATAGACTCAATATCATTGGGGTCAATATCCGCAGCGCGGTTTGAGTAAGCCGATCCGGTAACGTTTGAAGTATAGTCACTTTCGCTGGCGATAGGCATACCGTCAACAACATACAAAGGCGCATTGTTGCCGCTGAATGCACGGGCACCACGGATATAGATCTGCGAAGGAGCACCGGGCATCCCCGACGACTGGCGAACCTGTACGCCGGCAAATTTGCCCGACAATGTTGATTCAAAGCTGGGGTTGGCAGCACGAACCATTTCCTGTCCGCTGGCTTCTTGTACCGTATATCCCAGTGATTTTTTCTCACGCGAGATACCTAAAGCTGTTACAACAATCTCATCAATTTGCACCACATCCGGCTCCATCACAACATTGATGGTGGTTTGAGTGCCAATGGCAATCTCTACAGTTTTCATCGAAACATACGAAAACACAAGAGTTTTGTGTGCTGGGGAAACGTTGATAGAGTATTTTCCATCAAGATCGGTGATTGCACCGATTGTCGTCCCCTTGATCTGGACGGTTGCACCCGGAATTCCAAGACCATCCTGTGAACTGGTTACTTTCCCCGATACTGTCTTGGTTTGCGCAAACACGCTCCCCGACATTAAGGCGAAGGCAAAAACCAGCATCATCGCAATTTTTCTCATACGTTAGAATTTTGGTTAGTGAATGATTAATTAAAACATTTTTGCACTTGTTAAGTTTTTTTATGCAAATCAGCCCACAATGATAGGGAATAAATCCAAACAATAAAATGGTTTTTTTAAATTTTGATCGCATTTCTGAAGTTTTTCGCGCCGACGATTTTCAAAAAAAAGATATATGATTGTGTATTAGACATATACAAAAAATGAATAAATGTGAGAAACAAAACAATTATCAGCGCCAAAAAAGCCTACTTACGGATGTTTTAAGCTTTTTTCGTTCAAAAACCGGAGAAATCCACGATGAAAATAGCAGTTTATTCTTCGTCCGATGGATGATGGGCCTCATTGGTGGAGGCTTCTGCAAGCTTACGCGCAGCAATTTTGATACGGATAAAATGACGTAAGATCAAAGCCGAAAAGCTTATTCCAATCAATACCACCAATACCCATTCAAATATAATGCTGAAATGTGCTTTGAACCCGCTAAAATAAAGTCGAAGTATTGTTATTGTCAGATTCGTTGCAAAAATGAAGACAAAAAATAACCAGTACGGCCTGAACCACAAGGCAAACAGCAAAGCAACCATTCCAAAATACAAAACAGCCCATAGCGCAAAATAGGCCATCAGTCCTTGTTCAGAAACGCCGGACAAATCCGCATATTGATGAAGGACCGCGAAAACAGCTCCAAATTTGACCAGCCCGGCAAAATAAAGGCTGCCGTTGATGAAATGATACATGACGGCTGTGAGCAGGATCATCCGATTCACTAAAAAATTAGAAAGAATCGTCTTTCTCATGGTTTCAGGACATTTGATCGCGCATACGAAAATAGGTTAAAATAAAGAGCAAAGTCAGCATTAAATCAAACATCGGGAAAATTCCTGTCGGACGGTAAATAAAAATTGTCGAGACTATCAACATCAGTAGTTGTGAAATCGAATACCAATGAAAGCCTGCCCAGCGAAGCTGCCACATCAACCGCACTCCTGAAAACGAAGTAATGTTCAAAAGGCCCATCAGAATGAAATAGTTGCGATTGGTATCGGTAAAAAGACTCAAATCAAAAGCAAACTGGTCGAACATGCCCGAATTGACCATCTCCACAATCAGATGGTGATTGAAATAAACAAACAGATTGCTGAGTGCCGACATGCCACTTCCCACGAAACTTAGGATAGCAAATACTGTAAGCAAAAGTGGTCGCATTGGTTTTGGGTCGGTTTCGATTGAGTTCATTTGTTTCTCAGTTTTTTCTTCCTTGTTCAGGTTTATGATTATGTTGGTTTTCTTACTTATCAACAACTTATACAGCTAATAATCAAATTGTTTGTCGCAAAAAAGCATTTTTATTTTCGTCCGGCTAAATTAAAGAAAACAAGCACACCTATATCTGAGTGATGCCATATGAAAGCTTTCGAACGGTCTTTTTGTATTTGAAAGGTCGTTTCAAAAGCATAACGGCTTACTTTTGCACGAAAAATTTGTCATGGATTTATCCGCTTTGCAACAAAAGATTGCCGGAAACTCTGCTATTTTGCTCTATTTCTTCAATGATCATTGTGCCCCCTGCCTCAGCCTGCGGCCAAAAGTTCAGGATTTGATCGAGAACGATTTTTCAAAAATAGACCTGCTTTTTGTTAATTCTGAAAAATACCCTGGCTTGACAGCACATTATAGCGTTTTTTCAAACCCCACTTTGATTATGTTTTTCGAAGGGAAGGAATTCCAACGTTGGAGCAAATTTGTTTCGGTTTCACAAATTGCATCGGCCATCGAAAAGCCTTATTCTCTGCTTTTTGACAACGAAAATCAGTAGTATCTGAAGAAAGCTGATTGCGTACTGATTGATTTTCAAGGTAGCTTGAATTCAAGCTTTTGCAGAAACTGTACGCTTTTTTCGATTTCGGGATACATCACTTTGTCGTGATCAACAAATACCACCTGTTTACGATATTGAGCCACCAATTCTTCGAGGAGTTCGCTTGATTTCAAGGGGCGACGAAAATCAAGGGCTTGTGCTGCGTTGAAAAGTTCTATGGCCAAAATGCGTTCCAAATTACACACGACACGCCAGGTGCGAGTTGCTGCATTGGCTCCCATGCTCACATGATCCTCCTGACCTTGCGATGACTCGATGGAGTCAACCGAAGCGGGTGTGCAAAGTTGTTTGTTTTGGCTCACGATGCCGGCAGCGGTGTATTGCGGAATCATGAATCCGGAATTGAGACCCGGCTCAGCCACAAGAAACGAAGGCAGGCCGCGTTTGCCATGCACAAGCTGATAGGTTCGCCTTTCGGAGATATTGCCCAATTCGGCACAAGCGATGGCCAAATGATCCAAAGCCAAAGCTAATGGCTGCCCGTGAAAATTACCAGCCGAAATAATCAGGTCTTCATCCGGAAAGATGGTTGGATTGTCGGTTACTGCATTTATTTCGTTGCTTAAAACATCGGACACATATTTCAGGGCATCTTTGGAAGCGCCATGTACCTGAGGCATACAACGGAAACTATAAGGATCCTGGACATGATTTTTCTTTCGGCCAATGAGCTCGCTGCCCTGAAGTAAAGCACGGATACGGCGGGCGGTTTCTATTTGCCCCTGATGGTGGCGCACTCTGTGTACAGATGGAAAGAAAGGCTCAATACGGCCATCAAAAGCATCGAGCGAAAGTGCTCCGATCACATCGGCAAGATCGGAAAGCCTTGTGGCCTTCAGCAGGCTGTATATTCCATAGGCACTCATAAACTGGGTTCCATTGAGCAGGGCTAAGCCTTCTTTCGACTGAAGCTCGACAGCTTGCCAGCCAAAATGCTGCAACACTTCGGCAGCCGGCCTCACTTTTCCCTCAAAAAACACTTCGCCTAAACCCAAGAGAGGAAGGCTCAGATGAGCCAATGGTGCGAGGTCGCCAGAGGCGCCCAAAGAACCCAACTCATAAACAACCGGCAATACATCATGGTTAAAAAAATCAATCAGCCGTTGCACGGTGACCAATTGTACGCCCGAATGACCATACGAAAGACTCTGTATTTTCAGTAGCAGCATCAGTTTCACTATCTCGCGCGGTACTTCTTCGCCTGTGCCGCAGGCATGCGACATCACTAAGTTTTTTTGCAGTGCACCCAAATCGCTTTTGGAAATGCTTTTATCGCAAAGCGAACCAAAGCCGGTTGTAATACCATAGATAGGTTCGGAGGACGACTCGATCTTTTGGTCGAGATAGGTGCGGCAAGCCTGAATTTTTTGTGCAGCCTCATCCGAAAGCTGTAAACGGAAGTTCTGGCTGAGGATATCGGAAATTTGCTGAAACTGAAGTTCTTCGCTGGAAATATAATGTGTTTTCATGAAATTACTAAAATAAACGATTGATATGTAAGTGATTAAGTCAATGTTTTTCTTGGTCGTTTTACCAAAAGCAAGTTTGGGGAAGTGGGAGCTCAACTAAACAAGGCTTTCCGGTTGACTTTAATCAGGAAACAAATCATCCATTGCATAGACGAAATTTTTAAAAAAGTTGCTGAAGTTGGGGAACCAGATTTTCGATATCCAAGACGAATTGTTCGCCGGTGCGCATGTTTTTCAAAGTGACTTTTCGATTTTGCATTTCGCTTTCACCAGCAATCACTACAAAGGGGATACCTTTCTGGTCGGCATATTTCAATTGTTTTTTCAGCTTATCCGATTCGGGGTAAATCTCGGTGCTAATCTCATTTTGGCGTAATCTGTCAGCTAAAGGAAGACAATATTTTTCTTCTTCAGACCCGAAATTAACAAAGAGAACCTGTGTTGTTTCGGCAGCTTGATCAGGGAAAAGCGCAAGCTCTGTCATCACATCGTAGATGCGGTCGGCACCAAAGCTGATCCCCACGCCCGAGACACCAGGCAGCCCGAAAATACCTGTTAAGTCATCGTAACGACCGCCGCCACAGATACTTCCAATTTGAGCATCAAGCGCTTTCACTTCGAAAATTGCTCCGGTATAGTAGTTCAAACCACGGGCAAGTGTCAGATCAAGTTCGTAAGGCATTTGGAGCAACAACTGTTCAAGATAGGAAAAAAGGGTTTTCACTTCATCAATTCCTTTTTTTCCTGTTTCGTCAGTGCCTATGAAGGCTTCGAGTTTGCTCACTTTGGCACGACTATCGCCATCCATGAACAGCACAGGCTGGAGCTTTTGGATGGCCTCAGCTGGCAGTCCGCGTTCGGCCAATTCTTTGTTCACATTGTTAATGCCAATTTTGTCGAGTTTGTCAATGGCAATGGTAATATCGGTCAGGCTGCCTTCATAGCCTATATATTTTGCAATTCCTGCCAAAATTTTGCGGTTGTTGATTTTGATTACGGCTCTGATTTTAAGCCTCTCAAACACATCATTCACAATCTGAACCAATTCTGCTTCGTTGAGCATCGAATCGCTTCCTATCACGTCCACATCGCACTGGTAAAACTCGCGGTAGCGCCCTTTTTGTGGCCGGTCGGCCCGCCATACCGGCTGTATCTGATAACGTTTGAAAGGGAAAGTGATGTCGTTGCGGTATTGCACCACAAAGCGCGCAAAAGGTACGGTGAGATCGTACCGAAGGCCTTTTTCGCTGATGTACGACACCAAATCTGCCGATGTAATCTGCTCATTATTTGCACCTTGATATCCGGCAATAAAATCTCCGGAGTTTAAAACGCGAAAAAGAAGTTTATCTCCTTCTTCACCATATTTTCCCAGAAGGGTGCTCAACTGTTCCATGGCGGGGGTTTCGAGCGGCTGATAGCCATACAAGCGAAATACGCGGCGAATGTTGTCGAAAATATAATCGCGACGTACCATTACTTGTGGTCCGAAATCGCGTGTACCTTTAGGAATTGAGGGTTTTTGAGCCATTTTTAAATCGTTCATCAAACGTTCGGTCTGCAAAAATAGTCAAATGTTTGGCGCCTTTGCCTTCTTTCAATGCCACATCATAAAAAGAGGGGTTCAGGATTGGGCAAATTCGTTTATCAAATAGCTTGATAATAGAAAAAGGGCACTACCTTTGCGGGCGTTATTTAAACATCAGGTTTTATGGAACATTCACATGCAGTTATTCCGCTTTGGGCATCGTTGCCTTTTGTTGCTATGCTTTTAAGCATTGCTTTGGGGCCTTTGTTTTTCAGTCATTGGTGGGAAGAAAATAAGAATAAGCTGATTGTCAGCCTTGTTTTAGGGATACCGACAGCCATTTTGCTGATTAGCTGGGGGCTTTCGCACAAGCTTCTTCATCAAATGGTGTTCGACTATATTCCCTTTATTGTGTTGTTAGGTTCACTTTTTATCATCACCGGTGGGATTCAGCTCAAAGGTGATATTGAAGCCAAGCCGCTTATCAACACCATCTTTCTTGGTATTGGTGCCGTTCTGGCCTCATTCATGGGAACCACCGGCGCTGCCATGCTGTTGATTCGTCCGGTGATCAAAACCAACTCACAACGCCAATTCAAGGTTCATACCATTCTGTTTTTTATTGCAACCGTAGCCAATGCTGGCGGATTGCTCACACCGCTCGGCGACCCGCCATTGTTCCTGCTTTATCTGCGTGGCGCACCATTTGAATGGTTTTTCCATCTGACTAAAGAATGGGCTTTTGTGAACGGAATTTTGTTGGTAATTTATTTTATTTTCGATAGCTATTATTACAAAAAAGAACCAGTTAAAAACATCATCAAAGACCGCGTACAGGTTGAAAAACTCAGTTTGTCAGGAATATACAATTTTCTATTTCTGATTGGCATTGTGATGTCGGTGGCATTTCTGAATAGTCACTACCTTCCTTTTATCAACGATAACGCCTACTATGGTTTCATCCGCGAAGCCGCGATGCTGTCGTTTGCAGGCATGTCGCTCTATTTCACTCCCAAACTGCTTCGGACGGAAAATAAATTTACCTGGACTCCGATTATTGAAGTAGCATTCTTGTTTTTGGGAATTTTCATCACAATGGTTCCGGCGCTTTTATGGTTGCATGATAATGCTGCCACGCTGGGTGTCAATTCGTTAGCTAAGTTTTATTATTCAACGGGAGCACTTAGCTCGTTTCTCGACAATGCACCTACAGCCTTAGCTTTCCACAATCTAGCACTGGGGATGGTTCCCGAAGGTGCCACTGATTTGGTCGCCGGTATTTCGGCCGATATCCTTGCAGCCATTTCCTTGGGGGCTGTTTTCTTTGGAGCCATGACTTATATCGGTAACGGACCCAACTTTATGGTGAAAGCCATAGCCGAAGAAAACGACATCAAAATGCCGAGTTTCTTTGGTTATATTGTTCGTTTTTCGCTGATTATCCTTCTGCCTGTTTATATTCTTGCCCAATTACTTTTCCTGTAGGAAGCCAGGCCTAAATAAAAAAGGGGCGCCCTGTACAGGGCGCCCCTTTTTTATTTGATTTGGAGTTTTCTGAGGATCTCCTTATTGAATTCCAAAGCGTTAGGATGCCCTTCAGGAGGCGCCCAGGTTGCAAAATGTTTATCAACAGCAGGATCGTAAGGACCATCCTTTACTTCATAAGCCACCGAGCCACTTTCCAAACTGATGATGCTGTGCCAGCTTCGTGGCTCAATTTCGCAGCCAAAATTACCCTGAGCAGCATCGAGCACGATATAATCGCTGATATTGCCTTTATCATCAAATTCTACCACCAAAATACGTCCTCTGAGGCAAAAGAAAGCTTCAGACTTATCGGGCAGTTCGTGTTTATGAGGTCTGATATAAGTGTCGGGTTCCATGGCATTAAGCATCCGCTGCAAAGTATCGCTGTCGTGATGGTGAAAATTATAATTCATCCGCCGTCGGGCCGTGGCTTTGGCCTGTTGTGATACCTTCTCGATAAAAGCCTCGTCAATTTTAATCATCTGCTGATTGGGCTGAGATTGGAGCTACATCAATTTTTTATACCGGATGCGTGTTGGCCCTGCATTTCCTAATCGTTTTCGTTTGTTTTCCTCATACTCCGTATAGCTTCCCTCGAAGAAATACACCTGGGAGTTACCTTCAAAAGCCAGAATGTGTGTGGCAACACGATCGAGAAACCAGCGGTCGTGGGAGATGATGACAGCACAGCCGGCAAAATTTTCGATTCCTTCTTCGAGTGCACGGAGGGTGTTCACATCAATATCGTTGCTAGGCTCGTCGAGCAGCAACACATTGGCCTCCTGTTTGAGCGTCATGGCCAAATGCATACGATTTCGTTCGCCGCCCGACAACACCCCGGCTTTTTTTCCCTGATCGTTACCCTGAAAATTGAATCGGGCTACATAAGCCCGAGCGTTAATGGTACGATTCCCAAGGCGGATGTCGTCGTGGCCGCCAGAGATGATTTCGAACACTGTTTTTTCAGGATCAATTTCTTCGTGAGCCTGGTCAACATAGCCGATCTTGACGGTCTCACCTACCTCGAAACTACCTGAATCAGGCTTTTCGAGCCCCATAATCATTCGGAAGAGGGTAGTTTTTCCGGCACCATTTGGTCCGATAACCCCAACGATTCCGGCCGGTGGCAGGCTGAAACTGAGGTTCTCGAAAAGCAGCTTATCGCCAAAAGCTTTGGTAACATTGTTGACTTCGATCACCTTATTACCAAGGCGTGGGCCATCGGGAATAAAGAGTTCTAATCGTTCTTCTTTTTGTTTGGTATCTTCGTTGAGCAGCTTTTCATAGGAGTTCAGTCGGGCTTTGGATTTGGCATGGCGTGCCTTTGGAGCCATACGCACCCATTCAAGTTCGCGTTCGAGGGTTTTGCGTCGTCGGCTTTCGGTTTTTTCTTCCATCTCGAGCCGTCGTGATTTCTGTTCGAGCCAGGAGGTGTAGTTTCCTTTATAAGGAATGCCTTCGCCGCGATCGAGTTCAAGAATCCATCCGGCCACATGGTCAAGGAAATAACGGTCGTGGGTTACGGCAATCACCGTGCCTTTATATTGCTGTAAGTGCATCTCGAGCCATTCTACTGATTCGGCATCAAGATGGTTGGTAGGCTCATCAAGCAATAATATATCGGGTTCGCTCAACAGCAGGCGACACAATGCCACCCGCCGCCGCTCGCCTCCCGAAAGCACCGATACCGGCGTGTCGCCTTCGGGGCAGCGAAGGGCATCCATCGCACGCTCGAGCTTGCTGTCGAGCTCCCAGGCATCTTTCTGTTCAATGAGGTCGGTCAGCCTCCCTTGTTCTTCGATGAGTTTAGCCATCTCGTCGTCGCTCATTGGCTCCATGAAACGGTTGTTGACCTCTTCATAGGCTTTGAGCAGATTCACCACGTCCTGAACGCCTTCTTCCACAATCTCTTTCACTGTTTTCGTCGGATCAAGTTCAGGCTCCTGATCCAACATCCCCACACTATAGCCCGGCGAAAACACTACCTCGCCCTGAAACGATTTTTCTTTTCCGGCAATAATACGTAGGAGGGTGGATTTTCCCGAACCATTCAAACCAATGATACCAATCTTGGCACCGTAAAAGAAAGAAAGGTAGATATCCTTGATGATCTGTCGGTTAGGAGGAACAATCTTGCTCACCCCCACCATTGAAAAAATAATTTTTTTATCGTCTGACACAGTGATTGAGGTATTAATCGTTATCGGAATTAAAACTATGCATTGTTGTTAAGGTGTAATGAATCGTCATCATGCTAAGGTTCAGCCCAAAGGTTGATCATTCGTTGTCCCGTGTTTCTCACGAGGCAATTTTTCCATGGCTGACAACAGTTTTCCTGTAGAGGCATCCCAGTTATAGTTCTGAATGACAAAATCATAACCATGATTGGCCACTTGAGTGGCAAAAGCATTTGACCTTAGCAGATGCTGAATCAGCTCGGCTAATTCTGAAGCTGTCTCACCAACTAAAACATCAACATCTTTTTGTGCTTTAAGGGGTTCGAAAGCCAGCGGTGTTGTGATACACGGGAGCTTCATTGACATGGCTTCCAGTAGCTTGTTCTGCAGCCCGGTTCCAATTTTCATGGGTGCAATAAAGATTCTGGCGCTGGCATAAGCGTCCCTGATATCGTCCATCCATCCACTGACGGTGATCCGTTTATCCTGCAGCCTGAGCAATTGACGGTCGGGTGTAGCGCCTGCAAGCAAAACCTTGGTTTCAGGGTAAATTTTCCAAACGAGCGGCATCACCTCGCGGCAAAGAAACAGCGCCGCATTCACATTGGGCGGATATGCCATATTTCCGGTAAACACAAGGTCGTATTTCTTTTCAGCATCTATAGGTCGGAAAAATTGATGATCCACACCATTGGGCACCACCATTATCTGGTCGCGGTCGGGATGCGGAATCAGATCACGGTCGGGATAGCTGATGATGGTTTTCAGGTTGAAGTCATCAAAAACTTCTGCTTCATAACGTAGAAGTCGTTTGTATTCAAATCGGTAAAAGAGGTTGAACGGCCATGAAGCCAGCTCCATCCGGCGTTTCATCCCCATTGAAAACACATCCTGATAATCAAGGGTTTTTGGCAATGGATAGGATCGAACGTATTCTGCTACACGCAAAAGCTGGGCATAGATAAGGTCGGGTTTATGCTTCAGAATCAAGCTGTTCACTTGTCGGAAAGCTTTGGCATTGAAAAAATAGCCGGTCTGTAACGGTTTACCGTTTAAAAAAGCCCGAAGCAAGTTAAAAAACAAAGCGTGGCGTGGCAGATCAATGAAAGTCACCGATTTACAATACGGCTGAAGCGCTCTGAATGCCGATTGTTTATCGGCTTTTGAATCGCTATTAAGAGCGCAGAGGATAATTTCTGACGAAACAGACAGGCTCTTAATCTGGTGAAATGCCCTCAGCTTATCGCCTTTTTCAAGCGGCCAGGGAATTCGGGATAAGAGTACAAAAATTTTCAATTTGGTTTTCATCCTTGCAAAAATAATAGCTTATCCCCAACTGCCATCACAAAAGCAGTCAAAAATATCAGCCGGCTACTCGTGAGCGATGCGGTGGTTATTCTTTACCTGCAAAAAGCAGGTTCACTTTTGCTCCGCCATTTGGATTGTTTTCAATTTTCATACTGCCGCCATGAACATCCATGATCAGTTTGACCGCTGTAAGCGATAATGCGCCCATGTTGCGCACCAGGTTGTCGCGTGAGGGAACTGTTTCGCCGAATACTTCAAGAATATCGGCAGGAAATCCGGGACCATTATCGCTCACATGAAGATTGATTCTGTTATCGGGCAAAATGGCTGCTTCGAGCATGACCGTACCGCCTTCGGGTAATTGTTTGATTGCGTTTTCGATGAGGATAATCAGGCACTTACGAATGAGTTCGGCATCGCCAAAAAGCATGATTTCCTCAAGTGGCAAAGTGATTTTGGTATGGATTTTCTTCTCTTCAATGGCTTGGCGAAGCTCAAAAACAGCAATCTCGAAAAGCAAATTCACTTTCAGATCGAACATTTCGGGGAGCTGACCTCCGGTTTGCAGAGAAGTGATAAGAAGAGCCATTTCCGAAAACCGGGCGAGTCGGGCCGAAGCCAGTTCAATGGCCTGGAGATAATCCTGCTGCTCATCGGTGAGCGGGGTGTTTTGCAACAAATGAGTAATTCCGGTCAGGGTATTGAGCGGAGTCCGCAATTCGTGGCTAATGACAGAAAGAAAATCACTTTTTGACTTTTCGAGTCGCAACAGCCTTCGGTTGGCATTGGCTAATTCAATGGTACGTTCGGCCACTTTTTTCTCTAAGTTCCTGTTTAGCTGATCGAGCTGCTTCCGTTTTGAGCTGAGTTCGAGCTGGGTCTTTACACGAGCCAGCAGCTCATGGCTATTAAAAGGCTTGGTTACATAGTCGTTGGCGCCAATTTCAAAGCCTTTTACAACACTGGCCGAATCGGTCTTGGCGGTTAGAAAAATAATCGGGATATTTTTGCTTCGGTTATCCGTCCTGAGTTTACGACATACCTCAAAGCCGTCCATCCCGGGCATCATCACATCAAGAAGGATAAGATCAAACTCGTGTTCACGCGTCAGTTCAAGGGCTTTAGAACCATCCGTTGCAAAGGCAATCTTCAGGTTTTGCTCTTTGAGCAGGTTACCGACGATTTGTATATTTCGCGGATTGTCGTCAACAACTAAGATATTCATTTTCAAGCATTCAATTATTCATCAATTTGAAATTCATCAACATTGGTCTGTTGTCTGAATTTTCGGAAGCACTGTTCAATTCCTTCGATATCAAAAGCGTCCACAGCCCGGCGAATGATCGAATCAAACTCGTCAAGTTGAGGTTTTGACGCTGCTTTTGCATATTGTCCAAGCTGATTCGCAAATTCGGTAATATCATCGAAGAAATGGCTTCGTTCGGCCTGTAAAAACGTACGAATCAAACCACTGGCTGCCATGTCGTGTGGAAAGACAAATTGAGGCACTTTATTATCCACGTCTCTATTCGGCAGATATTCAGCCGAAAATCGGATGTGTGTCGAGAGTTGATCTATTTGATCCGGCAAAATAAAATGAGGCCACACTTCGTGAACAAAGCGCTGATCATCAGTTGTTCCGAGGGTTGCCACCGGCGCATTGCGCGAGGTGAGCCATAGAATTATTTCATCATTCATTCCTCCGGATTTTTCCGGCATGGCTGCCAAATCCAAATCCAGCAAAAAGAGCCGATAAAAATTTTGCGAATCGTTTTCCCGAATCAATTGGAAATCGGGATAGACGTCGCATTCACAGTGTGTGTTCTCGAGCGCTTTATCCACAAAAGCTTTAATCAGGTTTTGATTACTAAGCAAGCAGACTTCCGCATGATGAAAAAACTCGGTATCATGCGAAATGAGTTTCAGCCGATGCAGTCCCGGAATTAAAGCCACACGAGGGAACGAAAGGTAAAAAGTAGTTCCCTGTCCGGCTTTGCTTTGAACACTGATACTCCCGCCCAAAGCTTCAACCAAACGCTTGGTAATCGTTAGTCCCAGGCCGGTTCCACGGTTTTCTGTTTGACCGGAATGGGTTTGATAAAAAGCCTCGAAAATAAACTCTAAGTCTTGTTCGGAAATACCTGAGCCTGTATCGGCAACCTGAATAAGAAGGGTAGCCGTATTTTCAAACACATCCGAAATAGAGGTTGAGAGGGTGATTTTGCCTGAGTTGGTAAATTTCATGGCATTGCCCACCAAATTAAAAAGCACCTGCCGGAGTGCACTCTCGCCAAACTGAAAAAAACGCGGTACCGAGGCGCCGGTTTCGATAATGAGTTCGTTTTTCTGCTGAATACATTGTAGATCAAACACTTTGCGAACATCTTCGAGTAAAGCAAAATAATCCATCGGCGCTTGCACAATGTTTGCTTTTCCGGCCTCAATTTTGGACAGATCGAGGATATCGTTGATGAGGGCCAGTAAGCTATGTCCGCTCACCCGAATGGAAGCCAGATAGTTGAGTTGCTCCGGATTGTCAATCATTTTCGAAAGGATGTCGGCAAATCCAATAACCGAGTTCATCGGGGTACGGATTTCGTGACTCATATTTGCCAAAAACTGGCTTTTTAAAAGGTTTCCTTTTTCGGCTTCCTGCTTGGCCACTAATAACTGATCGGCATATTCACGAAGCTGGTTACGAGCCGTTTCAATCTCTAAATAACTTGTTTTCAGTTCGTTGTTTTTTTTCCGCAGATAATACAAAAAGAGAAGCACAGCTATCATTCCCAGTACAATCGCAAACATGACTCCCAAAATGAACATGGTAAGCATCTTCTGACGCTTCATTTTGAGGTCGGCCAACTGTTTTTCGTTTTCGAGCAGGGCAATTTTATGGTCAGCCTGTTCACGGTTGAACGTAGCCTGCATCCGATACACTATTTTCTGAGTATTTTCATTCAAAATACTATCATTCAGCACAGTGGCCTTCTCAAGAAAATCAAGGGCTTGTTGTGTTCGACCCAATGCCTTGTTGATCTGATACAAATAGGTATAGGCATCTTTGAGAACAGAACGGTTGTTGGTTTTTTCTGCCAGCTCTTGCGACTGGGTAACGTAAGGCAAAGCTTCAAGGTCATTTTTCGACAGCAGTATTATTTCAGCAATTTTCAGTTTATTCCACGAGAGATAATACAAATCATTAATATCAGTATTAATTTGATGGCTCATCATGAAATAATGCATTGCTTTTTCATTGTCACCCTGTCGTTGGTAGATCTCGCCGATATCGTTGTAACATATTGCAATACCCCGTTTATTGTTCAGTTCGCGGTTTACCTCGAGTGACAGCATAAAATATTCAAGGGCTTCCTGAGGGTTATTCTGTTGCAAATAAACATGTCCTATATTATTCAGGTTGAGCGCTATCCCTGTCAGATTATTCAAGCTCTGCTCAAGACGCAGACATTCTCTGAAATTGCGCAAAGCTTCGTCACTGTTGCCCAGCAGAAGGTAGATGTTACCCAGTCCATTGGTTGCGTGTGTCATTCCTTTGACATATCCAAGCGAGTCGGAAATACGTAAAGCAAGTTGATAAGCTTCAATAGATTTGGCATACCGATCCATGCGGCGATTGAGTAACCCGATATTGTTAAGCGCAACAACAGCGCCAACAGGGTAATGGGCCAAATCGGCAAACTTTTTTTGCTGATGATGCCAGAAAAAAGCATGATCAAAATGATATTCTTTACGTCTTTTGATTCCCTTTTCGCCTAAACGTTCGATGAAAAAAAATTGTCCGGTTGAATCCGAAAGACTTTCATAGAGTTTTTCGAGCTTATCGGCCACATCATCTTCATCCTTCGAGGAAGCCAAAAGGCTATCAAAAATTTCCAGCGAATGACGAATCACCAAAGTGTCAGAGGCCTGCTTTTGCGAAGCGGAAATAGCTTTTACCGGATTGCCGTACTGATAAAAAGACAACAGCAACAGGCATCCGATTTTTAAAACTATCCCCTTAATTTTTTCCATTGGCTGATTCTAAAACTGGCTCAAAGTTACAAAAACCCAAACAAAAATAGAGGTTCGAGAAAAACGCCCTCTTTTAGAGTACCCGTTCGCTTTAGAGACGAAAGATGCTTATTGTTGAAGAAACACAGCTAAGGTCATTTTTTGTATTTTTGCAATAAGCTCAACAGCTATGAAACAAAGCAAAAACGCCGAAACGGCATTAAAAGTCAACGAAGGCATTCCTCAGCCCGATTCTTTAAACCCTCAGGCGATTGAGCGGTTGAAATCAAAACGCAGTGGTATTTTACCCGCCTCCGAATACATCAAGGGTATTCTTGAGGGCGATATCATGCTGCTTAGCAAGGCCATCACACTGATTGAAAGTGCGTTACCCGCACACCAACAGGTGGCCCAACAGGTGATTGCTGCTTGTCTTCCACATTCGGGCAAAGCCGTTCGTTTGGGGATTACCGGCGTTCCGGGAGCCGGCAAAAGTACGTTTATCGAGGCCATTGGCATGCATCTGACCGGAAAGGGTCACAAAGTGGCTGTGTTGGCCATTGATCCCAGCAGTCAACGTTCGGGTGGCAGCATCTTGGGCGACAAAACCCGTATGGAGCGCTTAGCCATTCATCCTTCGGCTTATATCCGCCCCTCGGCATCGGCCGGAACTCTGGGCGGTGTAGCCCGAAAAACGCGTGAAAGCATCATCCTGTGCGAAGCAGCCGGATTCGATACCATCATTGTGGAAACCGTTGGCGTAGGCCAATCTGAGATCGCCGTCCATTCTATGGTTGACTTTTTCCTGTTAGTACTCATCAGTGGGGCAGGCGACGAACTGCAAGGCATCAAAAGAGGTATCATGGAAATGGCAGATGGTTTTGTGGTAAACAAAGCCGATGGTGATAATATTACTAAGGCCAATCGTGCCAAAGCTGAGTGTATCAATGCTTTACATCTGTTTCCGGCAGCCGCTTCCGGAGTTGAGCCCAAAGTGCTCACCTGCTCTGCACTCGAAGGAACCGGCATTGCCGAAGTATGGGGAATGATTAGCGAATACATGACCACAACCCGCCAAAATGGTTTTCTGGAGCAAAAACGACTGATGCAGGCCGTCGAAATGATGCACGACAGCATCAGGCAACGGCTTTTTGAAAGTTTTTATCAAAATGGCGATATTCAATCGTTAATCCCAAAACTCGAAAATGCAATCCGCAACCAGTCGTTAAGTCCTTATATTGCGGCATCACAACTGCTCGACATTTACTTCCGGCCAACAAAATAAGCCGGATTAGTCATTCAGCCGACGAAAAACGACTTTCACATATTTATCTAGAGCGGAATATAGGGTCAATCCACCACTTCGTAAGTATATTTTTTTTGGAAAACACGTTTCACCCAACGTGGGAGTACAATGGCTCCGATGAAAAGATAAGGATAATAGGTGACAAGCCGCCACAACAAAGCCATTGGGATGGCCCATGAAAGATTGGGCAGGATATCGCCCAGAAAATCACTGAAAATAATTTCGGCAATGCCGCTTCCACCCGGGGTCGGACTGATGAGCAAAATAATCCACATGGTGAGTTGTCTGGCATAGATAAGAAAATGCTCTGTCAGACCAAGATGATTGAAAAACCAGGCCATAAACATGAAGTTGACCACCCAGTAGCGCGCCGTCCACGAAATAAAAGTTGAAACAGAAGCTTTGAACCAGAATTTTGCCGGTTTACCCTTCATCATGTTGGAAGTGATGATGAGCTGATTGGCTAATTTGCGCATCTTTCCGCGCCAGGGTTTTAAAAACGGGAGAAGAAATAAGTTGGAAAACAGCCACTTAAAAAAGTAAGGATTGAAAAATAAGGTATAAGCCAACAAAAGGGTATAAATCAAAATGCCAAGGTAACCTAAAACCAAAGCTGCTTTCACGCTCCCGGTGATCAATCCGCTGTCGGGTGGAAAAACCTGACTGCCGAAGAAAACATACAGCAGCGGAACCATCACCACAAAAAACACCTCGTCGAGAAAAATAGCCATCAAAATGACAGCAGTACTTTTCCCAATGTTCACGCCTTCCTTATAGAGAAAAAACACAGCCGGACCGGTACCGCCCACCACCGAAGGCGACACTGCCGAACTAAACTCCCACAGCATGATGACCTCAAAAGCCTGTTTCCAATTTAAATGATTGTCAGTAAGTACCTTAATGCGATACATATAAGCTAGGTCGCGTACCCCCATCATGGAAAATGCCGCCACTAATCCGGCCACTGCTGTCCAGCTCCAGATGAAAAAACCAAAAGCATCTTTATCAAAATTGCGCAAAAGCAGCCAAGCCGCAACCATTAACCCAATAAAGATGGGATAAACCACACGGCTTGATCGAAGATATCCCGGAAGTCGGCTCATGGCTTTTTTGGCAAAGATACAGAAGTCATAAGCCAATTCCGAAATCTCGCTGTTTTTTCAACCCTCAAACCATTGAGTAAGCTGAATGTGATAAAAACCATTTTCTAAGCCAAATTGTCAGCTTGATGATTTAATCAAACGTCATATTGACAGTATAATGAGATAAAAACCGAAAAAAACAGACTTGGAACAGGATTTGACCGGATAAAGATGAAAACGTTCAAAAAAATATTCAGTCAAACAAAATTATAGGAGGAACAAAAAATGAACTTAATCAGATTTAATCAGCATCCAGTGAACATGCTTTCAGAAATGATGGACGATTTTGACAGAAACTTTTTCTTTCGTCCGCAGGTGAACCGTACCTTTACCCCTTCGGTTAATATTCATGAAACCGACGAAGGTTTCCTTCTTGAGCTGGCAGCTCCCGGCATGCAGAAAGAAGACTTCAAGGTAAACCTCGACAGCAATGTGCTTACCATTTCGGCCGAGCTGAAAAGCGAAAACGAAGAAAAAAACGAAAAACTTATCCGTTGCGAATTCAGCTATAACTCGTTCAGTCGTTCGTTCAGTTTGCCCAAAAGCACCGATCTCGACAAGATCAAAGCCGACTATAAAGATGGTATTCTGAAAGTGAACATTCCAAAACGCGAAGAAGCCAAAGTGGCTGTCAACCGACAGATTGCTATTTCATAATAAGGTTTTTGGTTGAAAGTATGCCCGTGCCGGTATATCGGTGCGGGCTGATTTTTTAGCTTAAAAAAAAGTATTTACCATCTTGCTCGGCTTCGGCCGCAAAGTTTTCGTATTCGTAAGCTTTTTTTTGGGGAATCACAAAAAAAGAAGCAGGCTCACGGCCATCAGCGCCATTCCGGCCACCAAACCATACACGGCCAGATGATGTTCGCCATAGGCTTCAGCGGTAGGCAACAATTCATCAAGCGAGATAAAAACCATAATTCCTGCTACGATGCCAAACAACATGCCGAAAACCAACGGGCTGAGAAACGGCATGAGAAGTAAAAAGCCTACCAAAGCGCCCACCGGCTCAGCCAATCCACTTGAAAACGACAGCCAGAAAGCCTTTTTCCGGCTTCCCGTGGCGTAATAAACCGGTACCGAAACGGCAATTCCTTCCGGAATATTATGGATGGCAATGGCAAAAGCAATGGCAACACCCACTGCTGGATCATTCAGTGCAGCTGTAAAAGTGGCTAAACCTTCCGGGAAGTTGTGAATCCCGATGGCAATTGCCGTGAAAATACCAATCCGTTTGAGCCGGTGTTTTTTCAGCTCTTCCTCTTCCATTTCTTCGATTCGCCTGGCTTCGTGTGGGTTTTCGATACTCGGAATAAGTTTATCAATCAAGGCAATAAACAAGATCCCTCCAAAAAAAGCAGCCACCGAAAGCCAGTTCCCGGCCACCTCGCCCTGGCTCTGGACCAATATATCCCGACCATTTTGAAAAATCTCGACAAAAGACACATAAATCATCACCCCGGCAGAAAAACCCAAAGACAAGGTCAGAAAACGGGTATTTGTTCGCTTGGCAAGCAACGCAATAGCGCTGCCAATACCGGTTGAAAGTCCGGCAAACAAGGTAAGCCCAAAAGCAACAAGAATGGCATCCCAGCCAAAATCCAAAGGAATATTCATTCGTCTATCAAATTTTTATTTTTAAATCGGGCATACATTTCCCGGGTTTTAATTTTTTGCATCTCGCGATCAATCACTAAGTTAGCAATAGCCTCGGAGCGACTTTCATCGTCCGGCAGGCTCAAAGCCTCATTGAATCGCCGCTCGTTTACATCGTGCCTGTACATCAGGTTGCAAAGCTTACCAAAGTCGTGCTGCAGCAAGTCGGCAATGAAAATCTTCAGTCGTTCGACAAGGGTTTCGCGGTCGAGATGCTGATGAAGCGAAATATCTTCGGGTTCTAACGGCTGCAAAGACTTATCCATAAAACCTTTTTTTTTGCAAAAATAATCAGATTATGCCTCTGTTAAAAGGCATTGGGAAGGGTTCGTGATAACAAAGAAATCAACCGCTTCTTCTTCAGGTAAAATGATCCATTGATTGGTAAGCACCCAAGCAGTTTCCTGCAAAGACATCGAACCAACTGGCAGTCAAAACACCTTTAACAAAAGGCGGCGCATACACCAAAGACGGCATTCGTATAAAAAACCAAACACATTCACTCCCAGTGTTTTTCAATTTCGAAAAACGAGTTTTCGTGAAAGTAGCCTCCAAAAACCACACCTGCATTCAAAATAAGAATATCCGGCACAAAACTTTTTGCGCGGCAAAGGGCAACAGCTTCGGCCACCGACACCTTGTCGGAGACATCAACAAACTGATAATCTGCTTTGTACCCCTCTTTATCAAAATTATCCGCAACTTCTCTCATTGCCAAACGGTTCATATCCTAAATACGCAGAGCCTCAGCAACTTTTCCTAAAGCCATGCGTCCCATCAACAGCCCGATTCCGGAAGCTCCACCCGTAATCAGCACTTTCTTGCCTTTAAAATTGCTCATCGTTTTGATTGTGTTAATTTTGCAGTGTTTTTCTGAAACGGATTTACAACAATCTAAACCTTGCATGAAACATTCATTGCTGTTTTTTGTTTCCTTGCTGTTGATTTTCCCATTCAGCTCAAAAAGTCAGAACATGAACCAAAGCCTGATGGATCCGGTGAAACAACGACCGGTGCTGATTGATTCGGTGGACCGCAACGGCCTTCTGACCGGTGAGATGGGCGAGTTTTTTCAGGAAGATTATCACAACTACACCCCCGATTCATCCATCGTTGATGAGATTGAAGCACGAATTTCGGGCATAGTGATCCATGTTGTTTTTGGAAGCTGGTGTGGCGACAGTAAAGAGCAGGTTCCACACTTTTTAAAATTGATTGATCAATTGAAAACTGTTCCGGAAAT
Organism: Bacteroidales bacterium; assembly: GCA_019454985.1. GTDB lineage: Bacteria > Bacteroidota > Bacteroidia > Bacteroidales > F082 > JALNZU01. The sequence goes on from JACFNF010000007.1 coordinate 128,429, forward strand.
CTATTTTACCGCAGTTGATTCAGAAAAAAAAGGTCGTCGGGTGGATGTGAGCAACCTCAACATTGAAAGGGTTCCAACCTTTATTATTTATCGTAACCATAACGAAATTGGCCGTATTGTGGAAACACCCGATGAAAGTCTTGAGAAAGATCTGCTCGGAATATTGCAAAACCCTTGATGCCCCATTGAATCTTTCAACATTTACAAAAGTCGGAATCATTTTTTTCGCATCATGAAGACATTTCAAACCATCTCGGGACTGCGTTCAGCGCTTCAACCTTTGCGCAATGAAGAACTCAGTATAGGTTTTGTCCCCACGATGGGAGCTCTGCATCAGGGCCATCTCGAATTGATGCGCAGGGCTAAAAGTGAGAACGACATTTTGGTTGTCAGCATTTTTGTCAACCCAATCCAGTTTAACAATCCAGAAGATCTAGAAAAATATCCACGCCTTCCCGAACTCGATGCACACCTTTTGGAAACAGTTGATTGCGACTTTCTTTTTGCGCCGACTGTAGAAGAGATGTATCCCGAACCCGATCATTCAAATTATGATTTTGGTGTTTTAGGCCAGGTGATGGAAGGTGCTTTCAGACCGGGGCATTTTAACGGCGTCGCCATTGTTGTACGCAAACTTTTTGAAATTACTGAACCCAACCGCGCCTATTTTGGCGAAAAGGATTTCCAGCAATTAGCAATTATTCAGCAACTTGTAAAGATGTTACAGCTTTCGGTGGAGATTGTCCCCTGCCCCATCGTGCGCGAGAGCGACGGTTTGGCCATGAGTTCGCGCAATATGCGGCTGGCCAAGGAGGAACGGTCTGTTGCACCCAAGATTCACCAAATCCTGAAAAAAGCCGCTTCATTGAAAAACGTACTGAGCCCTGAAGAAATGCGGCGCTATGTATGGGATAAATTAAGTTTAGAACCAGCTTTTAGCATTGATTATGTGGAAGTTGCCGATGATCGTATGCTGCAACCCGTAAAGCACTGGAACGAAGTGGGTGGCGCTGTCATTTTCGTGGCATTGTTCTTGGGGCAGGTTCGCCTGATAGATAATCAACGGATTTTTTAGTACTTTTGCCACCCGTCAGTTTCATATTTTTGACATAAACATCTGTCAACCATGAACATTGAACTCCTTAAATCAAAATTGCACGGCGCCACGGTGACTGAGGCCAATCTCTTTTATATCGGGAGTATCGCCATTGACGAAGACCTCATGGATGCCACCAACCTGATTGAAAACGAGAGGGTGAACATCTACAACATCAACAATGGCGAGCGTTTCGACACCTATGTCATCAAAGCTCCGCGCGGCAGCGGCACCATTTCGCTCAATGGCGCTGCAGCACGCAAAGTGGCCCAAGGCGACAAAGTGATTATCGTTTCCTATTGTTCAATGGATTTTGAAGAAGCCAAACGATTTAAGCCAAGTATCATCTTCCCTGACGACGACAACAAAATACGTAAATAGAAGTGAAGAAGACCCTCACTGACGTTTTTAAATATCTTCTTTTCCTTTCGCTTGGGGTCTTCCTTTTTTGGTTGAGCATGCGCAAACTCGAATTGAAAGCCATGCTCGACGAGATAGCTGGAGCCAATTATTATTGGGCTGCCGTTGCCGCTGTTTTGGCAATTATCTCTCATATTTTCAGGGCATTACGCTGGAATCTGCTGATTAACAGCACCGGCTACAAAACCCGTACTTCCACCACTTTTTATGCTGTGATGGTGGGTTATATGGCCAACACGGCTGTTCCACGTCTGGGCGAGTTCATGCGTTGCGGAGTGCTCTCGAGAAAAGAAAAAATCCCTTTCAACGTTTTGTTTGGCACAGTGATTTCCGAACGCATCTTCGATATGGTTATCCTTGTGTTACTTTTGGCAACGACTGTTTTCAGCCAATGGAGTCTTTTGGGCGGTTTCGTTCTGCAAATGGTGAGTCCGCTCAGCAGCAAACTTTCAGGTGATGGATATTTACTCTTGTTGTTTTCTTTCATTTTGGGAGCAACTGTTTTTATTTTTTTCTGGCTCTACCTGAAACATCGCCACAAGTTAAAAAAACGTCCGGCTTTTCAGAAGTTACGTCAAACCCTGAGTGGATTTGGTCAGGGCGTCCGCACCATTGACCGCATGAAACAGAAAGGGCTGTTTTTGTTTTACACCTTCATGATCTGGCTTTTCTATGCCCTCATGGTTTATATCCCATTCAAGATGCTGCCCGAAACGGCAGGGCTCAACTTCATTGCCGGCATCACGCTGCTGGCCTTAGGCAGTCTGGGTATTGTGGCTCCTGTGCCAGGCGGGATAGGGGCTTATCATTTTATTGCCAAAGCCACGCTCACCGAACTTTACACCATCAGCCCCAATACAGCCGGCAGCTTTGCCGTCATCACCCATGCTTTGCAAACCTTGCTGAATGTCGTTGTGGGGGCCTGGGGATATCTGATGTTGTTTTTCATTGACCATAAACCACCCCGCAATGAGCCATCCTGACGATGTTAAAAAACATATCCACAGCCTTTCTTCGCTCGAAAAGCTGGTTCAACAATGGCACCGCGAAGCGAAAAAGATTGTTTTCACAAACGGCTGTTTCGATCTGGTGCATCCCGGCCATCTCGACTATCTGTCGAAAGCCGCCGATCTGGGGGATGTTCTGATTGTGGGTCTAAACACCGATGCTTCCGTCAGACGGCTCAAAGGACCCGACCGACCTGTTGTGGATGAAAATGGCCGTGCTTTTCTCATTGCCTCCTTGCGTTTTGTGGATGCGGTAGTCTTATTTGATGAACCCACGCCATATCATCTTATCCAATTGGTGCAACCCGATGTGTTGGTGAAAGGAAAGGATTACAAAGCTGAAGAGGTGGTGGGCTATGACATTGTTACAGCCAGAGGCGGCACGGTTCAAACCCTCGACCTTGTGCCAGGTTACTCAACTACTTTATTGATTCAGAAATTGTTACGAAACGAAACCAAATAGCACAAAAAAACCGGCTTCAACCGGTTTTTTGTGCTATTTGCCTACTACCCAGGCCTCAATTTCATCGAGCTGAACAGCCGGGATATCAAGTTTGTTCTTTTTGCGATAGCCATTGAGCTTTTGCTGGATAACCGAAGGTTTTTCATCTTTCAGCGCTTCAACACTTGCAAAGCCGGCTTTAATCAAATGGGCAGCCCAAATTTCGGGTACTCCGATTCGTATAAAATCCTGAGGGCTGATGGCTTTTACTAATTTTTCGGGGCGCATCTGCGGGAAGAAAAGCACTTCCTGTATCGAAGTCTGGCCGGTCAACAGCATCGTCAGCCTGTCAATACCAATTCCCATGCCTGAGGTGGGCGGCATACCAAACTCTAAGGCACGTAGGAAATCCTGATCAATAAACATGGCCTCGTCATCACCACGTTCGGAAAGCCTCATCTGTTCCTCAAAACGATGGCGCTGGTCAATGGGATCGTTGAGTTCGGTATAGGCATTGGCAATTTCCTTGCCGTTGATCATCAGCTCAAACCGTTCGGTAAGTTCGGGATGTGTGCGGTGACGTTTGCAGAGGGGTGACATTTCCACCGGATAATCGGTGATAAAAGTAGGCTGGATATAGTGCTGTTCGCAGAATGTTCCAAAAATTTCGTCAATAAGCTTCCCTTTTCCCATTGTCTCATCCGTTTGCAGACCCAGCTTGCGGCAAACTTCCCTGATTTCGCTTTCCTCCTTTCCCGAAAGATCATATCCGGTATGCTCGCAGATCGCATCAAGGATAGCAATTCTTTTATACGGGCGTTGGAAATTGATGATTTTTTCACCCACCTTCACTTCGGTATTTCCGGTTACGTTGATGGCCACTTTTTCAATCAGTTCTTCGGCAAAATCCATCATCCACAGATAGTCTTTGTAGGCCACATAAATCTCCATGACGGTAAATTCCGGATTGTGAGTGCGGTCCATGCCTTCGTTACGGAAGTCTTTTGCAAACTCATACACGCCATCGAAACCGCCCACAATCAGGCGTTTCAGGTACAGTTCGTTGGCAATCCGCAAATAAAGCGGTATATCGAGTGCATTGTGATGGGTAATGAAAGGTCGTGCTGCGGCTCCTCCCGGAATAGGTTGCAAAATGGGAGTTTCCACCTCGAGATAGCCCCTTGCATTAAAAAAGTCGCGCATGGTGTTGATGACCTTTGTGCGTCGAATGAATGTCTCTTTCACTCCTTCGTTCACAATCAGGTCAACATAACGCATACGGTAACGCTGTTCGGGATCGGTAAAAGCATCGTAAATCACCCCGTCTTTTTCTTTGACAATGGGCAAAGGGCGCAGCGATTTGCTGAGCACGGTGAGCGAGCGGGCATGGATGGTAATTTCACCCATCTGTGTCGTAAACACGAAACCTGTAATCCCGATGATGTCGCCAATATCCAACAAACGTTTCAACACCGTATTATAGAGGGTTTTATCTTCACCCGGACAAATGTCGTCGCGTTTAAAATACACCTGAATGCGGCCTCCGGCATCTTGAAGCTCCATAAAAGAGGCGGCTCCCATGATGCGGCGACTCATGATGCGGCCGGCAAAGCTAACCGATTGAAAAAGACGATTGTCCTTCGGAAATTCACGATGAATTTCGGTGGCTGTAACGTTTACCTCAAAAGCAGCCTGAGGATAAGGGTTGATTCCTAACTGAATAAGTTCTGTTAACGAATTGCGGCGAACAAGTTCCTGCTCGCTCAAAATCAAGCTCATAATCAAATTTTTTGCAAATATACAAAAAGGGGCTGTTTGCGCTTCATTTACGCACAGATCACATAGCCCCTTGTAAACTCAACCTTTCACAAAAAAGGCGGGTAAAAAACCCGCCTTTTTATTTGAATAATCACATATTTATCGGATTACCAATCGTTTCGAATAAATCTTTTTGCCTTCAATCAGCAAAGTATAAACTCCAGAAGACTGTCCGCTAAGGTTGATCTGATAGCTATTACCGTTGCTAAATCGGATGTCTTTCTGCTGGAAGACTAAGTTTCCGGCTGCATCAAACACCTTGATTGAAGCTTTTTCGTTGAAATGATTCATCAGTGCAATATTGAAAAGACCATTACCCGGATTAGGATATACGCTTATCGAGGCGCCGTCGCGTTCATCAATACCCGTACAATCTCTGAATTCGATGATAATTTCATCACTACGTGTCACACAACCGTTTTCTGCTGTAAGGTCCACATAAAAAGTCTGAGTGCCATAACCAAATCCCAGTGTATCGGCAACGATGCTGGTTTCGGTAGTTCCATTCGACCAGAGGATGCTGAAGCCGGTCTGGACCACTCTCAATTCTTTATAGTCGCCGCCGCAAAGAATGGTATCATTGCCCAGCGACACTTTGGGAGGGGCTTCAAGGAAGGTAGCCATTATTGTGTCGGCGGCTATACAGCCGTTTTGGTCGGTCACCTGAACCCAGATCTGATAGGTCCCATAGCCGAATTCGCTGCTGGTGGCATTTAGCACTTCGCCCGTGTAACCATTCGACCAGAGGAAAGAAGCCCCGCTATTGCCCGGATTCAGCACAATAGGCAATTCACCACACGCCTGCTGATCATCGCCCAGGTCAACAACAGGCAATTGATGATAGGTCACCTGAATGGTATCGGTGGCCGAACAGCCATAAGGGCTCGTTACTTCCACCCAAAGTTGATGCTCGCCAAAGCCAAGCAAATCGGCCGAAACCTCGAGCGACTGCGTAGTAGCGCCATTCGACCAGAGATAAGTTGAGCCCGGATTTCCGGCATCGAGAACATACACCACATTTCCGCAGAAGGCAAGGTCGTCGCCCAATGCCACTTCCGGCAGTGCATGAACCGTAAGGGTAACAGGCATACTGCTGATGGTATCCGCACCCTGAACTGCATAGGCCGTATAGGTGGTTGTAATGAGCGGGCTGACAACCGGGTTCTGTTCATAAGACACAATGGTACCCTCGTGATCCTTCCAGAAATAACTAAGTGATCCCGTTCCTCCGGTAACTGTGGAGCTCAACTGAGCCGATCCGCCAACACAGATATCCGAAGGCTCAACCATGGCGGTGATCGCGAAAGCAGCCACCTTCAGATGAACGGGGACAATCACAAGGTTGTTGTCGGGGCTGTTATTGGCAATTTTCAGATTGGCGTAATAATCACCTTCTTCAAGGTCGTTGGCTTTAAATGTGACGTTAATCGTTGCAGTTTGTCCGGGGTCAATCGTACCCGAATTGGGAGCATAGTTCAACCAACTTATAACATTGAGGGTATAATCTTCTACTTCGCCGTAAGTGGTTGTGCCGCAAGGCAAAACTGAGCCGGTCCAGGTCAGTCGGATACGCATGCGTGTGGGGCCTGATTTTGCGCCAACCGGTGGTTCTATCATTGCGGTATAGGGTCCGTTTCCGGGCGATCCGGTGACTGTAATCGGGGCATCGTCAAACTGGCCGTTCTGATCCCAGTCAACCCATACACCAAGTTGGTCGCCACTGTATCCATTGCCATTGGTCACCTTGAGCAATAAAGGCTCGCCCGATTTGATTTCTGTACTTAAATGGGTATAGTTTCCGTAATTCGATGAGCCGCTTGTGTTGTTGATCGAGCCGATCTCCACAACCTTGATATATTCATCACCCCCGCCCGAAGCTGCACAATAATCAAGTGGTTCACGTTTTACATCAAGAATTTCGGACGTGACGGAATAGGTCATTGGGAGTTGTCCGGTATTGGTCACAACCATTTGTTGCTCAGCAATTGAATCGGGCATCAATACCTGATAAAGGCTCGTCGGAGCAACGGCGATATGAGCATCACCCCACTGAACATTGACACGGCTGGCGCTGCTTTCACCATCTCCGGTATAAAGAGCTGTCACAGCATAGGTATAAACACCATAGGCTGGCAAAACATCCACAAATACAGTATCAACGCTGGTGCCAATGGGTTCGTTGTCGCGATAGATTTTAAATCCGGTATGATCAGGCGCTTCGTTGTAGTTCCATTTCAAAGTAACGGTGCCGGTTTCAAAAACCATGTCTGCCGTTACGTTGAAGGGGCGGTTGAGGGGGTTGGTTTCGTAAGGTGAACAAAACGACATCAGTTTTCCGAGACGATTGTCGGCCCAGATCGGATACACCATGCCACCACGTGCAGCAATGCCCAGATAGTCACCCATATAACCACCGGCTAATCCCGGAACTGGTGCAGGTGTAAAAGCAACATCCGACACTTTGAAATCTTCCCAGGTTTCGCCACCGTCGAAACTGTTGGCACAAAATACTTCGACCTGACTTTGAGTGACGTTGCGGTCGCCATAATAAATTGCACTCAGGATACCATTTTCCGGATCGCAGGTGAGCCAGGGGAAATAATGTTCTTTGTTTTGCCCAAAGGGATTCTGATTCACACGAATAGGCGCCGACCAGGTAGCTCCCTGATCGGTTGAGCGGATCATATAAACATCAATCCCTACATTGGTGTTCACACCGGGCTGACCAATATTTGCCCATACCACATAGATATTTCCTCTGTCGGGTCCGTTAGAGATATCAACAGCCATGCTGGGGAAAGAATTTACGCGGTGATTCTTTTTTGTTTCGGTATTACGTATTCCTTTTATATTCTGAATAATTCTTGTTGCGGGTTGCCATGTTACGCCTCCATCGAGTGATTTGGCAAATCCGAGCGCACCTTCATCAGCTGGCCAGCTATTGTAGATAGACCAAACCGCATACACCTCTCCGTTTGGTCCTGTTTGCAGGTTCACCCCCTGATTATGGCTTCCGGCATTGACAGCAGTGCTGATTGG
>JACFNF010000007.1:136350-150789 GCA_019454985.1 Bacteroidales bacterium
ACATTGGTAGGGTCAAGTGGGTTGACAAACACTGAGTTCTCGCTCTGTGTCGAATTCTGATTGGTAACAGGAATGTCCGGCGAGTCGTCCGTAATCACCGAAAATGCCCTGATCTTTGAACCAGTATATATGGCTGGTTCCGGGGTGATGTTCGGATTGAGGGTGTAGTAGCCTTTGGCAGCGAGGCGGCGATAATAGCCGTTGTTGTCCACACGGGTATCAACCTGGTTGCGACGCTCACGTTCACTTTTGGCATCCGAACTGATCAACCACTGAAGACCTGATACAATTGATACCAGAAGAACCAGAAACAAAATGGTAAAAGATTTTCTCATTTGTGAATATAGTTAATTAGAAAAAAGAACAATGGGTGTCAAAAGTAATTAGAATACCTCAAACACCCAATTCATATTCATTAAAAAAAGTAAGAACTATCTCCCTGGAATCCCTTTTTTTTCGTTTCGGGAAAAATTCTATACATAGATTTTGGCTTCCGTTTCCTTATTAAGGATACGTAGTCCGTTCATAGCCAAGGCTTTCAGCTCATCCTCTCCCGGATATACATGAACTGGAGCAATGCGATGAACCCGTTCAATAATCTGGTTGACAAAATATTTGTCGTGTGCTATCCCTCCTGTGATAAGTATGCTGTCCACCTGAAAACGCAAGACGGTAGCCATAGCACCGATTTCTTTTGCCACCTGATAAGCCATAGCCTGATAGACAAGAGCAGCATTTTCGTTACCCTGTTCCACCATTTGCGACACTTCGTAGGCGCTGTTTGTACCAAGGTAAGCCACTAAGCCTCCTTCGCCTTTAATCATTTTCAGGATTTGCTTCTCGCTGTATTTTCCACTGAAACACATTCTGACTAATGCTCCGGCTGGCAATGTGCCGGTACGTTCGGGCGAAAAGGGGCCGTCACCGTCGAGAGCCTGGTTCACATCCACAACCCTTCCCTGGCAATGTGCGCCCACACTGATACCACCGCCAAGGTGAACAACAATCAGATTCATTTCCTCGTATTTGCGCAAAACCGATTTGGCATGCTGACGGGCAACGGCTTTCTGATTCAGGGCATGAAAGATCGAAATACGTGGGAAAAGCGGATGACCCGACAAGCGTGCAACATCATCCAGCTCGTCCACCACCACCGGGTTAGCAATATAGGCGCCGGCATCGGGTAGCGAATGGGCAATATCCCAGGCAATGAGACCGCCCAGATTGCTGGCATGTTCGCCTAAAGGGCTATTTCTCAAATCGCGAAGCATGGCTTCGTTCACGGCATAAACGCCTGATTCGATAGGTTTTAACAGACCACCTCTGCCCACTACTGCACGGATACTATCGAGTTGAATGCCGGCATCGCGCACTTCGTCAAGAATCAGGTTTTTGCGAAAATTAAACTGATCGGTGATTTTCTCGAAAGGCTCTAATTCTTCGTTGCTATGCCGGATTGTTTTGATAAAAACGGGATCGGTTCCGATAAACACCCCGAATTTAGTGGATGTCGAGCCCGGATTGATGGTCAGAATATAGGTGTTTCCTGCTTCGCTCATTTGGAAATAAATTTTGTTTCCAATGTTTTTTAGGTGTGAAATGGCCTATGGTGCAGTGAGTGCAGCCAGGGCAATGCTATAGAGTTTGGTTTTGGTGCTGTCGCCACGCGACGATAAAACGGCCGGCACACGTGCCCCCACAACAAAAGCGCCTTGTTCGCCGGCGGCCAGCTTGGTATTGGTTTTATAGAACACGTTTCCAGCTTCAATATTGGGGAAAACCAAGCAATCGGCATCGCCTGCAACGGGTCCGGTCACCTTCTTGATGTCGGCACTTTCCTTGTCAATGGCTACATCTAAAGCCAAAGGTCCGTCAACCCAAGCGCCTTTCACCTGTCCGCGATCGGCCATCTTGGAAATAATTGCGGCGTCAACACAAGCCTGCATCTTGGGCGAAACCTGTTCGGAAGCAGCAATGATGGCCACTTTTGGTTTCTCAATTCCGAGGGCGTGTGCAGTATGAATCAGATAATTGGTAATGGCAATTTTTTCCGGAAGCTCGGGCGCCGGCAATATGGCCACATCACCCACCACTAACAATTTATGATAGTTAGGATTTTCCATCACGGTGACGTGGCTCAGTACAGCCCCTTTGTTCATCAAACCTCTTTCTTTGTCGAGGATGGCCTTCATATACTTGTCGGTACTCACCAAACCTTTCATTAGTAAATTGCCCTGACCGTTGTTGATCAATTCAACGGCCTTCATGGTTGCCTTCATCTCGTCGGGCTCATGTACGATGGTCATTTTTGAAGCATCAATCCCATGTGCCAGACAAATCTTATGGATCTCTTTTTCATCGCCCACTAAGGTGCCTTCCACAATTCCCATTTCAATGGCCATATTCACGGCGCTGATGGTATGTTCGTCGTTGGCATAGGCGGCCACAAGGCGTTTTTTCTTTGCGCTTTTCAGCACATCAAACATTTGGTCAAGTTTGGTGATCATCATATTTGAAGAGTTTAAAAATTCAAATTGTGAATAATTTAACAATGCGCGGCAAAATTACGAATTTAGCGCGGATTAGCAAAAAAACCTTTTTTCTAATCGGTATAAATATGAATCATTCTGACGATAGCCTGCTGGCAAGCCTTGCAGAACACTTCGCCCTTAAATGTGTGCATCAGGCAATCGCGCGAAGGGCGGTAGATGCCTTTGGCCGAATAGCCTCCGCCTTCATAGACGCCGATGATGCCTTCCCAATCGGGCGTGTCGGGCGTAGGAACAGGTGTGTCAGGGTCGAGCAACGATTGCCATTTGTCGCCGAAGCCCACCAAAGTGGTGATATTGGGTTCCCAGGGTTCGATGTTCAGGTTATAAAACGAGTCGTAAGAGGTGGAACTGTCGTAGTATTCATCGGCAAGGCCGGCAAAGCCATGCCCAAATTCATGAACAATAATCTGGGGCGAAGACTGGTTAAGGGCGCTGCTCAGGCAATAAAAATTGAAGATACCGCCGCCTCCATATTTGGTTGTGTTGGTCAGCACATAAATCTGGTCGTAGGGAGCCAGTCCGGCCAGGTCGCGCAGGCAATGATGGGCATTGGTCATGCAATAGCGTTCCGAGTCGAAGGTATAAAAACTCGACGACACAGCTGTCTGAGGCCAAATCCCTTTTGCAGGAACGGAAACACCCGATTCGGCAGACGGTGCCGCCACGACCCGTATATTGAAAAGGTCTGAATGAGAGCGATAGGGCTCATAACGAAACAGATGATTGGCAAAATCGGCAGCCTTTTCGATAAAAAACCCCATCTCATCCCGTGTAAACCCATCCGGCACAACCACGATATCCACTGCATGAGCGGGGTCGCTATTGCCGTGAATCTGATGCACTTCGCAAGGAAGTTGCGCTGCAGGACGGATGAAATAATCATCAGGGCGTGCAACCACTTCCAGAAACAACACAAACTCTCCCTGCCGATTACGACTGAGCAAACGCACTTTGACCGGATTTTTTGGAAACGGCATGACAACTGACTCCTCGAAGCTGCGTTGCAATATCTTGGATTCGGCCGTGGTTTGCCATTCAGCAAAAAGGGAGCTGTAGCCCCGCGAGTAAAGGAGATTTCCGGTTGCAAGATCTGTCATCTCTACCCGATGGTTCCCGTATTCAAAAGCATCGATCAATTGGGTGTGCGATCCGCCCCAAAATGGTTCGTGGATAAATTCTTTGAAGAAAAAGTATTCGTTTTGCGCATCACCCGCATGATAATAATCCATCCTGAGAGTGCCGGCAGAAAATAAGCTGTCGTATTCGGCGCGAACCGAAATCAATACAACAAAGAAAAAGAAACTGAGTAAAATTTTTTTCATCATGTTAAGGTTTTTGGATTTCATCTGAACATCAAATCGTTACCATTGACCGACGGATGAATCGTAAGTGCTGTAAATTTACATTTTTTTTGTAACCAAACCGCCGGTCTTTCGTCAAACGGGCAATGAACACAAAAGAAACCGATCATCAGCTCATTCAACAAGTGCTTGATGGCCGCAAGGCCGCATTCGGGCTCTTGGTTGAGAAATACCAACATAGCATTTATGCTTTGGTTCATCGCATTGTGCGCGATGAAACCGAAGCCCGGGATGTAGCCCAGTCGGTTTTTATCAAAGCTTACGAAAAATTAGGGAGCTTCAACCACAAATCATTGTTTTCCACCTGGTTGCATAGTATTGCCTATAATGCTGCTATTAGTGTTTGCCGCAGAAAAAAGCCAGATTTGGTGCGTTTAGACGTTTTGAGCGGACAGTATTTAGGTGCCGAAGAAGATGAAGCCAATGAAAAAGAGGCCTTGCTCCGTCTGCTTGAAGAAGTGTTGACCGTATTGCCTCCCGAAGAAAATATCTTAATACATTTGTTTTACACTTCGGGGCATAGCATGGCCGAAATCAGCGAAATTACAGGCTTAACGGTGACTAATATTAAAGTTAAGTTATTCCGAATCAGGAAGAAACTTTTAGCACTCATGGAAAATGCAAGCGTAAAACATTTAAACTAAGCCGCAATGGACGAACATCAATTAGAAGAACTGCTGAAAAGCATGAAACCGGCAAGGGCGCCACAAGGGATGAAAGAGAGTATCATGGAGCAGATTGGCCGGCTGCCTCTCAATGCGCCAACGGCAAAGCGCGGCTTGCTTGCCGAAAGTTTTCTGCTGTGGATGAGCCTGTTGGCTATCCTTTTGTTTTGCGGTTGGGCATGGCAAACGGGCTTGTTAGGTGCAGAAATGCCCTGGATACAATATCTACGTCAGTCAATGGGAAATATTTTTACTCAGTTTTCTGGCATGGCAGGTCGGCCATCGGTTTATGGCATTTCCATCTTTTTGTCACTTGGGTTGCTGTTGCTTCTCGATAGGATAATTAAATTCAAGACTCATACCCGCTTTAATCTGCTCTGATCATGCTTCCGCTTGGATTAGTAGCCACTTTGGAAAACCTTTTAGAGACCTATTGCCAGAAATCTGGAACCATTACTTCCACGATAAACCTTTCCGGTGGATGCATTAACAATGCAGCCAAAATCACTTACAAAGGGCAAGATTTTTTTGTCAAATGGAACCACAACCCCATATTGCACGGAATGATGGAAGCCGAAGCGGCGGGGCTGCAATTTCTGAGCTCAGCCAATGCTGTAAAGACGCCTCAAGTTGTTGGTTCAGGGCTTGCAAACGGCATACAATATCTTGTTTTGGTGTATATTGACCAAAGAAGGCCGGCTGGGGATTTCTGGGAAATTTTTGGTGAGCAACTGGCGCAGCTTCACCAAAACAGCGCTGCTTCGTTCGGGCTTTCCCAATCCAACTATATCGGGTCGTTGGTGCAAAGCAACCGTAGTTGGCCCACCTGGTCCAACTTTTTCATGAACGAACGGCTTCGGCCGCTAATCACGGTTGCCACAAAAGCGCGGCTCATTGACACGGCATTACAAAAACTGTTCGACCGGCTGTTCGACCGGCTCGACCAATTTTTTCCGGCCGAAAAACCTGCGTTACTTCATGGCGATTTATGGTCAGGCAATTATCTCTGCAACCGGGAAAACCAGCCCGTGCTCATTGATCCGGCAGTGTATTACGGTCACCGCGAAATGGATCTGGCAATGACCCGGCTTTTTGGCGGATTTCCCCAGAACTTTTACGAGGCATACGATCATTATTTTCCATTGGAAAAAGATTGGCAGCAGCGCATTGATCTCTGTAACCTTTACCCCCTTTTGGTTCATGCTATTCTTTTTGGCGAATCGTATGTTGGTCAAATCCGCCAAAATCTGCGCTGCATCTTGCGTTGAAAAAGAATTCCGTCTTTTCTTTTGAAGGCGGAAAGACCAAACATTGAAAAAAAATTGAGGATTTTTTCAGAAAACTTTATCTTAGCCCATTCAAAAGCCTGCAATCGGTGAAAAAAAAACATCTGAAAAAGGGGATTTTTCTTCTGTTTTTTCCCCTTTTGGTTCTATTGGCCTCCTGTGATTCTTCAGGGAGTGACGAGACAATTCAAACCACTGCCGACAGTTTGACTCCGGTGTGGGAAAAGGTGCGAAACGAAAAACGTCTTCGCGTACTGACCGACTATAACACCATCAATTATTACATCTATCGCGGTGTGCCAATGGGCTACCAATACGAATTGCTCAAAGCTTTTTGCGCATATATGGATGTGCGTTTAGACCTTAAAATAGTGAAAAGTCTCGACGAAGCCATCGAAAGCCTTCAGAATGGCGAAACCGATATGGTGGCCATGAACATGACCGTAACAGGCGAGCGCATGCGGCTTTTCGACTTTTCGGAACCCATCATCATCACCCGACAGGTTTTAGTGCAGCGCTTGCCCCGCAACTGGCTTCAGCTGAAAACCCGCGACCAGATTGAGAAAAGTCTCATTCGCAGCAGTCTCGAACTGGCTAAGAAAACCATCTACGTTCAACAAGGAACTGTTTTTGCCAAGCGATTGCGCACTTTAGCCGACGAGATTGGCGACACCATTACCATCATCGAAGACCCGCGTGAAGTGGAAGAGCTGATGAATGCCGTGGCCTCACGCAATATCGAATATACAGTGGCCGATGAGCATTTGGCAAAGGTAGTTGCACGAAGCCATCCAAACCTTGACATCAAAATGCCGCTGAGCTTCGACCAGAAGATCGCCTGGGTGCTGAAAAAAGAAGCCGATAAAACATTGCTTAACGAAGTGAATACCTGGTTGATATCGTTTCTTCCTTCGATGGAAGGCCGGCTGCTTTACGACAAATATTTCAGCCCTTTGGTACGCGATTACAGCCAAAGCGAGTATCATTCACTGACAGGCAATCGTCTCAGTCCTTATGATGATAATATCCGAAAGGCTGCCACCAGTATTGGATGGGACTGGCGTTTGATGGCTTCACTCATTTACCAGGAATCGGAGTTCAAACCCAATGTGAAGAGCTGGGCTGGTGCCTATGGACTTATGCAACTCATGCCCAATGTGATGGACCAGTTTGAGATTGACACCACTGCCACTCCCGAGGTACAAATTTTAGTGGGAGCGCAATACCTTCAATACCTAGATCGTCAGATACCGGAATCGGTGACCGACACTACCGAACGTTATAAGTTTATCTTAGCAGCCTATAATGCCGGTGTAGGCCATGTGCTCGACGCCCGCCGTCTGGCCGTCAAATACAACAAAAATCCCGATATCTGGACCAATCAGGTTGATTTTTTTATTCGCAACAAATCAAAGCCTTCGTTCTATAATGATCCTGTTGTTTATTACGGCTATGTACGGGGCGAAGAAACCTATCAGTTTGTCGAAGAAATCATGGAGCGCTACAATCATTACCGCAACCTGATTGGCGGGCAGGCACATGCCCATAAGGGGAAAAAATAAAAGCTCCCGTCCGATGGAGGGAGCTTTAAATAGGTTTTTCTGTTCAAAGAACTCCGTTTTTTTAAAAACTCATTTCTTTTTTAAGAAGTTCAACCCAGGCTTTCACACGTTTTTCCGTAAGGTCGTACTCATTGTCATGGTCGAGGGCAAGGCCAAAGAAATAGCCGTTTTCAGCGCCCATCGAATCGGTAAATTCATATCCCTCGACAGGCCATTTTCCAACGAGATGGCCGCCACGCTTTTCAACTTCGTTTTTCAGATAGCCTAAGGAATCCACAAAATTTTCGGGATACAGAATCTGGTTTCCGAGCCCGAATGCAGCCACTTTTTTACCGGAAAGGTTGACATTTTCGGTTTTCACAAAAAACTCATTCCATTTATTGTCGTTGGAGGCATCCATCCACACATCGGCGCCAATGGTTGAATTTCCGATGATAAAATTCTCGAAATCGTCAATTCGTGAAAGATCGAAAGAAGCCACATCGCAAAATTCAACTTTTTCGGAGCCAATGGCATCGCGGATAAGCTTTGCCACTTCTTCCACGTTTCCGCCAGGAGCCCAATACAACAACAGAGTCTTTTTCATGATGATAAAGGTTTTGGATTTTGTGGGTAAAATTAAGACAATTTCCGCTTCATGGCAGCGGCAAGATGTAATTTAGAAGTCAAAATCTCATTCTTGACAATTAATTTTCTGACATACTGTCTGTTATATACCATCTTCAGACCTGGGGATGGTCGTCTAAGAAAATCCGGCAAATGTCGGTTATGCTTTTTTCTAAAGGGATAAACTCTATGCCGGTGGCTTTGATCAGCTTTTCTGAAGAGTAGCTTTTCGAAGCTAAGCTGGTTCGTGCGGTTTCGCGCGTGATGGCCGGCCGTGTTCGGGTGAAGAAGCCTTTCACAGCTAATGCACGCCAGGCAGCTTCGGCCATCCACGGGCTGACATTGATCGTTGGCGGCTTTTTTCCGAGACAAAAGGCCATCTGGCTAAAAAGCTGGCGATAAGTGAGATTGCCGGCCGAGACAATAAAACGCTCCCCGAAAAACTGTTTTTCCATCACTAACATCATGCTTTTGGCCACATCACGCACGTCAACATATCCGGTAGAACCGTTGGTATAAAACTTCAACCCCTTCCATACGAGCGTGAAAAGCTCGCTGCTTCCCGATTTCCAATTGCCTGGGCCCAGAATCACCGAAGGGTTCACTATCGTAGCATTCAGCCCTTCGGCAATACCACGCCACACTTCGCGTTCGCTGGCATATTTCGATACCGAGTACCTGGAGTTGTGGTCTGAATTTTTCCACAAATGACCCTCGGTGATTTCTTCCCATGTTTCGCTGCGACCCAGCGAGGCAATAGAGCTGACATGGCAAAGAGGGATATTTCCTTTGTGAAGAAGAGCGTTCACAAGGTTGGCCGTTCCTTGCACATTAGTCAGCATCATCTGATGAATTTGTGAAGGATGAAAAGAAACCACGGCAGCACAATGAAAAACCTGTTCAGCCCCGTCGAGAAATTCATCGAATGCCACGATATCGGTCAGGTCGCCTTCCACCCATTGGATACCGGCTAGTTGAGTTTGTGGGTCGTTGGCATAAAGCCGGAATACTTTCTCAACCAACGACATATCAGAGTGCTTTCGTTTCATAGCCCGAACAGGAAGTCCGCTATTGCTCAGCTCGACCATTAGATGAGAGCCTACCAAACCCGTTGCACCAGTGATGAGTATCATGCGGCAAAGATAATGTAAGTTCAACAAAACCATTTGCCATGTGTGAAGCGCTGATTGTAGAATAGGTTAGAGGGGTTGCGTTGTTTTTTTGTTTATTTGTTAATGTGTTGATATGTTGACCTTCGGCTTCGCTCAGGGTAAAATTTGTTGATTCGTTTTTGCGTCAAAGCCCAATTTTCCAAAAAAATTATTGGCTCTCTTGAACTGACAAAAACACTGGAAACAAACCTTATCAATACGTATAATGGCGGCTGAGCGATGCGTACAATGGTGGCTGAGTTAATCGAAGCCACCATTCCATAACAGACAAAAACCTTTCCTTACTTTCCTTGATAGAAATCACCAAAATCAATGAGGTGAAAAAAGGGGGCTTTTCTACCGATTCCTGCCTAAAGCGACGAACCTTCTCCGATTCATATCAGGCCAAGATATTTTTCATGGATGCGCAAAAAAGAAATAGGGATTTGTTCTATTTTTGAGGGGTGAAAACGCTATTCCATAAACCGACGGTTCATTTTTTTAGGACTGATCTCATGTTTATCTTAAATAATGTCATATACATTTGGTTTTCAGATGAAATTTGTCAACGAATACAACCTTCACCGGATTATTAACAAATGATAAGGCATTTTTAAAAGAAGACCCGTTACAAACAAAATCAGAATATGAATTACAAAAAATCTCAGAAGTAATTGAATCTCAGATAGAAACACTTTTTGAAGAACTCAGGTCAGGAATTTCGGCAAGGGAAGACAGCCGAGCCTTTGGTGCAATGATTGAAAAACGAATAACTGAAAACTGGGGTAACGTTTGTTCAAACTTGGGTTATCAAGCCATTGACATACCGGGTAGAAGGACAATATTCGACTTCGCATGCAACATTGAGAAAAAACTATTTGGCTTTGATGTAAAAACAAAAGACCTTGATTCAACAAGGTATTCAGACGGTGGCGTGTGTGCGGTCGGAAATCTACTCAAGTTTCTTGCTAATGACAAGGGTGTCTTTATGATTGTTGAATTTGGACACGACAAATCAACGACAAAAAACAGCAGTAGGGACATTGAATATATTCGTGTCGCCCCTTTTCATTGCCTCCCTGAAAACACTTATCGCATTGAGAACTTGGGGACAGGTCAAGTAAGGCTGAACTACACAATAAATCAAGTTTGGGATGAAATTGACTGGAGTAGGTCTTACAGCGATTTCTTCGATATTTTTTGCGACCTTGCAATAACTCATTACAAGCGAGTAAAAGCAGATGCAGAAAAACGAATTAAATCAATAGAACAATTTAAAGATGGCGGATATCAAAACTTTCAATTTATCAGATAAGAATTTGCAAATTGGTGATGTTTTCACTCCAATCAAATGGGGTGAATTTGCCATTGATAAGTTCGACCTATTTTCCAAGTGGCTAAATGGTGCTTCAATCTTTGACCCAACAATGGGGGAAGGAAACCTGCTTGAATCTTTAATTGCTTTTGGTTTATCAAAAGGGCTGACGATTGAAAATCTTCCAACTCATAATCTATTTGGCAATGAATTAAATACTGTTTATTTCAATGAAGCGATAAGTAAGTTCAATGAAAAGTATGGTTTAGATATGTCGAACAACTTCACAAATGAAGATTTGCTAAGACTTAAACCTAAAAAATTCGACATCATTTTTGGAAATCCACCTTGGCAAAACTTTGTGGACTTACCTGAAAGCTACAAAGAGCAGATTAAAAGCTATTTTTTCAAATTTGACTTAGTGGGTAATAGCCAAAATCTTTTATTGGGGGGAAGTAGAATTGATATAGCTGCTTTGATTATCCAAATATCAATCAAAGACTTTTTAACTCAAAATGGTGAAGCAATTATATTTATGCCGCTATCACTGTTCCTTAATGATGGAGCCAACAGAAATTTTAGAACTTACAGCATCGGAGAAGTAAAATACAGTGTGGATGCTGTTTTTGATTTCAATGACGAAGACGTGTTTGGTGGAATTGCAACCCGATATGGTCTAAGTCATTTTATCAGAGACAAAAAACCATCCTTCCCGATACCATATTATCGAAATGAAGGCGGAACTTGGAATAACTACATTGCCAAACCAATGTTTCACGAAACCGACCCATTGAGCATTATTACGAATCTCAAAGGTGAGAATTTTGATAGTATTCAGCCAGTGATAATTAAGAAAGAATCGAGTCCAAGACAAGGAATTAATACCTGCGGAGCCAATAATGTATATTTCTTTGATGACTTGATTGAAGTGAATGAAGATTTAGTTAGTGTTTCTAATAAGAGCAGAGACAAAGTCATATTACCCAAGAAATTCATTTTTCCTCTTATTACATCGAAAGAGTTTAAAGGTGAATCGTCAAATCCTTCAAAGTGGGTTCTATTGCCATACAACATAAGCGGTAAGCCTTTGGAATGGAAACAGATTCAACAGTTCCCTGAACTTGGTTATTACCTTGAATCAAACAAGAATGTCTTGCAAAGCAGAAAGGGGGTTATGCTCAATGCTATGCTCAATCGTGGGCATTGGTGGGCTATGTTAGGAGTAGGTGAATACAATTTCTTTCCTTACAAGGTTGTTTGGGAAGCGTACGGCAAGGCAACTTTTAATTCAAAAGTATTTGAAGGTTTTTGGCAAGCAAACCAGTCATTACAAGCATTTATTCCTGTTAAGTCATTAGCTGAAGCCGAAAGAATACAGAAGAATTTATCTGATAAACAAATAGAAAACTACCTCCTTTCTTTAAAAATGGAAGGGACAATGAATTGGGCACAACCTGGGAAAATCAAGAAAGTCATCAAATACGAAGAAGAGTCCCTTACCCTATTCTGAAAAAAACACCCTGAAACGGTAAGTAAGCATATCTAATCTGGCCGCAGGCGCAACAAAGGGCAACGGGCGCCAAATTGCAACCCGTTATCTAGAATCGAAATTGACACTCTAATCCAGATAAATATCATGATCGAAGGGTTTACTTGGCCTGTTTTTGGGGTAGGCTTCACAATTTGATGTGCTACAAATCTACCCGGCTATAAGCGAAGGGTTCCCCAAAAAAAATTAAAAAAACAGAATAAACATTTCATCTCCAATTCATTTGATGGTACATTTGTGAGGCTTTAAGCTGTAAATATCCGTGGTGATGAAATGTTTAACTCGTGCAAAAAACCTATTGGCTCTTGTTGCAGGGCCAGCGTTGTTTTTTTTGATTTATTCTTTGCCCGTTGAAGGGCTTTCCGATGCTGGGCGGGCGGTGTTGGCCTGTACGAGCTGGATTGCGCTGTGGTGGATCACCGAACCTGTTGATCTAGTGGTTACTTCATTGCTGCCCATCTTGCTGTTTCCGTTGTCGGGAGCGCTTTCGGTCGAGGAGACAACGAGTTCTTACGGCAATCCTTTCATCTACCTTTTTTTAGGTGGATTCGTGATGGGGTTAGCCATCGAAAAATGGAATCTGCACCGTCGGATTGCTTTCAAAATTATTGGCTTTGTGGGTCTGAACGAGAAAAAAGTATTGCTGGGAATCATGGTTGCAACGGCTTTCATCTCGATGTGGATTTCCAACACCGCCACTGCCATCATGATGTTGCCCATCGGCATGTCGGTGGTTGACCATTTTCAGTCGAAACAGCCTTTTTCGCGCAATATCATGTTGGGCATCGCCTATGCCTCGTCTATTGGTGGCATGGTCACGCTCATTGGCACTCCGCCCAACATCATTTTGGCGGGAGTTGCCAAAAGCTCCTTAGGGTTTGAGATTTCATTTTTCCACTGGATGCTCTTTGGCGTTCCGTTCTCGGCCCTTTTGCTTTTTTTGGTTTGGATTTATCTTGCCGGATTTCGTTTGGCGAAACAAGACAATGAATCTGTGTTGCAATTTGAACCCTTATCTCCGATGACGACAGCCGAGAAAAGGGTATTGTTGGTTGTTGCCGGTATGGCGTTTTTGTGGATTACCCGCACCTTTATCTGGAACCGTTGGATTCCGCGTTTGGACGATACCCTGATTGCGATATTCGGAGCTTTGCTGCTATTGGTTTTGCCCTCAGGTAAAAAAGGCGAACGCCTGCTCGACTGGAAGACAGCCAGCCGGCTACCCTGGTCCATCCTCATTCTTTTTGGCGCGGGATTGGCCATTGCCAAAGGTTTTTCTTCGACCGACCTCACGGGCTGGATGGGAAGCCTGTTTGCCCATCTTGATTTTCTACCGGCAGACCTCATCATGCTCATCGTATTTCTGAGCATTAATTTCCTTACCGAAGTCTCGTCCAACACGGCCACAGCCAGCATTATGCTGCCCATCCTTGTCACCCTGGCACATTCCCTCCGGATGGATGCAGTGCCTTTATTGGCCGGTGCGGCTATCTCGGCTTCCTGTGCCTTTATGCTTCCGGTGGCCACGCCTCCCAACGCAATTGTGTTTAGCTCCGAAAAACTTACCATCAGCCAAATGGCTCGAACGGGCTTTGTTATCAACATCGTCTCGACTATTCTCGCCTATTTATTTGTTCGCTATATGTGGGGGGTTGCTTTTGGTTAAGCCAATTTATTCTGTCAGAAGTAAACCTAACAACCGGCTTAACTTCGAAAAATGGAATTCCTGAAAAAACGGTATCGCCAAAAGAAAAATATGCGCCTTGTGCCAAATGAACCTGATGAATCAATGAAATATGCTGAAAAATGAAACAGACCCCATCGAAATGCTTCGGCTCAGAAGCGAAAAGATGTTTGTTTGGGATGGGGAGGTGAAATGGCATTCTTTTCAACAAACTGAAAGAGAGCGATTTTTGTTCAAGGCCTGCCATCAAATGAATGACCATCATAAAAATGTACTATATTGCATCAAAATCATTTATCATAAAAAAAAAATACGTTCTGACGATGGTGTTTTTCGCCTTAGGCTTGATTTTATCGGCACATGAAGAGCCCGCCAAGACCCTGAAAGAGAAACGAGAAAAGGAACAGAATCGAAAAAAAATTCTCGCGGAAAGAATAGGTTCTACAACCGTTTTCAAACACACGATCAACAACGGAGTTGTGGATACCATAAAAGAAGTTTTCATGACGACCAGGTTCGACCAAAAGGGAAACATTGCTTCTATGTCGGTTTTTAAATCGAGCCACAGTCTCGATTATGAAGTTGTTTTCACCTATGACTATAACAACAATATGCTGACCGACACCGACTATAATTCCTCGGGTCAAATGGTCGAAAACATTCAATATACCTATGATATGGAAGGAAGAGTGAAACAACAGCTCAACT
>JACFNF010000073.1 GCA_019454985.1 Bacteroidales bacterium
TTTGTCCAAAGTGCAAGAGTACCCATGTCAATTTCACCCTTCATGAATGCAGATATCGGTTGTTTCACGTTATTATCGACTCCCTTGTTCATACGATAGAATCTTTCCTGGGACGTTGGAAATGTTCCTTGTGCAAGAAGACGTTTACTTCCTATCCTGAGTATGCGCTCCCTTACAAGCGGTACGTAAAGGATCACTGTCTCTCCTTCAGTCAGGCTTATGTCAAAGATGATACAGAAACCTACCGGAGTGTCTCCTCTGCCATCGGATATACTACCCGAACACAGGAAATAGACAACCGCATGCTTGCCTGGTCAACCGTTTGGAGGTGGCTGCGTTTCTTTGGCTCACTGAAATACACACTCCGCAACGCCTTTGACCTCATCAGGCAGGCCGACCCCAACTCTCCGGTTTTTCGCCAAATGTTTCCCATTTACCACGGAAAGTATAAAAGCAAACAACGAAAAACCTCCCTCGATCAATCGATTCAATTGTTCAGCGCCGAGCCGGAATATCACCGAATTTTTGGGCATTCATTTTTCCCCGAACTGGCAACAAAAAGCGGCTGGTCTTGAGTTACAATCACCTCCACACTTAAAAAAGGAGGTGAATTATGAAATCGAAAGACGAAAAATGGGCTTTATTCTGGTGCAATCTTCTGCATCCTGTCATCTTCGGTGAGATTGAGAAGGAGCAGACCAACCTTTTTCTGAAAAAACTCTGCCTTCAGGAGGTCGTATTCCCCAACGGAAAGCGGAAAAGACCCACTATCTCTACCCTCAGGAGAAAACTCAACCGCTACCGCAAAGATGGATTTCAATCTCTTGCAAGAAAGGCGAGGAGCGACCGTGGCGCATCCAGAAGGTTTTCTCCTGAAATTATCGACAAAGCCGTTGAACTCAAAAAAGAACAACCACGCCGCAGCGACGATTGCCTCAACCGCTTTCTTGAGAAATACTATGGGAAAACGATCCCCAAATCCACCCTCTACCGCCATCTCAGACTCGCAGGGGCGACCCGGCTCAAACTCGGCGTCTCACAGCAAAAGGTGCGTATACGCTCTTAGCCGTGAGCATACCCACGACCTCTGGATTGGCGACTTCCAGGAAGGCCCTTTCGTGCTCGTTGACGGCGAGGCGCTTCCCACAAACCTCTGTCTCTTTATCGACTGCTACAGCCGTTATGTGGTCGAAGGACGGTATTATCTCAAACAAACCCTCGATATCCTTATCGATTCTCTCATCAGGGCCTGGACTATCCACGGCTCGCCCAAAGAACTCTACCTCGACAATGCCAAGGTCTACCACTCTGACGCCCTGCGCTCTGCCTGTTACAACCTCGGCATTAAACTCATCCACAGACCACCACGCGACCCTGCTCCCGGCGGACTGGTCGAACGTTTCTTCGGCACCAGCCAGACACAGTTCGAGTCGGAAGTCCGCTCCGGCGACATTATCACCCTTGATGCCATTAACCAGGCCTTCTCCGCTTACCTTGCCGTTGTCTATCACGCAAGAATCCACTCCGAAACCAATCAATCTCCAAAACAACGCTACGACGAGGGGCTTACCGTCATCCGACACGTCGATATGGACGCCGCTCTTGCCTTCTTCATGAAACGCATCCCCAGAACCGTTGACAGAACCTTTGCCGATGTCCGCATTGATAACCGCTTTTACCGTGTTGACCCCAAACTCAGAGGCGATAAAGTAGAAGTCCGTTACGACCCATACGGCGATCTCAAAAAGGTCTTGATCTATTCCGCAAACGGTGAATACCTCGGCTCGGGAAATCTCTACCTGCGCGACCAGGGCGCTGAAACTCCAGCCGCCTCACCTTCAAAACCAAAACATAATTACCTCGACCTTATCACTCAGAAACACAAATCCATTCTCCAGGCTCAGGCCAAAGGCATTGATTACCACCAAATCATCTCCGAACGACCCTGGCCATTCATGGCATTCGTCCAGAAACTCGCACTCCTCATGGGACACAAAGGCTCTCTCTCCGCCTTCAGCTCTCATGAACTCGAATCGCTTAAAAAATGCTACAACCGTATCCCCGCTCTCAACGAATCATTGCTCACGGAGGCATTCCAAAATGCCTCCGTGAAAACCTTACCCTATATCATTCGTGAATTACAAATCGCTTACTCGAAAAAGGAGGTCTCTTAACCATGTTTACTTCTCATTTTTCCATGACTACTCAGCCGTTCTCTGAAAGAATCAACACCAGCCTTATCATGAAAGACGAACGCTTTACCCAGGGGCTTGCACGACTCCAATACCTCTTACACTCAGGCTCTATCGCCGTCCTCTACGGACAGACGGGAGTCGGAAAATCCACACTCCTCAAACTCTTCCTCTCACAAATCCCCCAAAACCTGTTTCTCCCCATCTACCTCCATTTTACCCACCTAAAATCATCCAGCCTTCTCTCCTTAATCGTCTCCCAGCTCGGTGAAATACCAAAACACACCAAAGACCGGCTCTTCCTCCAAATTATGGATAAATCCTTGCGCTCAAATCTCACTCCCATTATCGTTATCGACGAGGCTCATCTCCTGAAAACCGACGCCATCACAGACCTCAGACTCCTTGTCAGCTCTCCGCTTGATTCTTCCACTCATCTCAAAATCATCCTCTCGGGACAGGAACACCTCAAATATATCCTCAAAAGAGACATCCATGCCGACTTCGCACAACGCATCTCGGTACATTACCACATTCATCCCCTTACTAAAACTCAAACCGCTGCATACATAGACTTCCATCTGAAATCTTCCGGCGCATCCGATAAAATCTTTGACTCAGACGTCAAAGACCTGATCCATGAGTTCTCCGCCGGCATCCCAAGGCAAATCAACGCCATTTCCACCGCCTGCCTGATTAACGCTTCCATCAGACAATCACAGAAAATTACCCAGGATATCTTCCATCAGGCTCTTGCTGAAATTCAATCTTTTTAAGGAGGTCTACCATGGCCCGTCTCTTTTCCCCTCAACTCTTGCGCTCATTACGAAACGATATCCCCATCGATCGACTCATCGCTGATGTCCTCTCCATACCTCATAAATACTCCGAAGGCTATTTCCGCTTCCTCTGCCCTCTCTGTTCTGAATTTAATTCCGCCACCAACCCAAATACGAACCTCGCCAGGTGTTTCCGTTGTAAAAAAAACTTTAATACCATCGACATCGTCATGGTAGATTCC
>JACFNF010000008.1 GCA_019454985.1 Bacteroidales bacterium
TATCTGATTATCAAAGTGTTATAGGGTGCTGCGCGAAAAAGTGCGGAAAACAAGAGTTGTTACCATTGTTGGTAATACTTGTCTATCTTTTAACAAAAAAACGAGGCTGCTTTTCGGGCAGCCTCTTTTTTAACATCTGACAATAAAGACTTAATTCAGCATTTCAGCCACTTTGTCGCGCAATTCATTTCCGCGAAGATTTTTGGCAACGATGACCCCGTTGGCGTCCAACAGCACACTGTGCGGGATAGATTGCACTCCGTAGAGTTTACCGGCAGCATTGCTCCATCCCTTGAGGTCGGAAACGTGTGTCCAGGTCAGCTTGTCGGCAGCTATGGCATCCAACCACTTCTGACGGTCAGTGTCGAACGACACACCAAAAACATCGAAACCTTTATCATGAAAATCCTTGTAAATAGCTACGACATTGGGGTTTTCAGCACGGCAGGGCGAGCACCACGAAGCCCAGAAATCAACCAGCAAAGCCTTTGCCCCCACCTTGTCGGAAAGTTTAATGAGGCTGTCGTTCACATCGGTCTGTTCAAAATCTTTGAACGGCATTCCAACATTAACACTTTTCAGTACATGAACGCGGTCGAAGAGTTCGTCGAGATAGATTGACTTCATCGTTTCATCAAAATTGATAACCAATGACTCAAGCTCATCGAGTTCAAACTGATAGCTGTTGCGATAGAGGGCATATTGAGCCACAATATCCTTATTGTTGGCACGGATAAAATCAACTAAAAATTGTTTTTTGTCTTTTTCCGCCTGGTCGTAAGCATCTTCAGCCGCTTTAAGAGCCTCTTCATTTCCGGCTTCTTCAGCAGCCCGATAAGCCTGATAGTGCTGGTATAACTGTTCGTCGTATTCTTCATATTTATCAGTAAAATCCTGATATCGTTGGTGGATGGGCGAGCCATGAATTTCAGCTTCTGCAATATTGTCGGGATCAGCTTTCACTGTAATTTCGGCAGCTTCGGCAAAAAATGGGATGCTCCCCCGTACACCTTCCAATGAAACAAAAAGCATTTCAGGATTTTGAAGGGTACCTTTCAGACGAGCCAGTCCGTTTTCCACTTTGGCAGAATCAATGCCCTGCCAACCATCTTGAGTGCGTTTTTGCACCTTTACCTGTTTGCCATCGAAGTTGCTCACACTCAGGTTGAGTTTAAATTCGGGTAATTGTTTGCCAGACGGTTTGCATGCAGCAAAACCAATTAAGGCGACAAGCGCCATGATCAAAATACGGTTCATCGTTTTGGAGTTAGATTTAAAAAAGCAAAACTATCTTTTTTTTCAAAAACCGGAATATTCTTTTGCCTTTTTCAGAAAATTCGATCTCTGTTGCTGATTATTAAAACATGGATCTATCTGATATTAAGGTTGTTTTTTAACGCTTCAGGTTTCGCAGCGTAAAAAAGTAACTAAAAAGCAGAATAAGAATTTCAGTAGCCGCAACGCTCAGAATGATCCGCAACAAGGTATAGCCCAATTGATTGAAGCTGAACGATTCGAGCACAAACAACACAAAATGGTGCAACACCACCAAACTGAGTGTATAGCTAAACCACCAGCGAGCGCCCATTTGCGATAAACCTGGATAGACTACTGTTTCAGGCTCTTTGGTTCCGGTGGCAAGACGCAGCACAAATGGCCTCATGAAAGCCATGAACACTGTGGCTGCTGTGTGCAGACCGGCTCCCGTCATAAAAATATCCATCAGATAACCCGTCAGAAAACCCAAAACAAGCAACAACCATCCCGGAATGGCAAGCGGCAACATCAATATAAAAAGGATATAAACAAATGGATTGACTAAGCCAAAGAGCATAAAATGATTAAGTATCAACACTTGAAACAGCATTAACCCAACAAAACGTAAGCTATTGTAAAACAGATCACTCATTGGTCTTGATTTTTGCTAATCCGTCAAGCTCATTTTGGTAAACATTTTTCACCACATATACATAGCGCAGTTTGCCAAAATCGGTTGAAAATCTCACGCGTGCCGAGTTGAGATTTCCCTTTTCCGATTCCATGACTTCATCTACCGTACCCACCATGATACCTTCGGGAAACACGAATGAATGTCCGCTGGTAACCAAGCTGTCGCCTTGCTGCGGGATCACATGCGAAGGGATGTCCACCACTTCGGCCTGCCGGTAGTTACCGCCGCGCCAATGCAGATTGGCAATCTGATCGTTTTTGAGAAAACGAATACTCAGCACCGAATGCTGGTGAAGCAACGACATGGCAGTTGCATAATGTTCGCTCACGCCGATGATGATACCGGCCACCCCATCGGCCGAAATAAGGCCCATATCGCGGGCGACCCCATCGCGGTAGCCTTTGTTGATGATGATATAGTTATTCCGAAGGTTAACAGTATTGTTGATGACCCTCGCCGGAATATAATCCACCAAACGTTCCTTCAAAATACTGTCCGGCTGAGGTTCAGGTAAATGAGCCAAAGCCAGTTTATGCAGCAGCTCGGCGTTCTGTTTCTGCAAAATAGTGTTCTGATAACGGAGTGAGAAATAATCCGAGATATGGCTCTGCAAATGGTAGATACTTGCGGCCAGATTGTTTGTCCGATGATTTATCGAAGCCCGCTGATAGTGATGACTACGGCTGAGCATAGATAATGCCAACACTTCCAGAAACACGAAAAGGATAAAAAAATGGTGTTTCTGTAAAAATCGAACAAGGTTATACATCTCAGTTTAAGTTGCTAATCAACAACTACTTACTTGATAAGGAATGGGAATTTATCGAAATTTTTCAAGGCGATGCCGGTTCCGCGTGCCACGGCTCTCAAGGGGTCTTCGGCCACGTGCACTGGCAGTTTGGTTTTTTGGTGCAGTCGCTTATCGAGCCCGCGAAGCAATGAACCGCCTCCGGCAAGATAGATACCGGTGCGGAAGATATCTGCCGAAAGTTCCGGGGGTGTCATTTCCAAGGCGTTGAGTACAGCCACTTCGATTTTTGAGATACTCTTATCTAAACAATGCGCTATTTCGGCATAATTCACCTTGATTTCTTTGGGAATCCCCGTGAGCATATCCCTGCCGTGAACCGGGAAATCATCCGGCGGATTATCTATTGACGGCAAAGCGGCGCCCACTTCAATCTTGATTCTCTCGGCCGTACGTTCGCCAATGGTCATATTGTGTTGTTTGCGCATATATTGCTCAATGTCGGAGTTGAAATCGTCGCCACCGATGCGGATTGACATATTGTTGACGATGCCGCCTAATGCAATAACGGCAATCTCGCTGGTTCCGCCGCCGATATCAATGATCATATTTCCGGTAGGTTCGAGCACATCAATGCCGATACCAATAGCAGCAGCCATAGGTTCGTGGATAAGCCTGACCTCTTTGGCGCCGGCCTGTTCGGCCGAGTCTTTCACGGCTCTTTCTTCCACCTCGGTAATCCCCGAAGGAATGCAGATCACCATTTTGAGTGCAGGCGGAAAAAACTTGCCTTTCAAGCCAATGTTTTTGATCAATTCGCGCATCATGTATTCGGCGGCCTGAAAATCGGCAATCACTCCATCGCGTAAAGGGCGGATAGTTTTGATGTTTTCGTGCGTTTTGCCATGCATCATTAACGCTTTTTTTCCTACGGCGATGATGCGGCCGGTGTTGCGTTCGATAGCCACGATGCTGGGCTCGTCAACCACCACCTTGTCATCGTAAATGATGATGGTGTTGGCCGTGCCAAGGTCAATGGCAATTTCTTTGTTCAGAAAGGAAAAAAGTCCCATATATCAGAGTTATTATATTTTCAGTTCAGTGTTTAAAATGCCGCACGCCAGTGAAAACCATGCTCATTCCGGCTCTGTTGCAAAAGTCAAGCGTTTCGTTGTCGCGCACCGAGCCACCTGGTTGAACCACCGCAGCAATCCCTTCGCGCGAAGCAATTTCCACCGAGTCGGCAAACGGGAAGAAAGCATCGGAGGCCATCACGGCACCGTTGAGGCTGAAGCCAAATTCCTTTGCTTTGGCAATGGCCTGTTTCAGTGCATCAACGCGCGAAGTCTGCCCAATCCCGCTCCCGATCAATTGTTTGTCTTTTGCCAGCACTATGGCGTTCGATCGGGTGTGTTTCACAATTTTATTGGCAAATACAAGGTCTTCGAGTTCGGCCGCCGATGGTACTTTGGCCGTTACCGTTTTCATCTCTTCTGGCCCTTCGGTTTGCTGATCGCGTTCCTGAGCCAAAATGCCATTCAAGATACTCTTGTATTGTTTTTTGGGAAACACTCCCGAGCGCAGTTGCAAAATTATTCTATTTTTACGAGAGCTGAGGGTTCTGAATGCACTTTCTTCGAAATCGGGAGCAATAATGGCTTCGAAGAAGAGCTCATTGATTTGTTGTGCCGTGGCATAATCAACTTTTCTATTGGCAACGATGATACCGCCAAAAGCCGAAACAGGGTCGCCCGCCAAGGCTGCCTCCCATGCCTCGCTCAACAGATGGCGTGAAGCCAGTCCACATGCGTTGTTATGTTTCAGGATGGCAATGGTTGGTTCTTCAAATTCCGCTAATAAGTTAAGCCCAGCATCGAGGTCAAGCAGGTTGTTGTATGAAAGTTCTTTGCCGCGTAGTTTTTCGAATACCTCTTCCATTTGGCCGTAGAAAACTCCTCGTTGGTGTGGATTTTCGCCATAACGAAGCGGCGAATGGCCATTTTTTGAAAGGCGCAACCCATTATCATCGCCATTGAACCAGTTGCTGATCGCTGCATCGTAATGGGAACTCACGGCAAAAGCATAGCCGGCAAACCGACGACGTTCTTCCAGAGTGGTCATAGCACCACGCTTTAGAATTTCGATGAACTCTTCGTAATGTTCAACGGATGGGACGATACACACCTCTGCATAATTTTTGCCCCCGGCACGAATCAGCGAAATGCCCCCAATATCAATTTTTTCAATAATGGCATTTTCGTCGGTGGTTTGCCGAAGGGTTTGTTCGAAAGGATAAAGATCAACGATTACCAGATCGAAAGCAGGGATTTCATATTCCTTCATCTCATCGCGATCGGTGGCTTTGTCAGAACGACCAAGAATGCCGCCAAAAATTTTTGGATGCAAAGTTTTGACCCTCCCGCCCAGAATGGAAGGATAACCCGTGAGGTCTTCCACCTTTTCAACCGAAATGCCAAGTCCTCTAATATAATTATAGGTACCTCCGGTAGAGAAGATTTTTACATCCGCTGCAGCCAGAAGCTGAACTATTTCATCGAGGCGATCTTTGTAGTAAACAGATATTAAGGCGGTTTGTATCTTTTTTAACATATTGATTTTTAGCTTAAAGCATTATGCAAAAGTAAGGAAAAACAACTAAGACGAAAACTAAAAAACCTTTTTCCGGGAATTTGAGTTTTGACTAAAGAGTATAACGCCATGGGGCAGTCTATTGGTATGATTATCCCAAAAAAATCCTTCAATTTTTCACCAATCATTTGGTCGAAAGTTGATTTTGTTCTCCCGGGCTTTTTTTAAAATATAGGATGAAAACAGAGGGATTAAAAAGTCGGTTTGCTAACATTTTTTAACAAAATGGAGTAATTAAGTATCTGATCCCTTAATAGTATAATATTTTTTTAATAAGCTGTATTTTAAGATATTACAAATTTTCATCTCTATATAAATTGATATATATCAATTTTATTTTTGAAAAATATCCGGCAAAGCGCAAGAAAATATCAAAAAATGCGGCTTGTCGGACAATTGGGTTGGAGGTAAACTTGCATCAGAAAGGACGAAAAATGAGGAATTTTCCTCAGCACAATTAAAATAGGATGAATTTAAAACCTAAATATTCAATGAAAACCCAAACTTTTTTCGGCTGGATGTTCAGCCTCGCGATTTTATTTTCCCTCTCGTTGAGTTCGTGTACAAAAGAAGGCCCCGCCGGTATTGCCGGTAAGGATGGCAAAGACGGTGAAGACGGGATTGACGGTCAGGACGGCACGGCAACTTGTATTACCTGCCACAATAACACCCAGAGTTTATCGGTAAGAACAATGCAATGGGAAAACTCAATGCATGCCACCGGTGGTCATATCAGCCACAACACCGGTGAGTGTGCTGTTTGCCATACAAGTCAAGGTTACAGAGGATTCCTCAACGGTACCTATGATCCGCTGGCAAGTGGTGCAAAAATTGCAAGCCCCAATCCACCCAACTGCTATACCTGTCATAAAATTCACGATACCTATACCACCGCTGATTTAGAATTAACCAAAAGCGGAGCCATTGCACTGTTCAACACCAGCGAATCGGTTGATTTTGGCAAAGGAAGCCTTTGTGCTTCGTGCCATCAGGGACGCACCATCAATCCGTTCCCGGTAATTGGCGGCCCTGATGTAACCATCACCAGTCCTTATTACACCCTTCACCACGGAACTCAGGCCAATTTAGTTACCGGGCTTGGATTAGTGAATATTGGCGAAGGCTTGGCCATCAATAATCCTCATGGCAGCATCACTGACCAGTGCGTAAGTTGCCATATGGCTCCCGGCACGGGCGCCGAATCGGGCGGACATACCATGAAGATGCGGAATGCTTCGAACGGGTTGAATACTGCCAGTTGTATCGGCTGCCACACCAATGCCAGCACACTCAACACCAATGTAAACAACCTTCAGGCACAAGTTTCCGGATTGTTAGAAGATTTGCGGGTTAAGCTCGAAGATAAAGGCATTCTGGCTCCCAATGGCAATCCCAAACCCGGAACTTATTCCCCGGCTTTAACAGGCGCTTTCCTCAACTACAAGGCGATCAGCGAGGATGGCAGCCGTGGTGTTCACAATCCTGGATTTACTGTAAAACTGCTTCAAAACTCTATTGCTGCTGTGAACGACTAAATCGTTTAACAACGAAAAACATGGGGTAAACTGCAAAAGGCAAACCCCATGTTTTTTATCTGACTCGTTTACGGCTACTGGCCGAAATCAATAAAAAAATGCTGTTAAAACTAAAAATCCATTCCAAATGACCCTGAAAATAAGGCGGCTGGTTTTACCCTTAGCTTTTGCATTTGTTGGCTTTTTGCCTTCTTGCGGATACGATTTTGTAGTGCCGGAAAAACTACCGGAAATTGATCCTGAAGAACCAATCAGTTTTGCAACCCAGATTGAACCCATTTTTGCAAAAAACAACCAGTGCACAGCCTGCCATAAAACCGGCGCCACTTCACCTAACCTTAGCGCTGGCAATGCTTTTGCATCTATCGTTCCTTCGCTTGTGAATACAACAGAACCCGAATCAAGTAAAATTTATCAATACCCGCACCCATCTACGGCAACCCATAGCTGGAAAAAATATGAGTTAAGCGATGCCGCACTCATCCTCGAATGGATCAAGCAGGGAGCTAAGAATAATTAACCTGAAAATCAGCTTAAGATGAAAAAAATTGCATTGTCATTTATTCTTATCGTCTGCTTTGGAAGCCTCTCCTGGGCTCAGGATACGGAATCAGCGCCCAAGAAAGTCAAAGATAAACCTGTAAGAGCTCCGTTTCAAAGCGGATATCTTATTGATAATCAGACAACATATATTCCTTCGCCAAAAACCCTTGAGCTGGCAATCCAACATAAGTTTGGCAGCTTAAACAATGGTATTTCCGATCTGTTTGGAATTTATGCCCCGGCAGCCAATATCCGTTTAGGACTCAATTATGTCGTGCATAAGAATGTGCAGGTTGGCTATGGAGTTACACGGCTGAACATGTATAACGATTTCAATGTGAAATGGACTATCCTTGAGCAAACCCGCAACAACACCATTCCGGTAGCCGTAGGTTTTTATGGCACGATGGCGATTGACGGACGCAACGATAAGGTCTTTGGCACGGAATACCGTTTTATGAATCGCTTCTCATATTTCAGCCAATTAATTGTTGGCCGCAAAATGAATGACTGGTTGAGCCTTCAAGTGAACAGTAGTTTCACACACTTCAACAGCACCGACTCGCTGATTGACCATGACAAAATTTCGGTTGGCTTCAACGGTAGGGCACAATTCTCCCCTCAATCGTCTATCCTTTTTCAGTGCGATTTTCCGCTGAAAATCCAAGGCATTGCCGAACATCGTAGCTTCACCAACCCGGCCAAACCCAATCTTGGTATTGCATGGGAAATAAGTACCAGCACTCATACTTTCCATATTTACGTTTCATCTGCCGATGCCATCATTCCGCAGCACAACGCTCTGTTTAACCAGAACGATTGGAAAAATGGCGGATTGATGTTCGGATTCAATATCACCCGACTCTGGAGCTTTTAATTAAAACATAAAACGTTTCACCTTTAATACTCAATTATCATGAAAACTAACTTCTTTTTACTCAGTCTGCTGGCGATTGCATTTATCGGTTTTGCATTTACCAACAGCCCCGAACAGAAAAAGGGCGGAAACTGGAAAATCCCAACCGAATACAAGACTAAAGCCAACACTATGAAAGGCGATGCTGAAGCCCTGAAATTAGGCAAAGCCGCTTATGCCAAACACTGCAGATCGTGCCATGGCAACCTGGGAACCGGCGACGGACCAAAAGCCAAAAACCTTGAAACACATCCTGGTGATTTCAGCGATGCCAAATGGCAAAGCAGCGTTACTGATGGTGAACTTTATTATATGTCAATCATCGGTCGCGACGAGATGCCCAATTTTGAATCGAAAATTACTGATGATGAAGAACGTTGGGGCATCATCAACTACATCCGTAGCCTAAAAAAATAAATGACAGCCTAAGCTGTTCTCAAAAAAGGTTTCCGGGAAAGTGTTTTTGCCAAAACTGCTTTTCGGGAAACCTTTTTGTATTTTTTGATTGAAAATAAAACCCACTACACACATCCCTAAAAATGAAGAATCTGATATTTCTTATAGCCATTCTGATGTGCGTTGGCCTTCAGGCTCAACCCGAACGGCTGAAAGTGGATATGATTTCTCCTCCGGAAAAAGCCGGGGACAATAATCAGTGTTTTGAGTGTCACGGAAAAAAAGTGTACGAATACGTCAACGCTTCCACGGGAATGACTGAGCGAAAGGTAATGAATCCAAACTTCGTTTTCGATCAGGAAGTTTTTTATAAAGGTGTCCATCGCCATTTTTCGTGTACCGACTGTCATTCACCTGATTATGAAACATTTCCACACCAGTCGGAATTGCGTTTTGAGCCGATGTATAGCTGTCTGGATTGCCATGGAGGCGATGAGACTTTTGCCGCCTACCATTTCGAAACCATCGAAGAGGAATTTGAAAAAAGCGTTCACGCCAGCCGTCATGGCGAACAATTCAACTGCTGGATGTGCCATAACCCGCATTCCTACACGGCCATGACCCGTTCGGACTATAAAATCTCGGAAATCGTTACATCGCACAACTTAGTTTGTGCCAATTGTCATGACAATCCGGTGAATTTCCAGCGGATCAGCGACAGTACCAAAAAGCCATTGAACGAGATTCACAACTTCCTGCCCAACTATAAACTTCATTTCTCGTCTGTTCGCTGCATCGAATGTCACACTTCGGTACAAGATACTCTTTGGGTGTCGCACCAGATTCTGGAAAAAGATCAGGCAGTGAAAAAATGCTCCGAATGTCATTCGGCCAATACCATGCTGCTCTCATCGCTCTATAAATATCAGAACAGAGAAGCACGCAAAACCGGAACCCTCAATGCTGTTTTCTTGAACGAGGCTTATGTCATCGGTGCAAACCGTAACATTTACCTTAATATCATCAGCATTGCCCTTTTCGGAATGACCCTTCTGGGCATCCTCATCCACATCATTTTCCGAATTAAAAAGTAAGAATCATGTCGTCACGTTTATATCTTTATCCGATCTGGCTGCGTCTGTGGCATATCGTGAATGCTTTGTTTTTCTTAGTATTGATTGCAACAGGCATCAGCATGCAGTATTCCAATCCCGACGCACCTTTTATTGCTTTTGACCAAGCCGTAAAATGGCACAATCTCAGCGGAATCATCGTGTCGCTCAACTATCTTATTTTTCTTGCCGGAACTCTTTTCACCGGAAACGGAAAATATTATGTGGTGAAGTGCAAAGGATTGTTTGATGAGTTGAAAAAACAGGTGATTTACTACGTTTACGGTACCTTCAAGGGGCAGCCCACACCATTTCCGGTGAATAAAACCCGCAAGTTCAATCCTTTACAGAAACTCACCTATGTTTTAACAATGTTCGGGCTTGTACCACTGATCATCGTTTCGGGACTTGCCCTGCTCTTTCCCGAAACAATTGTCGAAAACGTTTTCGGGCTGAGCGGTATTTACCTTACGGCGCTTTTACATGGAACGGTTGGTTTCCTGCTTTCGATGTTTTTGGTGATTCATATTTATTTCGCTACGATGGGCACGACTGCTCTTAGTAATTTTAAAAGCATGGCCACCGGCTGGCACGAGCCGCATTAAAAACTATGATTCGGACATGATGCGTCAAAACAAAATTGACGCATCTTTGCTTCCGAAACAACTTCAATGTGATGAAAAACCTGAACATCCTTTTATTATTTGCCTTTTTGATACACTCGTGTACCGGCACCGGCACAAAGCCCGAGTACGATGTTGACCCCAATAACCGCGAAATTGTAGCCGAAGAAGTGCTGCAAACCAGTTCATACACTTATATCCATGCCAATGAAAAGGGCAAGCAATACTGGCTCGCTGTGACTTCAACACCTACCGAAAAAGGCAAAACCTATTATTTCAGTCAATGGATGGAGATGACGGATTTCCATAGTAAAGAACTGAACCGTGATTTTGACCAGATTTTGTTCGTTGGTGATCTGGCTACCTACCCAATTCCTGCAAAATCGGCAATGACAACTCAGCCTATTCCTCAACAGGCCAAAACACCCAACACGAAACAAGATGTGCATGTGGAAGCCGTTGAAGGTGGAGTTCGTTTGCAGGAGCTGTTAGAAGACCCAAATAAATTTTCAGGGGAAAAAGTGAAAATTAGAGGCCAGGTGACCAAATTTAACAGTGGCATTATGGGAAAAAACTGGGTTCATATTCAAGACGGAACCTCTTTTGGTGAAGCTTTCGATTTGACAATCACAACAAACGAAATGCTGACAGTAGGTGATGTGGCTGTGTTCGAAGGTTTGATCACCCTGAACAAAGACCTCGGTTCGGGTTATTTTTTTAACGTACTGATGGAAGACGCAAAGGTTTCTAATCAAAAAGTGTATTGATATCCGGTTTGGTCAGGTTGGCGGATGGAGCCGCTGTTCAAACCATTTTCTGATATTTTTCATGATTGCATACTGACTTGCAGGCGCCCTGTGCCTGCAAGTTGTTTTTTTTAGGCTGTCGTCTGCCTCGCCCCAACGAAGCTCAATGCAATCGTTTGGATTATAGGCCATCTCAAAGAGACTTTTCGCCGAAGAATCTCGTGGAGGTTAAGGGTAATTGTATCGCCATTGCTGTTGCAATAGGCAATGCTGCGCGAGCTTGTTTCTTTGAGCATCAGATTTTTAAGCTGTTGTCGAATTTCCTTTTGCGTAAGATTTGCGGACAGATGATAACGCTCAGGGTGGGCAGCTGCTTTTTGTGGAAAAGCTTCGATGGCATCCTTCGCAATCAATAAGCGAAGATCGCGGTTGGGCGTAGAAAAATCCTCCCACAGCCCGCCAGTCTGGAAGACTTCCCGGGCGTTGCCGGGCATTGGGATAATGCTTCCCTGATGAGCGTTTTTATACGCCTCACCATTGGCCACCGATTTCACCCTCACACGCAACTGTTCGTGCAGCGCTTCGATAAGATAGATCAACAAATCGTTGGCTTGGAGCGGCTGAGGGTTAATAAGCTGATCCATACGGTCGTAAAAACTGTCGCGCTCCATTTTCTGTTGAACGAGTGAAAAAGGCACAAAACCGGAACTGTCGGTGAGCTGATTGTTGGTTAGCAACAAAAGCTGTTTGTTTTTCACAACAACCGGTCTGAAAGCTTTGAAACCGGGCTCGCCCACCACTTCGTGGGTATTGAAAAAAAAGTTCCCCTCCCAGAAACGTTTTACGGCTATCGTGCCATCGGGTTGGGCATCCACAGCCAAAAGCCTGCCGGGCAACTTTTCGGATTGTGGCTTCCAGGCAATGATGACAAAGGTATGCCCATAAGGGTCGGCAAAGGCAGTTCCGGGTCGTAAAGATTCCCGGTTGAGCGCTACGGGATAATAGTCAGTGTTATTGTTATTGAGTGCTGTTCGGGCAGTACCCGAATGAACTCCGTCCATCGCCAATCGAAGAAAAGCGTTGAATCGGGCGACCGGATTAGTCCGTGTTGACAGGCTTTCGTTGGTGATCCATTGTCCGGTTTGAGGTGCTTTGCCCTGATATCCACGGTCGGAAAGATGATAGCCAAAAGGCAGCCCCATCTTCCATGCAAAATATGCCCTCAGAAAAAAAGGATTGTCGGCACAGTCGGGTTCCATTACTACCTGAAGGGGCTTTGGCCCACCATCTTCAGAAAATCCAAGGCTGTTGAACAGCAGGTTTTGTTGTACATTTTGGGTAAGAGCGTGAAGCGAAGTCCAGGATGAGTCCTCTGAACTATGATCGAAAAGTGCATTCACCCAAACGCTGTAAAACTGTTCGTAAAGAGGCGTCCAGCTTGTCCGTGTTCTCCAAATCTGAGTTGTGGTAGGTTCGTGAATTTGGCCTATTTCAAAGTGATGTTGTAATACAAGGCTATCGCCTACGAATAAAACAGTTGAATAAACACCTGCCGGAAGGCTGTCGTAACAATCGGCCCACCAAAAAGGAAGGCCGTTACCATGTCGGCTCCTCATCGGCAAAAGCGTATCGTTTTCGTGTAAAACACGGGTGCTGATACCGCTCAATGCACGCTGACCCATACCAACAACCCAAAAAGGCTGTCCAGGCCGCGGATTTTCGGGAACCACCAAAACTCCGGAAAGTGAGCGGTAGTCTTCCGGCATCGGTTTCGGTTGCGTTTCGCTGTGTTGTGTTTGCACATTCTGGCATGACGTAAACATTGCAATAATCAGCATGGACAAACAGCAGCCTGTCGCCGGGAAAAACCTGCCACAAAACGCAGAAACCATCATTGGGGAAGTTTACGCAAAAATTCAGGGGTAGTCACTTCGTTGCTGATATGCAAAGCCCTGTCAATCAACTTCACCTTGAACTGGATCGTATCGTAAAGGGAGCTTTCATCCACCACGTCCAAATCGTATTCAATGATGCCTTTGATGCTTTTTTTCTGGTCTTTGGGGATAAGTGGAGGAATGCGCCCGCTAAAAAACCCCGGGATTTCGACGAATTGACCATGTTGTTTCTCGTAAAACCGCAAAACAAAATTATAATAAAAATCGCCTGAAATGTTGTAAGGTGACAAGGTATCAGACTGGTCCAGACCGATGTCGCCATCACCATCGAGGTACGAGATACTGAGCCGGCCTTTTTCGACTTTACCGGTTGTCGGGTTCACTAACAGCACGAAATTGTGAAATTCAATCTGGGGCTCGGGCGGATATTCCTCAAACTTACGACAAGAGGTTGCCATAAAAACAAGGATAAAGCCCATCAGCACCAAAAAGATTTTTACTTTTGTCATATTCCTAAACCCGGATAACGCACGTTTTTCTGACGGTAAAAGTAGTGGTTTTCCTCTGATTGATTCACAATGATAAAGCCTGATGCAAGTTCTTTATTTTCAATCCGATCGGCTGATGATTTTGAAAAGACTGCATTGGCCTTTTTCCGCTTTCAGATGGCATCCAACGCGATATACCGTGACTATTGCAGATTGCTCCGTTGCAATCCCGAAAAAGTTGAATGCATCGAAGAGATCCCGTTTATGCCTGTCGAGTTTTTTAAGAATGGAGTTGTGGTTGCAAGCAATGAAACACCGGAGGCAGTTTTCAGTTCGTCGGGTACCACGGGCCATCAAACCAGCAGGCATTATGTAACAGATTTACAATTATATATACGTAGTTTTACAGAAGGGTTCCAATATTTTTACGGAAAACCGGAAAATTATTGCATTCTTGCATTGCTGCCTTCATATTTCGAACGCAACGGATCAAGTCTGGTTTTTATGGCCGACCGTCTTATTAAGATAAGTGGACATCTAGACAGCGGATTTTATCTTGACAACATGAAAGCCCTGTCAGAGAAACTTCTTGCTTTGAAAGAGCGCCGGCAGCCT
This sequence comes from Bacteroidales bacterium, assembly GCA_019454985.1. GTDB lineage: Bacteria > Bacteroidota > Bacteroidia > Bacteroidales > F082 > JALNZU01. The sequence goes on from JACFNF010000008.1 coordinate 14,218, forward strand.
GTGATTTTATTAGGCGTAACTTATGCACTACTCGATCTGGCCGAAACTTTCCCGATTCATTTTCCCGAATTAATCATTATGGAAACAGGCGGGATGAAAGGTCGCCGCCGCGAGATGGTTCGCCACGAGGTTCATCAGCAACTCATGCAGGCTTTTGGCACAGCCGCCATCCATTCGGAATACGGCATGACTGAGCTCCTGTCGCAGGCCTATTCAAAAGCAAACGGCATCTTCTTCTGTCCGCCTTGGATGAAAATTCTCATTCGCGATACCAACGACCCACTCTCGCTCGTGGGACATGGAAAAACCGGCGGCATCAACATCATTGACCTGGCTAACCTCAACAGTTGCAGCTTTATCGCGGTGCAGGATCTTGGCAAAACCTCAGCCGACGGGAGCTTTGAAGTGCTTGGGCGTTTCGACCACAGTCAGGTAAGAGGCTGCAATCTTCTTGTAAATTGATAAATCCAAAATATCTTGATCATCCAAAAACGTAACCTTATGAAAAGAAGTACTTTCTTGAAAATGACCGCACTGGCTGGTACAGCTTTTACTGTTTTACCTTCGTCATCGGTATTTGGTCACCCTTCGGGCAGGCTGCGCATCGGATTTATCGGCACCGGGCTCCGCGGCCAGGAGCTTCTCCGGCTTAGTCTGATGCGTGACGATACTGAGGTAACCTGTATCTGCGACATTCAGGAGGTGATGCTCAATTCTGCGCTCAGGCTTTTTGAGAAAGCAGGTAAGCCAAGCCCCAAAATCTACACCGGAAACGATTACGCCTATCGCGAAATGCTCGAAAAGGAAGATATTGATGCCGTGATCATCGCTACACCCTGGGAATGGCATTATCCAATGGCCATGGACGCCATGGATGCCGGAAAACACGTTGGCTGCGAAGTGATGATGGGAACCACCGTTGACGAGCATTGGAATATTGTTCACAAAACCCGGGAAACCGGATTGCAATATATGATGCTCGAAAACGTATGCTACCGCCGCGATGTGATGGCAGTTCTGCAAATGGTCAGACAGGGTTTGTTTGGTGAGCTTATTCATCTTCAGGGAGGCTATCAGCACGATCTGCGCGAAGTGAAGTTCAACAATGGTCAACAGCCCTATGGGGGTGGGGTGGAATTTGGCGAAAAGGGCTTTTCCGAAGCACGTTGGCGCACACAACATTCTGTCACTCGCAATGGCGATCTCTATCCTACTCACGGCATCGGGCCACTTTCTAAAATGTTGAACATCCATGCCGGCAATCGTTTCACCTCCCTTGTCTCGATGGCATCGAAAGCCCGTGGCCTCCACGAATATATCGTTGAACACGGAGGGGCAGATCATCCTAACGCCAAGGTAGAGTTCAAACTGGGCGATGTGGTAACCACAATGATCCGCACGGCGGGCGGCGAAACCGTTCTCCTGCAACACGACACCAGCCTTCCCCGTCCTTATTCATTAGGCTTCAGGGTGCAGGGAACCAAAGGCTTGTGGATGGACCTCAACGAATCGCTCCATATCGAAGGCCTCACCAAACCACACCGTTGGGAGGAAGCCAAAGCCTGGCTCGAAAAATTTGATCATCCGCTTTGGCAACGCTACGGAAACGATGCCAAAGGTGCCGGACATGGTGGCATGGATTTCTTTGTGATTCACGCCTTCCTCGAAGCCATCAAACGAGGTGAACCTACACCCATCAGCGTTTACGACTCGGCAGCCTGGAGCGTCATCACCCCGCTGTCAGAATGGTCGGTGGCCAACAACAGCAACAGTATTGAATTTCCCGACTTCACACAGGGTGGATGGAAAACCGGCAAACAGATTTTTGCCAACAGCGACGACTATTAACCCCACCCGACATCATGCAGACCGATTTCACAGAAGTGATACAGGCTTATGGCCTGCAACCAAACCATTGCAGCGTCCGGCCACTGGGTAACGGCCATATCAACCACACTTTTTTGGTTGAAACGACGAAATCGCAACGCTATGTACTTCAGCAGCTCAATACGGACATCTTTAAAAAACCGGAACAGATTGCACACAATTGGAAAATGGCTAAATCACACATCGAAAAGATAGCGCCTGATTATCCAATGATTGCATACACTCCTACCGTTAAGGGAGAGTTACTTTTTGTAGATTCAGACAATCAAACCTGGCGGATGACGAATTATTTCGACCAGACGGTTTGCTTCGAAACACTCGACAATATTGATTTTGCATCCAAAACCGCCCGTGCTTTCGGGCGGTTTGCCGCATTGCTTTCGCAAATTGATGTAAACCTGTTTTATGAAATTCTTCCCGATTTTCACAACCTCAATTACAGGCAAAAACAGTTTGATCAGGCCGTGGCACAAGCCTCGGCAGAACGGCTCAACGAGGCTGCCGGACTCATTGCGCGGCTGAATGCCAACCGATGGATAACTTCTTTTTACAACGAAGTGATTCATCGTCTGCCCCGACGAATTGTTCACATGGACGCAAAAATCAGTAATGTTCTTTTCGATGTCCATCAACACGAAGTACGCTGCCTGATAGATCTTGACACTCTGATGCCAGCTACCCTGCTATCCGATGTTGGCGATATGATACGCAGCATGAGTTGTGCTGCAGCCGAAGACGAACGTGATCTGTCCATCATCAAGATAAGACCCGGTTTTGTGGAAGCGATTGTAAGTGGCTATGCCGCTGAAATAGATGATATTCAACCTATTGAAAAAAAGTTGCTGCCCTTTGGCGGGTTGATGTTGGTGTATATGCAGGCACTACGTTTTCTAACTGATTTCCTCGAAAACGACCACTATTACCACACCCGTTATCCGGGTCACAACCTTGACAGGGCCAGAAATCAGGAAACTTTGCTTTCTGAGCTGCTTTGCGAGCCGCTCATCTTTGGGAAATACCCATTCTGAAGCTTATCCGCGCAGCGAGATATCTTTGAGTGTTTCCAGTTTCAAAATCTGGATTGATTTATTGTCCAATGCAATAATTCCCTCATTTTCGAAATCTTTCAAAATACGGGTAACGCTTTCTTTGGTCATATTCGACATTTCACCCAGCTCGAGCCGCGACAAAGGAAGAACAAATTTTGTGGTTCTGAAAATCTCGTTGTATAAATAAAGGAGTGCATCGGCAAGTCGTCCGGGCATCTGCTTTTGTGTGAGACTGATTAAGCGATCGAAATTGGCAGCGCCATTACGATTGCAGTGACGTAGAATAGATTCGGCAAAATCAGGATTAAGGCGAATGACTTTCCGGGCATTCTCGGCTGAAACAAAACAAACATGGGTCTTTTCCAAAGCCGTCACCGTGTAGTGATAGCGCATATCGGTGAACAATCCGGGGCCGCCAAACAGTTTCCAGGGAAGGATAATATCTAAAATCAGATTACGGCGATCGAAACCTTGGAGAAATAATTTCGCCATCCCGCCGGTTAACACCATCATATGAGTAGCAGAAGTGCCCTGTTTGACAATGGTCTCACCAGCATCAAACTGTACTTCAAACCTGCCCGAATTCATGATTGCAAGCTCTTCTTTGTTGAGTAAGCTGAACAAAGGCGAACGCTCGTTGCAGGTCTCACAGTTGATGCAGTTTTCCGATTTTACATTTAGCATCTGAGAATAATCAAAAGAAATAGTGATACATCTTCCAAAAATAAATGATTTATCTCATTTTCTTTTGCACAAAACTCCAATTTCGGTATTTAGGAGCAGTATAAATTTTATATATATGTATTTCAATTACTTATATTATCATAAATAATTGTTAAATATAAATAAGTTTGATAGTACAAGGCCTTTAAGACGGTTTTAAAGGGAGTTTAAAAGCCGCTGTGCGGCATGAATAAACCCATCAATATCTTCGCGTTGGGTATCGAAAGAGCACATGAGCCGAACCTCATTTTTTGCCTCATTCCACACGTGGAAAAAGGTTTCCTTTTGCAACAGAGGAATGAGTTTTTCGGGCAAAATGGCAAACACAGCATTGGCTTCGGTGGGGCGACTCAGCATGAGTCCTTCGACTGTTTCAATTTTTTGAGCCAACAAACGGGCCATCTCGTTGGCTTTTTGGGCATTTCGCAGCCAAAGATCCTGATGTAGATAAGCCATAAACTGTGCACTGATAAATCGTAGTTTACTTGCAAGTTGCATTCCTTGCTTTCGGTTGTATTCAAAACCAATGGCCAATTCAGGTTTGATAAATACCACGGCTTCGCCAAACATCAGGCCATTTTTGGTTCCTCCAAAGGAGAGCACATCCACTCCTGTGTGGGTAATCATTTCGGCAAGGCTACATCCTAGTGCAGCCGCAGCATTGGCAATCCGGGCGCCATCAACATGAAGAAACATGTCATGAGAATGTGCAAATTCGGCCAGCTCGCGTATTTCTTGGGGTTTATACAGTGTCCCCAGCTCGGTGGCCTGCGAAATAGTAATCAACTTAGGTTGGACATGATGCTGGAAACCCTTGCTACTCAGAAACGGTTCTACCAGTTCCGGCCGAAGCTTACCATCGGCACACTCTACCGTAAGGATTTTCCCGCCCAGAAAACGTTCGGGTGCCCCTCCTTCATCTTCGTTCAGATGGGCTGAACGGGGAGCAACGATAGCCTGCCAAGGCTGAAGCAAATGACTCACCGAAAGCACATTGGCTCCTGTTCCGTTGAACACGAAAAAGACCTCACAATCTGCTTCAAATACTTCCTGAAACCGGTCTTTAACCTGTTGAAACAACGGGTCATTTTCGCCATAAGCAGGATGATGTAAATGATTGGCCTGTTGCAAAGCCTCCATGATTTCGGGACAGGCTCCCGACCAGTTATCGCTGGCAAAACTCTTTGTGCCGGATAGATGCAGTTTCATTTTGTTTTCCAAAGTTAAACGAATGGGCAAAATTAACGATAAACTGTAAGTCAAAATCCGGAGTTTTCCCGTAAACGATGCCTCAGGCCATCAGGAAAATTGCTGCTGAAATGACAGCAATCAGGCAGAAAAGGGCAAAAATCCAAAAGCGATGTGCGAGATGCAACTCCATAAAAAAGCCGGCAACAATCATCACTTTGGTAATGGCCAGCAGCAACAGTATGCCGTGCCTGAGCGAACCATCGAACAAAGTGGCCGTCAGAGCCGTTGCTCCGCTCAGCAGAATCAACACAACAAGGGCGATAAGATTTCGATAAATCAACTGTTTTGTCATAATCAGAAAAGATAAAGGACAGGGAATAACAAAAGCCAGATGAGATCGCACATATGCCAAAAAGCAGCTCCGGCTTCCAAATCTTCGATTTTAACCGTTTCGGGGCGCAATTTCAATTGCCTTCCGATCACAAGGAGAATGACAATGCCGACAGCAACATGTACCAAATGAAAGCCGGTGAGAAGCCAATAGAAAGTAAAAAACATATTGGCTGACAGGGTGTAACCGGATTCAATTTTCCCAACATATTCTATTGATTTGATGAGGATAAAAAGCAACCCGCCGACCATAGCCAACCAAAGGAAATGATGCGCTTTGTGAAAAGAGCGGCTTTTGAAACGCAAGACCGACATGGCCATGAAATAACCGCTGGTGAGCAACAAAAAAGTGTTCAGTGTGGCTAAACCGGCATTGAGCTCGGAGCGTGAACGACTGAAAGTGTCGGCCTCAACCGAATTGAAATAGGAATAAGCAATTAAGCCCAATCCAAAAGATACCAGCTCGATAAAGATGATAATCCACATAAGAATGCCGCCGGGCGGGTAAAGCAGTTTTTTGTAATTAATTGAATCTGCGTGCATAACATCAGAGTGATTTGATTTTTGTATAAAGTTTGACCAATGCGCGCAACAACTCGTTGGGGCTGGTCAGGATTTGGTAATGATTCTGACCAAACATCTGGGGTAAATAATAACGTGCCTGTGCTTCGATGGCTAAAGCAAACGTATGGATATCGGAGGCAGCCAGCTCGCGCAATGCCTGTTTCACGTCCTGAATGCCGTAGCGCCCTTCATATCTGTCGTAATCGTTTGGTTTTCCATCAGATACAAAGATGAGCCATTTGTTTTTTGTCGGACGGTTTTTGAGGAGTGTTCCGGCATGTCGCACCGACACGCCAATGCGGGTGTAGCCCTGAGGCTCAAGCGCCCCAACCCGATTGCGACCGCGCACCCAGGTTTCATCAAAATCTTTGAGCATCAGAAATCGGCTTTGGTTGCGCGTATGCGACGAAAAACCGGCTATGGAAAAATCAATGCCGTATTCGTTCAGAATCTCGCCAAAAAGAATGGAAACCTGTTTTTCCACATCAATGACCCGGTTGCCCGCCGCATAACTATCGGTTGAAAGTGAGCTGTCGAGCAGCAACAAGATCGAGATGTCTTTTTCAGCCTTTTTGCTCGATAAATAGATTTTCTCGTTCGGTGTGTGTTTGTTATAAAGGTCAATAAACATGTCCGTAACAAGGTCAATGTCAAACTCTTCGCCTTGTGTCTGAAGCCTTGTTTGTTTGCGTTTGTTGTTCACGTTTGCCAACATTTTGCGCAGTGCAACAAGTGTTTGACGGTTTTCCAACACCACATTCCTATAATAATCCGGGTTTACCTGAACAGGTGACTCGGGAAAAAGTTTGCAGAAATCCGGTTTATATTTTCCTTTTTTGTAATCCCATTCATCGTAGGGAATAAAAAACCCACCCGGTTTATTGTCGGCACTCTCAGCCACACTGATGTTTTCGGCAAAATCAGACTGATAAACAGAATGGGTTGGGTCGTCAGCTCTGACGATGTATTTCATCTGCAGCTCATCGAGCGCTTCCTGGTGTTCCTCCAACTGATCCGAACCATCGAAGTCGCGCCACACTCCATCATACTCTTCAGCTGTTTCCACCTTTTCAAAGTTATGGGTCATCACATAGTCTTCCTGACTTTTTTTATCTACTTTCAGCAGTTCCAATTCTTCTACTGCCTTTGTTTTGAGTGTGGTTTCGGCTTTATCGGCTTCGTTTTTCTTTTTTGGATCACCTGTACCATCCATTTCTTCCTGGAAATCAGGCAGTGTTTCATCCACCATCCATTTTCCGTACAGCCAATGTAAAAGATTTTTTGACGAGGCTGTTTCCATCTGCAGGATTTGTTGAAGCAGCGACTGATGAATCTCGGCCACGACCGGAAACTCTGATTGCAACTGATCAAGCACTTGCGGGGCTGTTTCAATGGCATGACGACGCGATTCCAACAGGGAATAATCTCCTTTTTCGTTCCAGTTCAGCCTTAATCGTCGTTGATGAACCATGTAAACAATTCGGAAAATATACCATTGCCGGTTGGATGCTTGATCAGGAAATAAAGCAAATTCAGATGGCAGGAAAAAATGCAGCCCTTTGCAGCCGCCTTCTTCGGTAGCAGGTACGATTTCAATGGCTTCGCCCGTGAGTGCACGCGCCATTACTGTCAGCCGTGCCTGGATGTCGTCAAGAACAATTCTGCGGGCCAACACATCGCTGTCCTGCGTAGTTTTTTTGAAAAACCGGATTGCTTTTCCGAAAAGATATTCGTCGATAGCCATTGAACTCTTCTCCCAAAAATGTTCTTTTCCCGACTATAAAATCAGATTACTGAGGTCAGACAGCGCCTCGAGCACGTGTTCGTCGTCCGTAAGCGGCTCGATCACGGCCGAGCGAACGGCTATCCTTTTGGGCAAGCCCGAACGGATGAGCTTGGCAGCATCCACCAGTAGGCGAGTTGAAACGGTTTCGGCCAGACCAACCTCTTCCAGATTACGGATTTTCTGGCCTATTCTGACAAGCTTTTCGGCCATCGTAGCTTCAATCCCGCTCTCGTTGACCAAGATTTCGATTTCAGCCTCTTTTTTCGGATAGCTGAATGGCAAGGCAACAAAACGCTGACGTGTTGAAGGTTTCAGCTCTTTAAATCCTCGTTGATAGCCCGGATTGTAGGAAGCTACCAGCATAAAATCAGGATGTGCGGTGATGCTTTCGTTGAGTTTATCAATGAAAAGCATCCGCCGGAAGTCGGTCAAGGAGTGGATAGCCACAATAACGTCAGGGCGGGCTTCGGCCACCTCGTCAAGATAAATGATCGCCCCGCTGCGCACTGCCGTCGTAAGGGGGCCGTCGAGCCAAACAGTTTCGGAACCTTTGATGATGAAGCGACCGATGAGATCGGTAGCCGAAGTTTCTTCGTGGCAGCTCACGGTGATACTTTGTTTGCCAAGTGTATAAGCCATAAACTCCACAAAACGCGTTTTACCTGTACCCGTTGGCCCTTTGAGCAAGACCGGAAGATGGTTTTCGAAACAATGGCGAAAAACTTCAACCTCCTGTGCCGTAGGAAGATAAAACGGGATTTTTTCTTGTGTCATAAATAAGTTTTCAAAAAAGGAAAAGACAATAAAAAAGGAAGTGCAGTCGGGATGAACTGCACTTCCTTTAGGTATTAAGGATTAAGCTTTTTTCAAATTCTCTTCAAAGCCAATAGCTTCGTCGTTGGGTTTTCCAAAACGGAAGAACTCAATGATAAAGAGGGTGATTCCGGTAGAGAACATGGTGGCCATGAGAATGAGTACAAAGAAGTGAACTTCAATTTCTTTTTGTACTGCACCAAACTCAAGCCCCAATTTACGTTCGAGATATACCTGTGCAACGCCGGCTACACCAAATGCCAAGGTCATTCCGGCCATGCCAATATTCGACAGCCAATAAGCCAATTGTCCGTTCACCGTGTCATAGAGTTTGCGTCCGGTGAGATTGGGCAGGGCAAAGGTGATGAACGAAAACACAATCATTCCGTAAGCGCCCCAGAAAGCCAAATGACCGTGCATGGCTGTAACGAGGGTGCCGTGAGTATATAAGTTTACTTGTGGCAAGGTGTGGGCCATCCCCAGCAATCCGGCGCCAACAAACGAAATGATGGCTGTGCCAAGAGTCCAGTAAAGAGCCAGTTTGTTCGGATGTTTTTTCTCGCCTTTGCGATACATTCCAACGGCAAACAAAGCCATGGCCAGAAAAGCCAATGGCTCGAGCATCGAGAAGATACCACCAACGATAAGCCATATTTTCCCAACACCGATATAATAATAGTGGTGTCCGGTGCCAAGGATTCCCGAAAGGAAAGTAAGACCAATGATCACATAAAGCCATTTTTCGATGACTTCGCGGTCAACGCCGGTAAGTTTGATCAGCAGGAAAGCAAGGATACCACCCATGATGAGTTCCCAGACGCCTTCTACCCAGAGGTGAACTACCCACCAACGGAAAAATGAGTCGAGTGTTTGATTGTCGAACCAGATCATTCCGGGGAGATATAGCAAGGCAGCAAATAATAACCCCATTGCTAACACCAAGGCAGTGGTGGTTTTTTTCTTTCCTTTGTAAAGTGTGGCCAAAATCAGGCCTAAAAACAGCAACACATTGACCACTACGAGCCAGTCGAGCGGACGCGGAATTTCGAGAAACTTACGGCCTTCCCAATAATTGAGATGATAGCCAACAATGGCGATAACTCCCACCACTAAAAACGAAATGAGCTGAACATAAGCCAGTTTAACATTTACCAATTCCTGTTGGGCTTCTTCAGGAATGATGTAATATGCAGCGCCCATGAAGCCAAGCAACAACCATACAACCAACAGGTTGGTGTGTACGGCGCGGGCAGTATTAAACGGGGTTATGCTATGAAGCCCATCGTAACCCATATGGGCAAAACCCATGATAAACCCATAGATTATCTGGAGGCTCAGCAAAAGAATGGCCGAGGCAAAAAACCAGTAAGCAACTTTTTGTGATTTGTATTTCATTGTAGTCAGTTTTTTTGGGTGAATAGATTAACGCTTTACATCAGGTTTTGGCGGGAATCCGTTGAGGTCAGCCTCTCCGGCCCATTTAAAAAACTCCACCATATCGCTGGCATCCTGATCCGAAAAGCCATAGGCCACCATTTTACGGCCACGAGGCATCCAAGGTGTTTTAGCCATAAGTACGGCTTTGATGTAAGCTTCGCCACGACGTTCCACAACTTTTGTCAACTCGGGAGCATAATAAGCGCCTTCGCCAAAAATGGAATGACAACCCATGCAGTTGTTTTCTTCCCAAAGTTCTTTCCCATGTACAACCTGTTCAGTCAGGTTTTGAGGATTGGTCTGTTTTGGAACCTCGTTGACCAACGAGTTCCACGACATTCCCAGAAAGATGGCAAACGTGACAAACGTGCCTCCCAGAAAAAATGCGCGTGCTTGTGATTTTGACAGCATAATGAATTGATTTTAGGTTCGATATGTGAATTAAGGTAATGAACGATATTATTTTTGCCCAATCCGAAAATCTCATTCCTATTCTTTGGTTTTCAGTAAATCATCCACCGGTTCTGATACTCGTCAGCTTCAGTCAAGGAAACCTAATTGATAGGCGGTTTACGGATTTAAGCACTTTAATACCGCAAAGATATAAACTTTTCGTTTGGAACAACCAAGGCGTCATTTTTTCCTTTGACCTGGCGAATTGGTTTAAAAATCGGGAGCTTGAAGTTTAACTAATTCTTTAGTGGAGAGAAGGCCGCAGGCTGCAAAGATATCTTGTCCGCGGGAGGCCCTCAGGGTGGTACGAAATCCTTTTTTGAGCAACCCTTCCCTGAATTGCCTGATGGTATCATCATCGGAGCTTTCCAAAGGCGTATCGGGGATAGGATGAAAACGGATAAGGTTGATACGCACCCGCATTCCATTGAGCAGACGGGCAATCTCTTTCACATGACGGGGGCTGTCGTTCACCCCTTTAAACATGATATATTCAAACGAAATGCGGCGTTGTTTTCCCAGATTGTAGGCCCTGATTTTTTCAACCACATCGGCAATGGGATATACATTTTCGATGGGCATCAGCTTCCGTCGTTCGTCGTGGAAAGGCGAGTGCATACTCACGGCAAGATGCGCTTCGGAATGTTCGAGAAAGTGTTTCATGGCAGGCACCAATCCGATGGTGGAAACGGTAATGCGGCGCGGACTCATGCCATAGCCCCAGTTGGCCGACAGTATTTCGAGGCTTTTCATCACCTGTAAGAGGTTATCAAGCGGCTCGCCCATCCCCATATACACAATGTTTGTCAGATTTTCGCGTTCGGGTAAGCTGCTGATCTGATTCAGGATTTCGCCCGCTGAAAGCTGAGCCTGAAAGCCCTGTTTACCGGTCATACAAAACAAGCAGCCCATTTTACAGCCCACCTGCGACGAAACACACAGTGTGGCCCTGTCTTCATCGGGAATATAGGCAGCTTCGATAAAACCCCGGCTCCCGGCAGGAAAAAGATATTTTTTCGTTCCATCGGAGGAGGCTTGCACCCGTGAAGGCTCACTCTTACCCAACCGAAACTTTTCGTCGAGAATCTGCCTGACCGACAACGAAAGATTGGTCATTTCGGCAAACGAACGGGCGTGTTTCTGGTAAAGCCATTCGGTAAGCTGCTTGGCAACATACGGTTTCAGTCCAAGTTCTGCAACGATGGATTGTATCTCGGATAAAGTCTGGCCAAATAAAGCAGGTTTTTCCATGTGTTCCGGTTTTATGTTAAAAACATTGAGCGCTCACTCGATTACGGTTTTTTGGGCTGAGGGTTTTCAGTTCATTCGTTTATCACAATTCTAAGTTAGAAAGATCATGATTTAAAAATAAACTTCTGACATAATATTATCAATATCAACGCCTTTTGAAATCAGAATATCGCGCGTTTCCACCACCATTTCGACGCTTCCACAAAGGAAAAATGAGATTTCGGAGGGTAAAACTTGTTCGCGAAGCCATTGGGTTAGTCTTCCGGAAAACAAACCATCGCCTGTTTCCTGTGAGCAGCAGCGGATATAGCTTTCGCCAAGGCAATCGAGAAATTCATCCTGAAAATAAAACTGATTTGCAAATCGTCCGCCATGAATGAGTTTTTTGTTGTGTGCCAGTCCGGCCAACATCATTGCGCGATAGGGCGCCACACCCGTACCGGCTGCAATCCACCAGGCAGGGCGATCGTCGCCGAGAAAAGCGCCAAAGGGAGCTGATACGCGAAGGGTGTCGCCCGGTTTGAGCCGGGCAAGCAAAGGCGTTAGTTCACCATCGGGTTTCAGACTAAAAAGCACCTGAAGGTATTCGTTGTCGGGGGCGCTGCAAATGCTATAAAGCCTCGGCGCAATCTTGTCGTCGGTACTCAAGGCAACCACCTGTCCGGGAAGGAAATCACTGATTCGCTCCACTGTCAACACAAAAGCTCCCGGGCTGATTTGGAGGTTTTCGATAACGGGCAAACTGACGAGCGGAAGTTTCTTGATAAAACCAGAAAGGCCGATGTCCATGATTTTTTTTGGTAAAACTACATTTTTTGCACCGATGACAGGTTGTTTATCCGTGCGCAAGTTTTGCAGGGCTTATCGCTGTTTGTCGTATTGCTGGATGTCGTTGTTCATAAACTCAAGTTTGATGCCTGCTTCGGCAAACATAGCTTCCGACTCTGCGCCGGCGTGGTATTTGCGTTCGCAGACAACCCGTTCGATGCCGCAGTTGATGATGAGCATGGCACAAGTGCGACAAGGTGTCATTCGGCAATACAAGGTGCTTCCTTCCAAGGCTATGCCGCGTCGGGCTGCCTGTGTGATTGCATTCTGTTCGGCATGAACCGTACGCATGCAATGTTGTGTGACTGAGCCGTCTTCGTGGACTACCTTTTTCATCAGATGGCCAACATCATCGCAATGAGGCAGTCCGCGTGGAGAACCCACATAGCCGGTGACCAATATTTGTTTATCTTTCACAATCACACAACCGCTTCGTCCACGGTCGCAGGTGGCACGGCTGGCTACGGTATCGGCTAAACGAATGAAATATTCATCCCAGCTTGGACGGTTATACTCTTGTATTTCTTCTACTTCCATTAGTTTTTTAGTTTTTGTAATAAAGCTTCTATGCTGTCTTCGAGTTCTTTGACAGTGCCATTGTTGGTTAGCACAAAATCGGCCTGTGCAATACAGGCAGCTAAGTTTTGATAGTTAGGGTCAGTGGCGTGCATTTCACGCTCTTCGTTGGCCACAAAAGTAACATAATCAATATGGTCGGTTTCCGACATCCGCTGCCGGATTCGCTGATAGCGCAGTTGGCGATCCGCGTCCACAGCTAAAAGCACAAAACCCGGCTTTTCCCTCAACGAGGCAATCTCGCCCGGAGTTCGAATGCTTTCGATGATGCAATTTCCACCCACCTGTGCCGCTTGTTCGTATAAGCAATCGGTGATATAACTAGGTGAATGCCGGGCTCTCAGTTCGTTGGCCACCATCGTCAGACTGTCGCGATTAAGTTCGAGACCACGCTGTCGAATCACTTCGGACAAAAATGCTCTGACGGAATAATGCCGAAATTCTTTTTGATGCACCAAATAGTCCACAATGGTGCCTTTTCCTGCACCCAAAGTTCCGGTAATCCCAAAGATAATGGCGTTGGTCATGAGATGGTTTTTCAGGCTTTACTTTCGAGGCGGATGTCGTTGATCCATTTTTTTGTCGCAACGGGCTGCCATCGTTGCATCATTTCCAACAAAGTTTCGGGTTCTGAATGAATCAGGATATTGTCGCGATGCTCTGCACGAACAAAGCCCTGCTCCACACCCTGATCGAAAAAGCGAAGAAGGGCATCAAAATATCCATTCACGTTGAGCAGTCCAAGAGGCTTGTCAGTAATCCGCAATTGGTTGAAGGTCAAAATTTCTGACAGCTCATCCAAAGTTCCAAAGCCGCCAGGCATGGCAATAAAACCATTGCTCATTTTGATCATTTGGGTTTTTCGTTCGGCCATAGTTTCTACCGGCAGGAATTGCTGTATTTCCTGATGAACAATTTCTTTCTGGATAAGCATGTGAGGCATGATGCCTGTTACGAATCCGCCCTGACTTAATGCTGCATCGGCCAACACTTTCATCAGCCCGACAGAGGCGCCTCCGTAAACCAATTTTATTTTTCGTTGCGCCAGAATCCGTCCGAGTTGTCGGGCTACATCGCGGTAAACCGGATGAGCGCCCATGCTGCTGCCGCAAAAAACACAGATACTTTGCATCATCGTTGTTATGAAACTAATAAAAACCGTCTGCAAAGATAGAAATGGTTTTGAATCAGTGGTCAAGCAGGGCTTTCAGCATCTTTTCCGCGCTCTGGCCATCGCCGTAAAAGGCAGGGTACCGGTTTGGTTTGTGGAGTTGTTGGATTGCCGTAAGGATTTTTTCGGGCTCGGTTCCGGCCAAAGTGTTCCAACCACTTTCCACCGTTTCGGTCCATTCTGTTTCGTCGCGTAGGGTGATGCAAGGTTTTTGCATGAAATAAGCCTCTTTCTGTACTCCTCCCGAATCGGTAACAATGGCTTGGCAACGGTTTTCGAGCAGAAGCATGGTCAGATAGCCGGCGGGTTCGGTAATACGGACATTGGACTGAACCTGTATCTGATGTTGTCTGAGCATTTTTCGTGTCCGAGGGTGCAGCGGAAGCATGATTCGCTGACGGCTTCTTCCAAGCGCCTGCATAATGGCAGAAAGTTTGGCAGGATCATCGGTGTTTGACGCTCGATGGATGGTAGCCAACAAAAAGGGTTCTTCGGTGAATCTATCGTTCAGACCTATGGATTGAAGCAACTGATGGGGGTTGCTTTGCTGCAGTTTTTCCTGATAAAAAAGAATGGCATCGAACATGATGTCGCCGGTAAGATAAACTCCTTTCCGGATGTTTTCTTTTTCTAAGTTGCTGACGGCGGTTTGGGTGGGGCAAAACAACCAGTCGGAGATATTATCGGTGAGCAACCTGTTGATTTCTTCGGGCATGCCTTTGTTGTAGCTTCTCAGGCCGGCCTCCACATGCGCAACCGGAATACCCATTTTAGCGGCCGCCAAGGCCCCTGCCAAAGTGCTGTTGGTATCTCCATAAACGAGGACGAGGTCGGGTTTTTGTTCTTCAAGGGCTTCTTCGATGCGCAGGAGCATGGAACCGGTCATCCGGCCATGGCCACCACTTTCCACCTGAAGATGAAGGTCGGGATTGGGAAGATCAAGCTCGCGAAAAAACACACCCGACATGCTGTCGTCGTAATGCTGGCCGGTATGTATCAGCACTTCGCTGAAACGGTCGTTCCATTCTGCCGAGCGCAACAAACGACTCATCACGGCAGCTTTCACAAACTGCGGACGGGCGCCAACAATGGTTACTATCTTTTTCATCGTATTGAAATTTTTATGTTCGATCCGAAAAAGGTCGTTTATGGATTGTTCTTTTGAAAAAGGGAATAATACAAAACATCGCAAATCTGATTGTTTTTGATGGCAGCCTGTTTCAGAACGGCCTCTTTCTCAAACCCAGCCTTCTCCAACACTTTTTGGGAAGCTGTGTTAAAACTAAAGGCTGTCGCGAATATTTTGTGTATGGTAAAATGCGCAAATGCATATTCCGATATTTCCTTCAACACCTGCGTCATGATACCTTTGTTCCAGTGTGCTTCACCCAGCCAATAACCAATTTCGGCACAGCCTCTGTCAACATCGTTTTGCAGGATGATGCCAATTCCTCCTGCTGCTTCGCCCTCCACCTCGATAGCAAAATCAACCGGCGGGCCACTTTTTTCCAAAACTGTCATAATGAAACTCTCGGCATCAGCAAGCGAATAAGGTGAAGGGAAGCTGTCGCGAAGGAATTTCCACACGTTTTTATTGTTGGCGTGTTTTGCAAGTGATTGAGCATCAGATATAGTCCACTCCCGAAGTTCAAACAGGCGTTTGACAGTCCGATGGTCGGAGGCAAAATGTGAAGAGGATATCTTTGAGGCAGGTGTCACGATAATAATTTATTCCTTGTGCAAACGGCTGTTGAGTGCCTTTTGGAAAGCGTTTTTCGGTTTAACGCCCACAAATCGTTCGAGTGGCTGACCATTTTCAAACAAAATCAGGGTAGGGATTGAACGTATGCCAAGATTTGCGGCAGTTTTAGGGTTTTTATCCACATCGAGTTTTGCGATGGTTGCTTTACCGGCATACTCATCGGCAAGCTCACTAATGGTGGGTGCAAGCATTTTGCAAGGCATACACCAGGCAGCCCAAAAATCAACCAACACAACACCTTTGGCGCTTAAGCGATCGAAATTATCATCGGTGAGTGTCAGAATGTTAGGGCTTTCGTCAGCCGGATTATAGTTTTTAAGCTGCTGATAACGGCGATAAGCGGTATAAAGGAAAAAACCCAGCAACAAAGCTGCAATCAGGTAAAAAGCTGTAGTCATGATTGAAAGATATTCTAAGGATTGTCCGATTCAGAGGCGTGCGTCAACCAATTCTTTTGGCAAAATTCCTTTCACATCGTAAATTAAAGTTCCTTTTGCTTTATGGTCGGCAAGGTTCATCTGCTTGAACTCGTTGTGTGCCACGGCAAGGATAATGGCATCATATCCATTTTGTTCGGGATATTGACTTAAAATATCAAGATTATATTCGTGTCTCACTTCTTCAGGGTCGGCCCAGGGGTCGAAGATGTCCACCTTTGCTCCGTATGAAACAAGTTCATGATAAATATCGGTAGCACGGGTATTGCGGATGTCGGGGCAGTTTTCTTTGAAGGTGATACCAAGCATCAGAACTTTTGCGTCTTTCACCGGTTTTCCGGCTTTGAGCATCAGTTTCACGGTTTCGCCGGCCACATAAGCTCCCATGCCATCGTTAAGCCGACGGCCTGCCAGGATGATTTCGGGGTGATAGCCTGCTTCCTGAGCTTTCTGAGCCAGATAATACGGGTCAACACCGATACAGTGACCGCCAACTAATCCGGGGCGGAACGGGAGAAAATTCCATTTGGTTCCGGCGGCTTCAAGCACTTCCAAAGTGTCAATTCCAAGTTTGTTGAAGATCTTGCTCAGCTCGTTCACAAAGGCAATGTTGATGTCGCGCTGCGAATTTTCGATCACTTTAGCGGCTTCGGCCACTTTGATGCTTGGCGCCAGATGGGTGCCGGCGGTGATGATTTCGCGATAAAGAGCATCCACCTCCAAACCAATTTCGGGCGTACTGCCGCTGGTCACTTTTCTGATATTGGTAAGGGTGTGCACTTTGTCGCCCGGATTGATACGCTCCGGACTATAACCCACAAAGAAATGCTGGTTCATTGTTTTGCCCGACACCTTTTCGAGCACCGGCACACAGTCTTCCTCAGTGGCTCCGGGATAAACCGTACTTTCGTAAATCACGATATCGCCGTCTTTGAGTACTTTGCCAACCGTTTCGGAAGCTCTTATGAGTGGTGTCAGGTCGGGACGATTATTTTTATCGGTTGGTGTTGGCACTGCAACGATAAAGATCTGACAATCTTTGATCTGGTCAATCAGATTGGTAACTACTAACCCTTTGATATGCGGTTTTTTATCTTCCGGAATCAACACAGCTTTCAGGTCATCGTCAGAAACTTCAAGGGTGGGATCGTGACCTTCAAGGAGTTCCTGAATACGTTGAGGCTTAATGTCGAAACCAACAACAGCCCGTTTTTTTGCAAATTCAACAGCCAGAGGTAAGCCAACATAACCGAGTCCGATAACACAGATTTTTTTCATTTCTTGGCGATTTTGTATTAATTGGTGTGGGTTGTTTAGTGAAAATTGAGCGCGCCGGTCACTTGTTTTGGAATATGGCGCAAAATTGAGTCGCAAATTTACTCATTTTTAAAATCACACGATCGTAAAAAATTCAAAAAAATGAAGTTGTTAAGGTTTTATATGCAATATATCAACGATTCAGCTGAATGTATTCTTCTTTTTTCAATGGTGGTTTGGCGTATGGCCGAAACAAAAAAGCCGGACATAACGCATACCCGGCTTTTCTGATTCTTGAACAAAATGTTTTTATTTCAGATTATTCGATGGCTTTGAGTTTATCGCCCGTATCCTCCACTATTTTTCTGAGAAACTTCTCGCTATATCCCGGGAATTTCACATTCGGATTTTGATGTCCGGGGTTACGTGTTTTCACGTTGCCGTCCATGTATTTCATGAACAACTCCTGATAAAGTGTTTTATAGGAGTCAAAAGTGCGATTCACCACGTCGTTGCTGTAATCGGTAAGGAAAGCTATGGCGTTTTTCTTGTCCTGATTAAAGAGTTTCATGGCAGCATCGTCAACAGAAGCGGTACGCTCAATGAATTGTTTTTCGAGGCTGTCGCGCACCTGAGCCACATCGGCCTGAATCATGTTATAACGGGTATAGCTGAGGTTCGAAACCATATTGGTGATCCAGAACAGGGAAGTGTCCGACCATTCCATCATTGCGCCATTTCCGCGTTCGATATGGGTAGGGCTTTTGGTCATACTCGTATAAAGAGGCATATAAACGCAGGCATTGGCATCGTCAACACCCCACCAGATGATGCCACCAACGGCATCGGGAAGCCAGGAACGCGATTGTGTCACAAACGAAAACCCTGTCTGTTGCGTAGCCGTAGCACGTTCGTTCACATATTCCACTCCATCTACTTTCCAGGTGAGTGGGCGCCAGCGGTATGGCAGACCATACGGACCGGCGCCAAAGTCCTGACTCATGTCAAGTTCGGTTCCCTGAAGGTAGTCGCGCATGAACATCATCATATCGTGAACGCTGATTTTCTTTTCGGGTTTTACCCAAAGCGGCATACGGTTGGTGGCATATTTATTGGGATTAGGGCGCCCGTCGGCAAACTTCTCGTCATGTTGAATCTTGCCTTTTGCATAATCCCAATATTTGTCCATTCCATGGCTTACATGATTAAACATGGTCCACACCCGGATATCGCAAAAGCGTGCACCGCCAAAATCAACCGGTGCATAGGTGTCGGAAAAGCTAAACTCGCTATCGGCGCCTACATACCAGCCTTTGCTGCGGGCAAAACTGATCACATCGGCCGAATAAACCACTTCCACCGAGGGATTGTTGATCTTATTCATCTCCTTCGAACTGATGGATTTCACCCCGTCGGCCAAAGGGAAGGTCTGGATACGGGCCTGATTGGCATGTCCGCTGACGTAACCGTCGGGGATACGCATGGCAACCCATACAGCACCTTTATTGGCATTGAAAGATTTTTTGGTTTTCCGGTCGGTTTTCATTTGAATTCCTTTTCCAATCAGTTCCAGAATCCATACTTCGTCCTTATCGGCAATGCTGAAGGATTCGCCCGAGCTGTAATAGCCGTATTCCTGCACTAACGAAGTCATGATGCGGATGGCGTCGCGTGCCGAGGTAGCACGCTGAAGGGTAACGTAAATCAGGCTGCCGTAATCCATGATTCCGGTCGTATCTACTAATTCCTCACGACCACCGAAAGTAGTTTCGCCAATGGCTACCTGAAACTCATTCATATTGCCTACAACATTGTAGGTGCGCGGCGCTTGTTTGATTTTCCCAAGATAGTTTCCGCTATCCCATTCATAGATGTCGAGAAGGGTTCCGGCAGGATGTTCGCCGGCTGGCCAGTGGTAAAGCTCGCCGTAAAGCACATGCGAATCAGCGGCATAGGTTATCATCGTTGAACCATCAACCGATGCTCCTTTGGTCACTAAATAATTGGTGCAGGCAAAACTTGCAAAAGGCATCATAGCAGCCACGAATAAAGTCATTACTGCCAACTGTTTTTTGATCATATTCATATCATTAATAGGTATTGTTACCATGTGATTTTGTTACAAAAATAGCGGAATTTTCCAAACAGGTGAAATCGGTCAAGTCAACGGGCAATAACAGTCTTCCAATGGCTTGAACCGACAGTCTTTTTTTAAGAAAGATTTTTTGCTTTGACTACGTAAACAGGCGGTAATCCAGGTCGTTGAAGGTTTCGATTTTTGGATAATTCCAGGCTGAATAATCCTGATGATGCGCCTCAACCACGATAATTTTTCTGCAACCGGCACGTTCTGCGGCAAGTATGCCATTGGACGAGTCTTCAAAAACTAAAACCTGGCTGGCAGGAATGCCTAACCGTCGGATGGCTTCGAGAAATAATGCGGGATGAGGTTTTCCGGGAAAAGAGCCATCGTTATAGACTACTTTTTTCCGATCAAAAAAACGGTTGAGCGGGAAGAATTCAAAGTAAAAGTCCACGTTTTCTTTGTCGGAAGCGGTGGCGATGGTGCTGGGGATATTGTTTTCTTGAAGCCATTGAAACAGTTCCACGGCTCCCGGCATCAGTTCGAGCCGTGTTTCGATGCAAAGCCGGCGGTATATTGCTTCCTTCTCTTCGCCAAGCGTCGTGGCTTCATCTGCCGAAAGCTGCCGGCCGAAAATCAGATTCAGGATTTCATGGTTTGTCCGACCATGAAGGCTCTCTGCTTCCTTTGGATCGCCTAGAGGGATGTTATATTTTTTCAGAAATTCCAACCAGGCAATATTGTGCAGCTGACCGTCGCGAACCAAGGTTCCGTTGAAATCGAAAACTACTCCTTTGATGGGCATTGGGTTTATTGGGCTTTGAAGTCGGGTCGTCGTGCTGTCACATAACGTTTGCGATAATAGGGTTCTTCTGACAGCCAGTTTGTGCGCAGGCCATGACGGGTGCTGTGAATCATCTTCACATCCTTGTTTTCGGCCACATCAATCACCATTGCCACATGGCCGATGGTCGGGTTTTTGGCGTTGCGACCCTTGAAAAACAACAAATCACCTTTTTGAACCGAATCGAGGGAAACGGGTTTCCCAACCAGCACTTGTTCGCGGCTGGTTCGTGGCAGCTCAATACCTTGTTTTTCGAAAATGTAACGGGTAAACCCACTGCAATCAAAACCCTTTTCGGTAGTACCTCCAAAGCGATAGGGCAGACCGACAAAAGAAAGCGAATAGTCAACCAATTGGTCAACCTCGGCCGAAACCATTGAGCGGGGTTGCTGTAACAGCCTTTCGACAAACACATTGCTTTGCTCCGAGCTGCTGTGGAGATAAATACTATCGCTGAAATAAAAGGCGGTTTCAAATTGACGAATGAAGGCGAGGCTGTCCGACAAAATAGAACCGCTATCGGCCCGGGCTTCGAGCATCAGGCTGTCGCCCAAAATAAAACTTTCGCCAAAAAGATTGAAATATGAGGTATCGGAATCCATCTCGATGTTTTGCGACCAAACAAAGACCGGCAAAAAAACCAGAAACAAAACCAAGATTCTTTGCATCATAAAAGCATCACATAAATTAACCGACCATTCGACCCTGTAAGCGTCGGCAAAGGGCGACAAAAATAACAATAAATCAGCAAGATTATTGTCTTTACAACATTGTCTCCGGTTGAGGCCATTGAAAAATCGCCCCTTTTCTAAAGAATTATTCAGTATAAAATATTGATTTACTTTTTAATCTACTTGGTTTAATCAATGATTTTTTCAGTATATATATTTGACAATCAATGAAATAATAAGGTTCGAAAGAGAAATTGGTTTTTTTACCACATAGAAAACGAAATATTTTAAGAATCAACAGGAGGAAGATTCACCTTACCGTGGCATACCGGAATCCATGAATAAAGCCCTAAATCCTCAATGAATCGCCCAAAACATGACCCTAAACATTTATTAGATCATTTTGGTGAATACCGGATGTAACCTTTTGCATTTGTAACGTCAAAACGTCTGAAAACAAAATTTATTCATTTTAAAAATCAGTTTTTATGGACGTAACAGCAGTTCTCATCGTTGCCATTGTTTTCGGCACCATTTTTGGCTTGTTTTTTATCTTTGTCCGCCGCCGCGAACGGCTCACCATGATTGAAAGAGGCTATGATCCTTCGCTTTTTGTCAAAGAAAAGCCTTCATCGCGTTTCACCAGCCTTAAATATGGCATGTTGCTCATCGGACTTGGAGTTGGGATTTTGTCCGGAAATGTTTTAGTGGTTCTTTTTTCAATAAAGGAGGAAGTGGCCTTTTTCGCAATGACCTTTCTCTTCGGCGGGCTCGCCTTAGTGTTGAATTACATCATTGAATCGCGTGAAAGAAAAATGATGAAATAGCATTTAACAAAGTCGAAAGGGGAATTTGTCAACCCGGGAGGTTCTATGCTTTCCGGGTTTTTTCTAGCTGGGAAGGTTACTCAACAACTCCGACACCGTAATGCGGTCGTTGGCCAATTGTTGTTTCAACTCATCAAGGTTGGCAAACTTTACCTCTTCGCGGATTTTTTCTACAAAACTGATGCAAAGTTGCTGTCCGTAAATTGTCTGGTCGAAATCAAAAATATGCACTTCGGTCGTCAGCTCCGAGTTTCCCGACACCGTTGGCCGATAACCGATGTTGCTCATTCCGTTGTATTTCACGCCCTGATAAAACACATGACAGGCATACACACCACTCACGCCGATCACTTTGTAGTTTTCGGGGATATTGAGGTTTGCCGTAGGGAACCCCAACTTCCGTCCAAGTTCATTTCCATGAATCACCTCTCCGCAAACGGTATATTCATAGCCAAGCAGCATATTGGCTTTTTTAACATCGCCATTTTCGAGCGCTTTTCTGATTTTGGTCGAGCTCACGGCAATATTTTCTACGTCTAATGCAGGAATACGCTCCACCTTAAAATGATAGCGCTGACCCAGATCGAACAACAGCTTGAAATCGCCCATACGGTTTTTCCCAAAATGATGGTCGTAGCCCACAACAAGGCGGGCCGGTTTAATCTTGTCAACGATATAATCTTTGATAAAAACTTCGCTGGCCGTTCGCGAAAACTCTTTCGTAAACTCGATCACCACCACATTATCAATGCCTGTTTGCTTAAAGATCTCCATCTTTTTTTCCTGGGTGGTGATGAAACGCAAATTGCTGCTGTCAATATTTAGCACTAATCGCGGATGAGGATGAAAGGTGACCACCACTGTTTCGCCGCCAATTTCGCGCGCATCGGCTGTCATTCGTCGAAAGATGGCCTGATGGCCAAGATGAACACCATCGAAGGTGCCTACGGTGACGATGGCGTTTTTTACCGGTTTGAAATCGTTGATATTGTAATAGACCTTCACTTGTTAACAATAAATTGGTTATTGACCAGCCAGGTAGCAATCTGTACGGCATTTGTTGCAGCTCCCTTGCGCAGGTTGTCGGCCACTACCCAAATATTGAGCCCGTTTGGAATACTGTTGTCGCGACGGATGCGCCCAACAAACACTTCGTCTTTTCCGGCTGCTGTCAAAGGCATCGGATACAGAGCAGTTGCGGGCTCGTCAAGAAGCACAAGTCCAGGAGCAGATGCAAGGCTTTTGCGCAACTGTTCCATCTCAAAAGACTCTTTGGTTTCGATGTTCACACTCATCGAATGTCCGCCTGTTACAGGTACGCGCACAACGGTAGCGGTGATAGCTATTTCGGAATCCGACAAAATTTTCCTTGTTTCGGACACTAATTTTTCTTCCTCGGCAGTATAGTCATCGGCCATAAAGTCACCTCCCTGGGGAATCACATTCATGTGGATGGGATGTGGATAAGCCGGTTCCGCAGACTGGTGCCCTTGCTGCTCGGCCTCAAGCTGTCGCAAACCTTTGTATCCGCTTCCGGTAACCGATTGGTAGGTTGATACAACTAAGCGACGTATGCCATATTGCCGGTGAATAGGCGCCAAAGCTGCCACCATCTGAATGGTTGAACAATTTGGATTGGCAATGATTCGATCAGTTTTGCGGATGGCTCCGGCGTTTACCTCGGGAACCACCAAAGGCACCTGAGGGTCTTTACGCCAAGCCGAGCTGTTGTCTATTACGGTGATGTCGTTTTTGACAAATTCGGGTGCCAGCTTCAATGAGGCAGCTCCTCCGGCCGAAAACAGAGCAATGGCGGGCTTCTTACGAATAGCCTCAGCAGCCGAAACCACCGTGTATTCACGACCTTTGAATCGGATCATTTTTCCGAAAGAAGCTTCCGAAGCTACGGGAATCATCTCGCTGACAGGAAATGCCTGTTCTTCAAGCACTTTAAGCATCATGCCACCAACCAATCCTGTGGCACCAACTACAGCAATCTTCATCTTCAGCAGGCTGATTATAATTTTTATCTACATTTACATTTTCAAATGCGGTTGCAAAAATATAAAATAATGAAGCGTGTCATTCTTCTTTTGGTTTTTCTTCCCTTGATGGCCGGGGCTCAACTCCTTGAAAATTTCGACGATGGCGATTTTACTTCAAACCCTGTTTGGTCTGGCACAACGGGAAAATTCATGGTTAATTCAAACCTTCAACTGCAGTTGAATGCCGCTGAAGCCGGAAACGCCTGGCTCAGTACTCCCCTTTCTTCCGTCAATGGCAATATGGAATGGCGCTTTTGGCTCAAATTGGCCTTCTCGCCTTCGGCCAACAATTTCAGCGAGGTGTACCTCCTTTCTGATCAGGCCGATTTGAGCCAGCCCCTCAACGGATTTTTTCTGCGTTTTGGTGAAGCAGGCAGCAACGATGCCATCGAACTTTTTTATCGTCAGGGCAGCAATGCCACCAGTATCTGCCGTGGCACAAACGGCCTCATCGCTTCATCCTTCGAACTGAAAGTGAAAGTGGTACGAACCGAACAAGGCCAATGGTCGGTGTTTGCCGACAATGGCTCTACGGGCATTTATAGCCTTGAGGCAACCGGTCAGAGCAGCCAGCCGTTGTCAGGCGGCTTTTTCGGGTTTTATTGCCAGTTTACCGCCAGCAACAGCACCAAAATGTATTACGACGATATCTACGCCGGTCCTGAAGTGGTGGACACTACCCCACCGGTGCTTTTGAGTGCAGCCGCAACTACGGCCACATCCGTAAGGCTTGTTTTTGATGAAGCCATCAGCGGCCAGACACTTGCCGATACGACCAATTATACCATCAGTGGTGGCATTGGCCATCCACAACAGGCCATAGCAGGCGCCAACGCTTCGGAAATTTTACTTTCACTCAGAAGCCCTTTGGAAAACGGAATCACTTACACACTGAGCCTGAGCGGTCTGAAAGATCTCGCCGGAAATCTGATGCCGACGACAGAAGTCCAGCTCAGCTTTTATACTGCTAAACGCAACGACGTGGTTATCAATGAGATTATGGCCGACCCGACACCCGTAGTTGGCTTACCGGAGTTTGAATATGTGGAGCTTCATAACCCAACTCCGGTTTTGATCAACCTGAATGGGTTTGTCCTCAAAGTGGGAACGACCGCAAAACCTATTGGCAATGTGCAGATTACGCCCGGAGGCTTTTTGCTTTTAGCCAACGAAACAGCCCGTCCGGCCTTGGAACCATATGGTCCGTTTTTTGGTTTCAGCAGTTTTCAGTTGGCCAACAGCGGAGCCCAACTCAGCCTTCTTAGTCCCGAAGGGCTAGAAATTTCATCGGTAAACTATTCCGACACATGGTATGGCGACAGCAAAAAAGCCGAGGGTGGCTGGTCGCTCGAGCAGAAAGACCCCACCAACCCCTGCGGGGGCGCTTCCAACTGGTCGGCTTCAACAAATGTTTCGGGTGGGACTCCAGGCAGTCGCAATAGCATTTACGGCCTTGACGACAGCAGGCCGGCCATATCACAGATCAAACTCGTTTCTTCGCGTGTGGTGCAACTCTGGTTCGATCATTTAATGGAGCCATCGAGTTTGACCGAAACAAGTCATTACGTTTTGGAACCGGGTGGGTATCAGCCCGTCACGGCTACCGGAAATCCTGCAGATAACCAATTTGTTGAGCTTAGCTTTAGCCAGGATTTTGAAGAAGGAACTCTATATAAATTGTATTTTTCGCAAGAAATTGTAAACTGCGCCGGAAGGCCGGTTTTGCCTGACTACTTCATCACTTTCGGGCTGCCCCAGCCTGCTGAGCCTTCGGATGTTGTCATTAATGAGGTGCTGTTTCATCCATTTAATGGCGGTGTTGACTTCGTGGAACTCTACAATCGTTCGGAAAAACTCATCAACCTTGAAGATCTCAGATTATGTGGGGTGAGGCAGACTATCCCAAACCCGCCCGACACCACAGTGAAAATCATTGCTACCTCCACCTTGCTGTTGCAGCCAGGTGAATATGCCCTGCTCACCACCTCAGTGAAAGGCGTTGCCAATTTTTATCCGGATGTCCGGCTTGATCGTTTTGTCGTGATGCCCAGCTTCCCCACTTACAGCAACGATGCCGGAACCGTACTTCTGGCTTCAAAAACCGGTCAAGTGATTGACGTGATGAGCTATACCGAGAAGATGCACTATCCTTTGCTCAACTACTTCGATGGGGTTTCACTTGAACGCATTTCGTTCAGCCGGCCTTCAAGCGATACTAAAAACTGGCAGTCGGCTTCACAAACCACCGGTTTTGCCAGTCCGGGTTATCAGAACTCGGCTTTTGTCAGCGATGATAACCAAACTGCAGAAGAAGGAATATATATTGATCCTGAAGTGTTTTCACCCGATGGAGATGGCTATAACGATCTGACGAGTATCCGTTGGTCGTTTGCATCGGGAGGTTACACCCTGAACATTCATATTTATTCGTCGAGCGGACAGCATGTGCGTCATCTCACCAAAAGCGAACTCATCAGCCCAACAGGAGCAGTAAGCTGGAACGGCCTCGATGACAACGGCAACAAAGTACCTGTTGGGATTTACATCGTTGCTGCTGAGGCCTTTAATATGGAAGGGAAGGTGAAAGGGTTCAAAAAAGCAGTGGTGGTGGCAACGAGATAAAGCTTGGGCTTTAAACAACTTTTGCCAAAAGGCGCAACATCTTTTTGATATGGAAGAAAAATAATTATATCTTAATAACTCAATATATATCTGACTATCAATTGGTTATCTTTGAAAACATGTTTTTTCTTCCTTAATTATTGAAAAAGCCGTAAAACACGCTAATTATTTTATTTTTGTAATTCAAATCTCAACAACAACTACCATGAAACAATCTATCCGCGCCATTTTCACACTCCTGATCGTTGTGTTCAGCATTTCGGGGTGCGAAAAAATCAAAGAACTGGCCGATGTTAAATTCGATGCCAATTACGAATCAACTTTAAATGTTGATGTAACTCCCACCGCCACGAAGGCTTCATACGGCGTCTTTCACGAAACGGCAACCATTGATCCGCTGTCGAACAGCGACATGGCCGCCTATGCTGAAAAAATCAAAGAAATTGAAATTGTTGAAGCATCAGCTGAGGTGATTTCTATCAGTACCCCTGTCAAACTTATCACCACCAATCTTTCAGCCTCGGGCGATAATCTTCCTGAAGCTTCGTGGACATTTAGCAACAAAACTATCGAAGCAGGTACGGTTCTAACTTTAGACAACGCTAACGGACAGTTCGACAACCTGAATAAAATTCTGAAAAGCAAGAAAGTGTTTACCGTTAGCCTGATGGGTCAAACCGATGTGGACGAGGCTACTTTTTCTTTGAAAATCATGTTCAAGACCCGTGTTACGGCAAATCCGCTTGATTAAACATTTTAAGAACTTTTGGATTGATTTAAAGAGGCTTCGGCCTCTTTTTTTATTTCTTTTCTCTCCCATATTATCGGACACATTTCATTTCCTGAATCTGTCCGTTGATTTTAACCCGCGCAACATTCGTCGTCGTACTTCGGAGCTCAACACTAGTTACTTTACCCTTTTCCCACTCGCAGTCCACGATGATGTTGCCACGGGCTTTCAATCCTGTGAAGCTTCCTTTTTCGGACCAGCTATGGGGTAATGCAGGCAAAAGTTCAATGATTCCATCGTGGCTTTGAAGCAACATCTCGGCTATTGCAGCAGTGATTCCAAAGTTACCGTCAATCTGAAAAGGCGGATGATTGGCAAAAAGATTGTCCAACAAATTGAAGGTGATCAATCCTTGCAACATTGCTTCAGCTTTGTCGGCTTCATGCAGTCGTGCCCATAATGCAGCCCTCCAGGGCCAGGTCCACGAACGCCGGCTGTCGCCGGTGGTATGTGAAGCATCAAAAGAGACCTCCGGTTTTCCGGGCGGATAACCGCTTCGTGCTAAAAGGCTCACGATGGCAGCTTTAGCCAATTCGGGCGTCTTTTCCCTGCTAATTTGTTTTCCCGGATACACGGCAAAAAGATGCGAGGTGTGGCGGTGTTCATCGGCCGGATCATCGCGGTCTGTTTGCCACTCCTGAAGTTGTCCCCACTTTCCGATGAGGTTCGGCGCCATTCTGAGCTGCATTTCGGCAATTATTGCTTCGAAAGGGCCATTCAGGTTTGCCACTTTGGCTAAACGGAGGTAATTGTTGAAAAGCTCCCACACGATTTGTTGATCGTGCATCACGCCATCTTCACGCGGGCCATGTTCGGGCGACCAGCCGTCAGGAGCCATTAGCAGACCATCGTGTGAGATCTTCAGCCGCGTTTGCCAAAACTGACAGATTTCGTGCAGCATGGGGATGGCTTTTGTCATCAAAAAAACAGTATCGTTTGTAAAAGCCCAGTGTTCATAATAATGCAGGGCGTACCAGGCGCTGGCGGGGATGTTCCATTCCCAGCCGTTGCCGCCAAAAATACTTTGGCTGGTGCGACAGGTCCAGCCGGGCTGTTGGTCACCAAAGGTGCGGCGTGTCGCCCGTCGGCAAGGTTCGGCAGCAGCTTCAATAAAGTCGAAAAGCGGCAGATGGCATTCCGAAAGCTGGGTTACCTCGGCAGGCCAATAGTTCATTTGCAGGTTGATATTGCTGTGGTAGTCGCTGGCCCAGGGTGGTGTATTGCTGTGGTTCCACAGGCCTTGAAGATTGGCCGGCAAACCTCCCTGACGCGAGCTGCTAATGAGCAGATAACGCCCGTAATGAAAAAGTAGCCGCTCTAAATCCACATCGCTTTTCCCCGAGCGATATACATCAAGACGCTGGGGCAAAGGTAGAGTGGTGACATTTGTTCCGGGTAAATTAAGGGTTACGCGCTTTGTCAAACCACAAAAATCATTGATATGCCGCTCTTTCAATCTTTGATATCCCAAACGCTCGGCCAAATCAATATCGTCATGCAGTCTTTCTTTCGACCAGTCACTCCTCCAATCTCGGTTGAAATCGGCCAGATAATTGGTTCGTGCTGCTAATAAAAGGGTAAGGGTGTCACATTCCACAAAACGCACCAGCCCGTCTTCGGCTCGGCATTCTCCACCACTATAAAGGATTTTGCACAAAGCGCCATATCGCAGTCCGTTGGCTAAGCTATCTTCAAAACCAAGCGTGCTGTTATCGGCATGGGTAATTGCTCCCTGAGCTGAGCTGAGCGTTATAGTTCCCGAGAGGCTGCCCCTTTCCGAGCCAAAATAGCGAAAAACCATCGCCTGATCCGGGTAGCTCGCAAAGGCTTCCGAATGATAAATAATGTCGTTCAGCCTGAATGCGTACTGGTGAAGGCCATTTAAAATATCAAGCTGTCGTTGATAGTCTTGCGGAAATCCGTTGTGATCAAAAAGCAGCCGGATTTCGCCAAAATTGCGATACGATCCGAACCCATGATCGCCGGTTTCGTACTCTCCATCCCAGTTGTTGTCGCCCGACCAAAGGCTATGTTCATTGAACTGGATCACTTCCCGGTTTGTTCCACCCATCATCATCGCGCCGAGGCGTCCGTTCCCAATGGGCAGGCCTTCGCTTTCCCATGAGGTTGCCGGTCGGTCAAACAAAAGGATTAAGTCGTTGGCAGGCTGCCCACTAGCACTATGAACAGTGAAAAACAGTGATGCTATTAAAGATAAGCACTTGATATATTGGTTGCTATGTTTCATTTACAGGCCAGTGAATTGCAAAATATTAAGGTTCTAACAGGAAAACGGCACAATCATGGGGCTGAAGCTTACCGCTGAGGCGCGAAAGCCGTCCGTGTTGTTTTTCGTTCCAAACCTCAAACACCCGCAAAGGTTCATAACGATCAAGATCTTTTTTCAGGTCGAACGAATACTTTTGCTGCTGGTTGCTTTTGTTGAATACACAAATCGCCCAGCGTTTGTTGGCCAAAGGTTTCAACAGAACTTCCAGGCCATTCCGTTCCAAAAATACCTCAGCCTGTTTACCCAGAACGTCCTGATTAATGGCGATGATGTGCCGGTTGGTGATCAACTGCAAGGTTTCCCGATCCAGATTTCGCAAGTCGGCATTGAGAATAAGCGGAGCTGCCAACATGGCCCATAAAGCAAAATGAGTACGATATTCGGTGAAGCTGCAGCCTTTAAATCGGTGATCAACGGACGAAGAACGGCCTTTGCCATAAAGTCCGGTCATCAACATATCGGGATCATTCCAGCCACCGGGTCCGGCAAACTGCGCAATGCCTTTCTGTTGCTCATAAATTTCCATGATTCCGGTCAGATCGTTGTCGTTTGACTGCCAGGCATCGCGGCTGTCCCAGGTCGTACGCCAAAGATGTCCGCCGGCGGCTCTTGCCCAAAGCCAGGGCTGACGCTGCCCCCATTCACAAATGGCATACACTATCGGGCGGCCGGAGTTGCGCAGGGCATCACCCATTTTTTTGTAACGCACAAAAGCTGTCGTTACATCCTTCGGGGCATGACAATAATCGTATTTCAGGTAGTCAATCCCCCACTCGGCAAAGGTTTTGGCATCCAATTCCTCAAAGCCAAGACTAGCCGTAACTCCGCCACAGGTGTATTCAGCCGCATCGGAATAAATTCCTAATTTGAGTCCTTTATGATGAATTTCGTCAGCCAATTTTTTTATCCCCGACGGGAAGCGGACAGGGTCGGGAAAAAGCCGGTTTTGGTTGTCGCGCCCGCCAACCCAGAAATCATCAATGATAATGTATTGATACCCTGCATCTTTCATACCGTTGGCCAGCATAGCATCGGCAATTTCGAGGATGATGGTTTCACTGACGGTGTTTTCAAAAAAGTTCCAACTATTCCAGCCCATTGGCGGACTTAAAGCCAATGAATCCCATGCCGTCAGCTTTTGTTGACCGTAGCCTGGAATCGTAAAAATCAAACTCATGACAAGCGCCAAAACAGTTTGTTTTCCGGCAAAACATGAATCCAAAAAACAAGAATTGAATTTTTGTTTCATCATCACATCTATTTATCAGTGAATCAAGCAGTAGTCCGTTGAAAACGGTTCCCAAGCTCATCTTCGAAAGCTATGATACCCATTTTTTGTGCAAACCAAATTTTTTTGATGGCATTGGGGAAAAGATTGCCATCAAAGACGATTTCTAGCACTTTATGATAAGTTGTTTCTCCGGTAGTAAAAGTTTCTAACACTTGACAGAGGGCTTCGGCATTGGCGCTTTTTCCGGTTTGCAGGTCAAAAACGGCTTTCCTGCTGACTTCTTTCAATGTGTGCATCCAGCTTATCTCGATGGTATAGCCTCCATAGCCCGGCGCTGCACCGTTGATATCCACCATCAGGTGATAAGGCGAAACGCTGGTAATGTATTGAAGCGAATAATGATAGCCGGCCGATGTTTGACCACAATCATCCTCAACCTGTATTTCGGTTTTATTTTTCGTCGGCTTATCGACTATCAGGCTTTGCCCAATGCCATGCCGATCAGTCAATAAAAAGACTTGATGGGTTGTGTCGTTCACATACCAACTAAACATTTCCTGCTCCAATTGCTGAATGAGCACGGTATCCAAACAAGGCTCGGTTTTGCACGACACCAATCCGCTGCCAATGATCAGCATCGCGCCCAATGCTTTAAGGGAGAAGATGATAGTTTTCGCCATTGCTCATACTGATTTTAAGGATTCCGTGGCTGCGATTTAAAAAAATGGTGTCGGCCTCCACAAGGCCGGCCTTAGGCATTGGATTAACCAACAAACTGACTTCGCGAAAAGTTGTTCCGGCAATCATCAGACTGTCGAAAACCTGCAAACTTGGAAAATCAAGAGGAAACGACTGCCTATTGAAACTGAAATTGCGATAAAAGGCAGCCCTTTCCGGTGTCATGGTAAAATTGATATTCAGCTCAGGTTCAACACTTTGTAATTTAAAGAAAAGTTGTTCATAGCTGAAATAATTATCGCCGGGATGTTCCGATATGCTGCGTTCCATCGAAAGTTTCTTCTGAGCTACCACAAACGAAAAGCGAAAACCTCCGCTGTGTTCAAACCTCAAACTGTCGCCCTGAGCATAGGGTAAGCATAAAAGCTCTTCCTCACTCAGAAAGAATCGGTAGGTTTCGCTTCCTTTCTTACATGAAAACATTACCATCACAAGCAGAAAGATGACTGTGATCCGGCCTCGCCAATTCATTGAATAATATTTTTAGCAAAGATAAACAAGCTTTTATCCCTTTTAACTGGGGGTGGAAAAATGCAGTCAATCCGGCAAAAGGGACAATCAACGAAAACAATTTTCTTGTCAAGCGCTGTGAAGCGAACAAACGATAGACGTTTGACTCCTATCTGCAAAAAAATCTTAAAAAATTTGCTTTGTGAACATATGTTCATTATTTTTGCACCGAACATTTGCTCATTTTGAATGTCGCCCAGTTTCAAACGACCCCGTAAAATACTTAGTCCGCCAATCATCAAGGGCTTTAAACCCTTTGGAGGTGAGGCAGATAAACACAATTCAGAGCCAATTCTGCTCCTCTTTGAGGAATATGAAGCGCTCCGTCTTTGTGATTACGACATGCTTACCCATCATCAGGCCGGGGCTGCAATGGGTGTTTCGAGGCCCACCTTTACAAGGATTTACGCATCGGTTCGTCAGAAGCTGGCTCAGGCTTTTGCCGAGGGCAGGCAAATCATTATCGAAGGCGGAAAAGTTTATTTCGACAGTGAATGGTATCACTGTAATCAATGCGGATGTTATTTCAATCATCCTGAACCACATACCAAAGCCAGACAATGTCCGCTTTGCGGAAGCCACGAAATTGCTTTTTCTGAATCTGAAAATGGTTTAGCAGAGGAAAGCACGGAGGTGGACGATTTCTGCTTCTGCCCTACCTGCGGACGAAAGGCAAAGCATCACTATGGCTCGCCATGCAATCAAATGATTTGCCCGGATTGTAACACACAAATGAGGCGCAACAGAATGCGTGGATGTAAAAACCGATAAACCAGAACGATGAAAGTAGCTATTACCTCAACTGGCAACTCGCCCGACTCAATGCTTGATCCAAGATTTGGCAGGTGTTCATGGTTTGTGATTTACGACACGGAAACAGGATCAACGGAATTTATCCCAAATCCCTACAAAAATGAAGAAGAGGATGTTGGGCTGGCAGTCGTCAACCTGATTATTTCACGTCAGGTTAAAAAGATTATTTCCGGAGAATTTGGCGTAAAGGTGAAGTCTCTGCTCGATCGTAGGCAGGTACAGCTCATCTTACTCAAAGAATCCGGTTTTACAATAACTAAAATTATTGAACTGCTTAACCATTAATGGTAAAAGCAATAAGTAGTACAAAATTAAAAAGGAGGTTATCATGCCAGGTTTTGATCAAACAGGTCCAACAGGGCAAGGCCCTATGACAGGACGAAGAACAGGAAGGTGCAGAAACTATGCCGGACAAGGCCCGGGCAGAGGTTTCTATCGTGCAGCCGACAATTTTGAAGAAGTCCCCGCGGGCCAGGGATTGGGGAGGAGAATGTACGGAGCCGGGAGAATGGCTCAGGGCGGCGGCAGAGGAAACTGCGCCGGAATGGGTTATGGAAGAGGCATGGGCAATGGTGCAGGCCGTGGCCCTCAGCACCGCAATTGGTAAAAGCTGCTTCTTCTGTTTCTTCACTTTTCGAATTAAAAAAAATTTAATGCCCGAATCCTCAACGGGTTAGTAAAGTAATCTTGTTAAATCTAAAAAATCAATCACTATGGAAAATGTAAATCAGGAGTTTACTCCAATGCCGCGTATCGGCGACAAAGCGCCGGAATTCAAGGCAGTTACCACTCAGGGCGAAATCAATTTCCCCTCCGATTATCAGGGAAGCTGGGTTATCCTCTTCAGTCACCCTGCCGACTTCACACCGGTTTGTACATCGGAATTCATGACCTTCGCCAATATGGAGAAGAAATTCAACGAAGCCAACTGTAAACTCGTAGGCCTTTCGGTTGACGGGCTTTACAGCCATATCGCATGGCTCAGAACCATTAAGGAGAAGATTGAATACAAAGGAATGAAGAACATCGAGGTAACCTTCCCGCTTATCGAGGATATTACCATGAATGTTGCCAAAAAGTATGGCATGATGATGCCGGGCGAAAGCAGCACCAAGGCTGTTCGTGCAGTGTTCTTTATTGACCCAAAAGGAATTATCCGCGCCATTATTTACTATCCGCTCAGTCTTGGCAGGAACTTCGATGAACTGTACCGCGCACTGATTGCCATGCAGGCAGCCGATGCCTTCAAC
The DNA here is from genome assembly GCA_019454985.1 of Bacteroidales bacterium. Lineage (GTDB taxonomy): Bacteria > Bacteroidota > Bacteroidia > Bacteroidales > F082 > JALNZU01. The sequence goes on from JACFNF010000008.1 coordinate 48,507, forward strand.
ATTGCCACTCCCGCCGACTGGCGCCCGGGCGATGATGCCATCGTCCCCACCGCAGGTTCTTGCGGCACCGCAAAAGAGCGTATGGAAAACCAGAAGGATATCAAGTGCCACGACTGGTTCTTCTGCACCAAACCACTCAGCAAGGAAGCTGTTGAAAAGGCAATATTCAAAAAGTAAAAACTTATCCCGTTTGGAGTGTTCAGAAATAACACTCCAAACGGGATTTCTTTCAAAACCCAATCTGAATATGAAAAAAAGAATCGCAATTCCTATGGCAGGCGAAATCCTGTCGGCACATTTTGGCCATTGTCAGGCATTTGCCTTTGTAGATGTAGAAAACAATGCCATCACCAACATAACCAGAATGGACCCTCCTGAGCACCAGCCCGGTACTTTCCCAAAATGGGTAGCCGCCAATGGCGCAACGGATGTGATTGCCGGCGGAATGGGCCCTATGGCCATTAACCTCTTTAATGAGGCTGGCATCAATGTGTTTGTAGGAGCCCTGGAAGATACCCCAAAAAATCTGGTCAACGATTTCATTGCCGGGAAGCTGTCGCTCAATGCCAACTATTGCGACCACGGCTCACACGACCATCACCACGAACACCATCATTAATCAGAAATGAAAATAGCAATCGCCAGCGGCAAAGGAGGAACCGGAAAAACTACCCTCTCAACCAATCTCGCAGCCTTTTTGGCTGAACGGGAAGAGGTTGTGCTGGTTGATTTAGATGTTGAAGAGCCCAATTCAGCCATTTTCTTCAACAGATCGCCTGAGCATGATGAGATTATCTATAAACAGATACCGCGATGGGAAGAATCAAAATGCACGCTTTGTGGTATATGCTCGAAGGTGTGCAACTTCCACGCCATCATTCAGCTTGGGCCTTCCATTGTCGTATTCCCCGAACTGTGCCACAGTTGTTACGCCTGTTCAGAGCTATGTCCGGAAGGCGCCCTGCCGATGGTTCCGAAAAGAACCGGCAGGCTGGCAGAATTTCAGACCGGCAATCTGCATTTTGTAGAGGGCAGGCTCGATATTGGCGAAGAACAGGCGGTACCGGCCATTGCAAAGGCAAAAAAATATGCTTCGCAGAAGTTCGGAGGGGCCGTAACCACCATCTACGATTCGCCTCCGGGCACCTCCTGTCCGGTGATTGAAGCGGTGAAAGACGCCGACTTCGTGATTTTAGTCACTGAGCCCACGCCCTTCGGTCTGCACGACCTGAAATTAGCCGTTGAAACCGTCAGGACATTAGGCATGCCGTTCGGGGTTGTAATCAATAGACATGGCATCGGAAATGACGATGTGGAGGCTTATTGCCGCGACGAAGAGATTCCGGTGCTGGCAAAAATCCCGAACAGCAGGCAAGTGGCTGAGTTGTACTCATCGGGCAAGCTGATTTACAAGGAGATACCCGAATTAAGGAACACACTGCAGGAGATAGCTGATACCTGCTTTGCAGCCGTGAAGGGAGGTGTACGATGAAAGAGATTGTAGTGATTTCAGGAAAAGGCGGAACCGGAAAAACTTCGGTTACCGCTTCGTTCGCCCGGCTTGCGGGCGAAGAGGTTGTGGTTGCCGACTGCGATGTGGATGCTGCCGATATGCATCTGCTGCTGAGCCCCGATTTCGACTTCAGCGAAGAATTCTACAGCGGAGAGGTTTCCGTTATTGACCAGTCGAACTGCATCCAATGTGGTATTTGTGCGAATGCCTGCCAATTTGCTGCCATCTCCTTTGCTCGGGGCATCTACCGCATTGATCCGATCAGTTGCGAAGGCTGTGGCTACTGTGCAAGGGTTTGCCCCACCGGCACCATCATCAATAAGCCGCGTCTTTCGGGCAAATGGTATATTTCAAACATCCGCACAGGAAGCCTGATGGTGCATGCAAAATTAGATATCGGCGCCGACAACTCCGGCAAATTAGTGGCTAAGGTGAAAAATGAAGCCAAAGAGCTGGCACTGGAAGAGCGCAAGGCATATGTTCTGGTTGACGGCCCTCCGGGGGTTGGCTGTCCGGTGGTATCTTCACTTTCGGGCGCAAATTTTGTGGTTCTGGTTACAGAGCCTACCCTCTCAGGAGTTCACGATCTGAAAAGGGTATATGAGTTGGTGAAGAAGTTTCGCCTCAAAGCCGGGTGCATCATCAACAAAGCGGACCTCAACCCTGAGCAGAGTGACGCTATCAGGAAGTTTCTGGAAGAAGAGAACATTCCCCATCTGGCCGATCTACCTTATGATGAAGACTTTTCACGCGCGATTACTCAGGGAACTACCATTGTGGAGTACAACGAAGGACATCTGAAACGACTACTGGCTGAAAGCTGGGAAAAAATTAAAAAACTCACAAACTAAAATTACAAAGCATGAAAATAGCATTCACCGCAACGGGGACGAGCTGGGATTCACAGATTGACGCCCGTTTTGGCAGAACCGAATACTTAGTCGTTTTCGACGAGGAAACAGGTTTGCTGACAGGTATTGACAACAATGCCGTAAAAAATGAAGCCCACGGGGCCGGAACGGCTACCGCTCAAAAGCTTTTTGAGCTGAATCCCGATGTTCTGATTACCGGGAACGGTCCGGGCGACCACGCTGCAACGGCACTGCAGCATTCTAAAATTAAGATTCTGGTCAATGCACACAATATGACCCTGAAGCAGGCATACGAACAATATAAGAACGGCCTTCTGAAACAATTCTGAAACCGGTAAATATTTCAGAGAATCTGAAATCAGCAACATCAGGCAAAATGAAGACTCCCGGATACATCCAACTATATACCGGAAACGGAAAAGGGAAAACCACCGCAGCACTGGGTCTGGCCCTCAGGGCAGCCGGTGCCGGAAAAAAGGTTCTTATTGCCCAGTTTGTAAAGGGGATGCACTATTCGGAATTAGATGCCCTGAAAAGATTCCCAAAAATCGAAATCAGGCAGTACGGCCTCGGCTGCTTCATTGTAAATCAGCCCACGGAGGATGATATCAAGGCTGCAGTCAGAGGTCTGGAGGAAGTAACGGAGATCATCACCGGAAACCATGCTGATATAGTGATTTTGGATGAGGTGTGTATCGCCTTGTATTACAACCTTTTCCCCCTTGAAAGAGTTGTCAGCCTTATTCAAGGGAAGCCCAAAGAGATGGAAGTCATCCTTACCGGCCGGTATGCGCCTGACGTATTGATTGAACTTGCCGATCTCGTTACCGAGATGAAGGAGGTAAAACATTATTACACCCGTGGCATTGAAGCACGGAAAGGAATTGAATTTTAAACAGATAAGGATTCAACAATTAGAGGCTGTGTTTTTGCGACAGCCTCTCTTTTTTAACGGCTTTGGCATTCAACGGTCATCAACCTTATTCCGCTATACAATTACGTTGATTGCCAAAGCAGATTTTTTCCATCTCTTAAGAATTTTTACCTCACTATGGTCATTTCGTCAACCAAGTGGCGGGCGCCTGCAAATTTATCCATGATAAACAGCACATACCGGATATCAACGGTAATATTGCGGCTCATTTGCGGGTCGTACATCAGGTCGCTCATTGTTCCTTCCCAGCATCGGTCGAAGTTCAGGCCTACCATCTGTCCATCCGCGTTAAGCACCGGGCTCCCGGAGTTCCCGCCCGTGGTATGGTTGGAGGCGGCAAAAGCTACCCTCAGCTCGCCGGAAGCATCGGCATACTCGCCAAAATCATGCTGTTGATAAAGCTCTTTCAGTTTCGGCTCAACCACATAGTCGTAAACCAAAGGGTTTTCCTTCTCCATAATTCCTTTCAATGAGGTATAATATTCATAATAAACGGCATCAGCAGGGCTGAATCCTTCCACCTTTCCGTAAGCCACCCGAAGCGTGAAATTGGCATCGGGATAGAATCTTTTTTCGGGATTCATCTCCATCTGGGCCTGCATATACAGGCGTTGAAGGCTGTCGTTGGATGCTGTGAGCGCCTGCATAGGTTTACGAACCTGTGTTTCATAGAAGTTTGCCAGACTTACATAATATTGATAAGCCGGGTCTTTGGTCAACGATTTGATCTTTTTTGGATTTGCTTCTTCAAGCAAGGATTTGATTTTTTCCGGTGAAAGAAAAACGCTTTTTCCGAAAAGATAATCGCTCCATTTTTTTACATCGCCTTTGAATTTCTGTTGAACTTCATTTACAAAATCGGGTCTGAAATTTTCAGGCTGTTGATCAAGATAAATCAGCATCAACGCATTGGCCACCTCATAATCAATCGGTTGATAATAATCTTTGAAAAAAGCCGCTGTTGCAGACTGTAGTTTTTCGGCAAACTCCTTTATCTTTTTTGTGTCTTGTGCAGCTTTGTTTGCTTCGTCCACCATTGGTCTAAACTGCGAGGCGAAGCGGATCAATTCAATGCCGAGACCACATTCAGTAATATAATCGGCCGCGAGGGTATATTTCTCAATCTCTTTATAGTTTGTTTTAAAAGCATTGAGCAAACCGGCATATTTTTCACGGGTTTCGGCATTCGATTCAGCCCATTTTTCAAACCGGGCTTCAAAATCCTGCTTGCGTCCGACACCATCGAGGCGGCGAATACCTTTGCTTTCGCCAATCATTTTTTTCCAACCATTGGCCACTCCGGCATCTTTGTCAGCATATTGAATGCGAACACGTGAATCGTTGGCTGAATATTTTTTAAAAATAGCCAACCGGGTTTCTCTGAGTTTAATTTTTTGTGGGTTTGATGCCTCTGCAATCAACCGTATGGCGTCAGAAGGCAGGTATTCATTTGTTCGGGCCGGATATCCAAAAACAAAGGTGAAATCGCCTTCAGTAACACCTTTGAGTGAAACGGGCAAATGATATGCAGGCTTATAGGGTACGTTATCCGGGTGATATTCAGCCGGTTTCCCATCTTTTCCAACATAGATTCTAAAGACCGAAAAGTCACCCGTATGGCGCGGCCACATCCAGTTGTCGGTATCGCCGCCAAATTTTCCGATATTCGACGGTGGCGCTCCCACGAGACGGATGTCTTTGAAAATCTGGTTAAAAATCATAAAATATTGGTTTCCATGATAGAATGCCCTGACGCTCACATCAAGGTCTGTTTCTTTTTTTGCCAGGTCAACCAATATTTTGATGTTTTCGGCAATCTTGGCTGCACGTTGAGCCTCGGTCAGGCCTGGATCGAGACCGCCAAGTACCGCCTGAGTTACATCTTCCATCTTCACCAACATAGTTACCGTGAGACCCGGATTGGGCAGTTCTTCAGCGCGGTTCATCGCCCAAAAACCATTTGTGAGATAGTCGTGTTCGACGCTGCTGTGTTTTTGTATCTGTCCGAAGCCACAATGATGATTGGTGAGCAACAATCCCTGGTCAGATACAATTTCGCCAGTGCAGCCGCGACCAAACAACACGATGGCATCTTTCAGGCTGCTGTGATTCAGTGAATAGATATCATCAGCAGTGATGCGCATACCCATTGCCTGCATCTCTTTTTCATTCAATTGTTTAAGCAACATGGGAATCCACATCCCTTCGCCGGCAAACAGCCGTCCGAACAAACCCAGTCCAATGAGGGCCATGAGGATCAATCGTTTCATAGCATAAAATTTGGAGGTAAATATAAGTATTTGGCCAACACATGCCACATATCAACCGGATTAAGGATTATTCGGGTCGGCCAATGGCATCAATCCCCGTTTCGATGGCACTTTCCCAGTCAATCATCGCATTGATGAGTTTAAAACTCTTGAATTCCCGCAAATCGGCCGGAACAATATTGCGAGTGTGAATCACTCCCTGATGAAGCAAAAAACCGCGTTGTATTCCCCTTAGCAATGGGTTTTCAGGGGTAAACCATCTTTTACCATCGGAAAAAACAATGTTACAGAAATGAGTATCCGTCACCAGCCCATCATTTACAATCAGCACATCGTCTTTATCTTCGCGACGGTTAAACAGTTCTTGCAGCCGGCTCCGGTCGTTGTATTTATACCGGTAATCGAGCCCGGAGGTGAAAACCATTTTTAAGGAAGTTATTTTTTTCGGTTCGTAGGCCTGAAACATCGGACGATCGGGAAATTCACCGTACGACAGACGGCATTTGAAAAGTCCTGCGTCAGCAGGCGAAAATTGCCGAAGCCATTCTTCTGAAACCATCAGCCGTTCGTGCCCATAAAAATGTTTGAGGGTTTCTCTCATACGCTTAAAATGGGCATTTAAATGAAAGAACCGTCCGTTATTGAATTTGATGCTCTCAAAAAAAGGGAACTCGTTCAGGCTTGTCATGATTTTTGTCCTTCTGCAGTTGATTAACGAAATGGCAGTGCCACTTTAGCAAGGAGTTCGTTGTATTCGCGCTGCACGGTGCTATTGACGGTGATGCCTCCACCGGCTTTAAACACCAACCCATCGTTTTGTTTTTCGATGAAACGAATCATTACGCCACTTTCGAGTTTTTGACCGTCGAAGCGGCCGAAGATGCCGGTGTAATAACCTCTGCGGTAGCCTTCCCAGCGTCGGATGATTTCCACCGATGCAGCCTTGGGTGCACCGGCAATGGAGCCGGCAGGCAACAGGGCAACGACGGCTGATCCTAGCCGTCCGACATAGCCTGCGCGGAGGGTTCCGCTGATGTGGGAGCTGGTTTGGAGCAGGCTTCCTCTCAGGGTTTCGATGGTTTCGACATACCTGAACCTTTCTGTTCTGACATTTTTTGCCACTTTTCTCAGGTCGTGGCTGAGCAGTTCAACGCTCGAATGGTGTTCGGCAAGCTCTTTGGAATCGTTCAAAAGACGTGTTGTGGCATCGGGAAGCGTAGCATCGAGGGTTCCTTTCATGGGGAAAGTATGAATTTTACCTGCTTCGATACATACAAATGGTTCGGGCGAAAAAACCACAAAACGTTCGTCGAACCAGAGTTTAATGCGTGCCTTGCTACGCAAAAAAATCTCATATAAGCTCAGATTTGTATGAACCTCAACCGGCTGGGTGAGATTGATCAGGCACGATTCGCCCTTTTTTAAATGCGCCATCACCCCGTCGAAACGGATTTGATAGTCGTCAAAGGCTGGCGGACGACATTCAAACACAACCTGCTCTTTCGAGGGGAAAACCATTGGAGGCAGATTGCTTTTGCCTTCTATTTCGTACAAAATCTGCTTCGGATCAAGCTCATCAAGGGGGACAACGAGAGGCTGTTCCATCTCATAATCAATCAAAAACAGGAATGGACGACCTTCACGGCCCATCGCATTCATCTGCCGAACACATTGTCTTGTTTCTTTGTTCATCCGGCAAAAATAGATTTTCCGGCTTTTATGTCCGAATCCGATTACAATTTTTGAATTACTTTTGTTTCCCTTAATCAAAAAACCCATGCAAAAATATTTACTGTTTGTGGGTTTGCTGCTTGCACAGTTTGGTTTAAAAGCTTCCGACACCCTCACGGTGATGCAGTACAACCTCTTATATTATGGCGAGATTACTTCGTTTTGCAACAATAACAACAACAGTTTATCCATGAAAGACCCGCACCTGCGGACGGTGCTGGATTTTGTGAAACCCGATATTTTTACCGTAAACGAGATGTCGGCCAACGAAGCCATTCATCAACATTTGTTAGACAACAATCTGAATATCAATTTTGTAGATTATTATAAGCGGGCCGCCTCAAGCAATACAGCCGGCTCCAACATTGTGAATCAGTTGTTCTACGATTCGCGAAAACTCCAGCTCAAGAAACAATATACAGCCCAAAACTATGTGCGCGATGTGGATGTTTACGAGCTCTATTACAAATCGAACGATCTGGCCTATGGCGATACGGCTTTTATTGTTTGCGTAGTGGCGCACCTCAAGGCAGGAAGCAGTTCGGGCGATGCCAACTCACGTAAAATCATGGCCGAAAACACACTTCGTTTTTTAGAGACCCGCTTTGCCAATTCCAATGTGCTGATGATGGGCGACTTCAATTTGTATAACGGCCAGGAAAGCGCCTTTCAGACCCTGCTCAATTATCCCAATCCGGCAGTTCGTTTCCTCGATCCTATCGGTCAAATCGGCAACTGGTCGAACAATTCGTTTTATGCCGGAATTCACACCCAATCCACCAATACTCAAAGCAATTGTAAGTCAGGTGGAGGTCTCGATGACCGCTTCGATTTCATCCTTATTTCCGATGAAGTCCGTTTTGGGACGGCTCAGGTGCGCTACGTTCAGGAATCGTATAAAGCGGTTGGCCAGGATGGACACCGTTTTAACGGAACCGTAAATCAGGCGCCGCAAAACACCTCGGTACCGCAGAATGTGGCCGATGCACTTTATCACTTTTCTGATCATTTACCCGTTACACTCAAGTTGAGCGTTGACAAAGTTCTGGATATCCACGAAAACCAAATCCATCCTTTGCTGGCTTCGGTACAGCCTAATCCGGTAAAAAGCACTGCCCTTGTGGACTTCTATATGCCTTCGACGGGGAAACTTCATTACCGTTTAATGGATCTTAGCGGGAGGTTGCTCCTTCAGGAAGAAGTTTCTTTCGATGGCGGGCATCAGAGCCTGAACCTCGACTTTTCGTCATATCCGTCCGGGCTTTATATCCTCAACCTTTCGGATGGTATCAATCGTTTTGAAAATCTGAAAATCGTCCGGCAATAACCACAGGTGTTTTTCATCGCCAGGCTACCAACTCTCCCCGTGTGGCATTGCGCATTTGAGGCGGAACCGATTGAATGATGGTTTCGGCCAATCGTTGCAAGAGATTATATTTCACGTAGTTGCGTGAGTAACAAAGGCTAACCTGGCGCACAGGTGTTTTATCCGAAAATTTCAAAACACGTCGGGGTTGCTCATTGATCAATTCAGCAGCAGCCAACTCGGGAATGATCGTAAAGCCTCCCTCGCGCCGGATGATGCGCATCAGCGTTTCGAGCGATCCGCCTTCGAGTTCAAAAGGGAGTTCCTGACGCTGGCCTGGCGAAACAGAACATAGATTAATCACCTGATTACGAAAACAATGCCCATCGCTGAGCAGCCAGATGTCGGGCTGATTCAGGTCGGCCACTTCCACACGGCCATGTTGCAGAAAAGGATGATGTGCGTGCGCATACACCAACATCTCTTCGTAAAACAACGGTTGTTCGATGATACCGGCTTCGCCATATGGGGTGACGAAAATACCCGCATCCAACTGATCGGTACGCAGACGCTCGGCAATATTTTCCGTAATCAGCTCTTCGATTGTCAGGGTGACGGCCGGAAAACGCTTTTTGAACAAACCGGCAAAAAGCGGTAAAAGATATGGCCCCAAAGTAGGGATGATACCAATGCGCAATTGCCCGCTCAAATCGCCCTGATGCAGCTTGATCAACTCATCGAGGCGTCCGGCTTCGGCAAGCACCCGCCGCGCTTGCTCGATGATCTGACGGCCAATATCGGTAGGCACAACAGGCTGTTTGGTGCGGTCGAAAATTCGAACATTAAGAAAATCTTCCAATTTTCTGATTTGCATACTCAAAGTGGGCTGAGTGACAAAGCATTTCTCTGCAGCCCGTGCAAAATGGCGATATGTATCCACAGCAACAATGTATTCCAATTGTATTAAGGTGAACATAGTTTGAATTTTTGATGCAAATATAGATTTTTTCGATAATATTGTAAATATTATTGATTTGACAAATATTATTGACTGCTCTACTTTTGCATCATCAAAATCACATTAAATCATAACGAACAAAAAATGAACATTATGGAACAACAAGAAGTTTTTACCATGCCGCGTATTGGCGATATGGCTCCTGATTTCAAAGCAATGACCACACAGGGCATGATTCAGTTTTCGGAATACATCAAAGGAAGCTGGACGATTCTGTTTTCGCATCCTGCTGATTTCACGCCGGTTTGCACCACCGAGATGTCGGGTTTTGCGATTCTCGAAGACAAGTTCAAAGCCATGGACACCAAACTCATTGGTTTGAGCATTGACAGTATCCACTCGCACATTGCCTGGGTTCACAACGTCAAAGAAAAGATGGGTATCCTGATGAAGTTCCCCATTATTGCCGATATTGACATGAAGGTGGCCAAACTGTATGGCATGTTGCAGCCGGGCGAAAGCGAAACGGCTGCTGTGCGTGCTGTTTTCTTCATTGACCCGGCCGGAAAAATCCGCCTGATCATGTATTATCCACTCAACGTGGGCCGCAATATGGACGAAATTATCCGCTCGTTGCAGGCGCTTCAGGCAGCCGACAAGTACAAAGTAGCATTGCCGCTGAACTGGAAACCCGGCGAAATGGCCATTGTTCCACCGCCAAAAACCGTGGACGAGATGGAAGAACGCATCAAATCTGACTACGAAATGGTGGATTTCTATCTGGCAAAGAAAAAAATCTAATTACCACATAAAAAGTTAAGAGGCAGAGCCTACGGGTTCTGCTTTTTTATTTTTTGGGGATTATTTTTTCAAGGGTTACGTCTCTCGTGCTCCGGTGTTTCGGGAATAAGTTGTTCGTACTTGCCCTCTCGCATAAGTTGTTGGTTGTAGGCGCGACGGTTGCGTTCGAGGCGCCGTTGCAAGCGCGCCATATCATTGAACAGGTCGTAAAGTGCCTGTATCGGCCCCTTGATGGTCATGGGCGACGGATCCATATAAAGCAGGATATCCCTCAATTCATCGTTGATACTTGAGAGATCAACCGGTTTAATAGGTGTCATGTGGACAAAAACATGCTTAAAAGTGGGCCAGTCGTAAAACGACTTCACCACCACCTCGGGCATGAGTATGGTATCGCGCCGAAGGAGAACTTTCCAGGGCTGACCCACTTCATGATCCCATTGTCGGTAATGTCTGATGCTGCGTCCAAAGCCCACTGCACTCAGGTAAAGCGTATCCACCGGTTTTGCCCTGAGTACAAAACGACCCTGGGCATCGCTGATGGTTCCGCTTCGTGTCAAACGGCTGATAATGTGAACATTGGGTACAGGTATCAGGCTGTCGGCCGACAGCACCTGACCTTCGATCCATATGCGATCGTCTTGTGCAAGCAGTCGTAAACCAGCCAAAAGAAAAACAACAAAAAGAAAAAGCCTGATTCGCAAGTCCTACGATTTAAAGGCGAAGTTAAGGCGATCCTGTCAAATTCCGGTATCAAGCTTTTTAAAAAATGTTAACGTATTAACTATCAATACATTTAATTGTTGATCGGAGATACCTCATTTTTATATAACTTCGCCTCGAAATTTCATCGGAATGAAATATCCCAATCAGGATGATTTTACAAAAAAGCGGCTCACAGGCTCCTATGTCAGCTCGGTGGTAAGCATAGCTTTAGTGCTTTTCACAATGGGTCTTTTTGGTGTGATTATTCTCAATGTGAACAAGCTGTCGGAATTAATCAAAGAAAATATTGGTTTTGAGGTGATGATGAACGAGAACGCCCGCGAAGCCGGTATTCTTCAATTGCAAAAGATGCTTGATGCTCATCCGCAGGTGAAGTCCACCTATTATATTAGCCGAGAAGAAGCTACCCAACGGCTTGCCCAGGATTTGGGTGAAGATTTTATTCAATGGCTGGGCAAAGACGAAAATCCGCTGTTACCCTCCATCGAAGTAAAGTTCAGGGCGGCATGGGCCAATAGCGACAGTCTTGCCAGAATGGAACATCAGCTTATGCAAAATCCCGATGTGAAGGAGGTTTATTATCAAAAGTCGCTCATTGACAACATCAATCGCAACATCCGGCGCATCAGCATTATCCTGTTGGTTATCGTCACCCTTCTTGTGCTCATTTCGATGGCGCTGATCAACAATACCATCCGACTGTCGGTCTATGCCAAAAGATTTCTTATCCGCAGCATGCAACTTGTGGGTGCTACTGAATCTTTCATCAAACGTCCATTTGTGCTTACCGGAATTTTACAGGGTATCATCGGGGCATTTTTGGCATTAATTTTACTAAGTGTGTTGATGTTTTTTGCCATGAACGCCATTCCTGAACTTGTTCAGTTGCAGGATTTGCGAGTACTCGGAATGCTCTCGGTACTCATTGTGCTTGTGGGCGCAACACTTACCGGAATTTCTACCCATTTTGCCCTGAGGAAATATCTGCGAACCCGTACCGATAACCTGTTTATCTAACATCGTGAAGTCAAAGCAGTTATATCTTTGTTTCCGCTAATTCAACATAAGATAGGTCATGAGTACTTATAGCGATTTTCACATCCGACGAATGACGCAGGACGAAGTAGAGCGCGTAGCCATCGAATGGGCTGCACAGGAAGGATGGAACCCCGGGCTCTATGATGCGGCCAGCTTTTATGCCGCCGATCCGGACGGTTTTCTTGTGGGGCTGATTAATGATGAGCCTGTAGCCTGCATCTCGGCCGTTACATACCCGGGTAATTTTGCATTTCTTGGTTTTTACATCGTTGCGCCAAGCTACCGTGGGAAAAACTACGGATTGAAAATTTGGAACGCGGCAATGGCCCGGCTTCAAAACTACAACATTGGCTTAGATGGTGTCATTGAGCAGCAGCCCAATTACATTAAATCGGGCTTCAGCCTGGCATACAGTAATATTCGCTACGAAGGGACGGCAAAACCTCATGATTTTAATCATCCGGAAATTGTTCCTGTTCATGAGTTATCCTTTGACGAGCTTGTCCGGTACGATGCCCGGCATTTTCCAGCCGTGCGACCAGTTTTTCTCAAACATTGGTTCAGTCAGCCCGAAAGCGCCTCTCTTGCAGTAGTCCACAAAGGCAAAATTGCAGGAATTGGCCATTTGCGCAAGTGCAGGGCAGGCTACAAAATCGGCCCCCTGTTTGCTGATACTCCCGACATCGCGGAGCAATTATTTTGTGCTTTGGGAAATTTTGCTACTCCCGAAGAAAAGCTTTACCTCGACACACCTGAAATAAATCCCGCCGCTGTGAAGCTTGCTGAAAGTTATGGAATGGAAAAAGTGTTTTCCACAGCACGGATGTACACCAAAAATCAACCTAACATTGACCTGAAACAGGTGTATGGCGTAACGAGCTTTGAGTTGGGCTAAGGAGTATGAAAAAAGATTTGTTGACCTAACAGAACTTATTTGAAAAAAACCACAGGCATTTGATCACATTCTGCAATCATTTCCAATCCCGACTTGTCCCTTTAGTGCGGTAAATCATCTGTTTCACTATTTAATATATTGGTAATGTGTTATTTTTGACACCGCACTAAATAAGCCTGTACTCTGTGTAATATTGAACTGTGACGAATTGGATTAGGCCGGTTTTACCGGCTAATCACCACGCGTCCGCTCCGATGATTTCGGCCATCGTTCATGTGTACGATCCACATTCCGGCAGGGATTTTCTGTACATCCAACACAAAACTTCCGTCATCTCTACGAAGCAAATTCCCGTTCCATCTACCAAACACTTTCCCGCTAAGATCGGTCAGGCTGATTTGCAGCTGGTCATCCCAGAGTTGATTCGATTCGATGACGATTCTTTCCTGTGCAGGGCTTGGATAAATGACGAGATTTTGCACTCCGTCATCATTTTCGCCAATCAATGTTGGATTGCAAAAGCCGGGCATATTGTTGTCTAACCAGGCCAGACGGGTATGAAGGAAGTTTTTCAAGGCCTGAATTTCGCCGGCATAAGAGGTGGGGATAGGTTGTGGATTGGGCCATACATAAATACCTAGAATTGGCCATTTCACAAAGTTGCGTTGTTGGCCTTCGTCGAGCACCAGGGCAAGGCTATCCACAAAATGATCGAACCATTCGTTGGTCAGATGGTTTTGCCGCAAACTTTCCCAGCGACATTTCAGATGATCGGCATAAAGATCGTCTTGCAAGAGGCGTTGCCACCAGAAAGGCACCTGCCAGTAATCGCTCGAGCACGGAAACTGGTAGGCCCAGCCTGTCACCACATCGCCGGCGCAATAGTTGGCGTTGCGGAAGGCGATATCGTAATCCCACACAGGCCCCATGCGAAGTTTGCCGCCACGGCTGTCGCGTTCCTTATGTACAAAAGTACTCAGACGGTAACCATCCACATTTTTGCTGATTTCATTCACCAAAAAATAGTCAATAAAGGTGTTCTCAACGGCATATTTGCGCCATCCGCTGTCCGGATGATCGAAAAAGGGACCTTTAAGGGTGGATTCGAAGCTGTTGACATAGTCGCTGATATAGTTTTTCTGTTGCGGCGTGATTTTGTTATACTTCGGATACTCGTATTGAAAAAATATCGTCTGGTTAAGCGGATGAACCAATGGCGGATAATTTGAAGTCCAGCCATCGCCGCCGCTACCGGTGGTTTTGTCAATCTTGAAGATATAGCCTCCGGTGAGCGCATCACCACTGTTGTCGGTTTCTTTCATCTTGGCAATGTCCACACGGTCTTTGTCGCGTTTAATTTTTTCCGAAAACACATAAACTCCGCGATAATTGTTGTTGATGACAAGTTCCACATGGCGGTATCGGGTGGCATAATGGCCCATTTCCTGAAACAACTGATAAGCCAATGTATTACGCATCAATGTTTTGTCGGTATAATTGGCGTTGAGAATCCAGTCACTTTCTTCGGGCATACCCAGCAGCGACACTTTCAGATCTTCTCCATTGGCATCCCAGGTTTCAATACCATAGCTCTTTTTAGGAAACTCCTGTGAGGTGGAGCCACGCAGCTCAAATCCGGCATAACCATCGTAGGCCGGTGTATCGGTCAGAAAGTTGCGCTGGCCGGGTCCGTTGTCAATAATTTTCATTCCGACCATAATTTTCGGATCGTCGGGGATGGTTTGCCCATAAGTATCCACAATAACGATGGGTAGGTTGCTCGAGGTAAACTCTAATGGTGAGGTGGCATTGGGGCCAAAGGTAAGACTCCAGCCGAGCAGATTTCCTTTCTGGTTGTTGGCCACTACATCGGTCACGGCAAGTTTCCAGGTTCCGTTGCCATTCTGGCCGTTGTTGAGTTCGCCCAAGCGTTCTTCGGGCAGCCAGGTTCCACTGAAAGGAGCCCAGCCGGTGCTGATATGCTGCGTTGCATTGTCCGAAAATCGGGTGAGGCTGTAGTTGTCGCCATCGCCTCCATTGTTCAGGCTCAGCGCAATGGTTTTCCCGTCGGGCGCTACCAACGAAACCTGCAGGTCGCCCACCCGGCTGTGGGTGATGTTGAAAGCCACGGCCAACAACCCAAAACCATTGTTGAGCCCATCGGTTGGAAGGCTTGTGATGGTGAGCGGAAACATGTTGGCCTGTCCGGTTTCGGAAACCAAGCCTCCGGTACCACTGAAAATCTGTGCCTGCAAACTGAAGATGGTCATCATCAGGACAAAGGCGGCAAAAGTCTTTTTCATCGTATTTCGTTTTATTGTGCAACCAAGTCAGCACACGTGGTTTGAGTGTCCAAAAATACAACAATTTCAGGACGCCGGCTTTCGTCAGCCGCCTGTCACAGGCTGCGGCTTGTTGTATCGAAACCAGACAGAAGCATCCCAAAAAAGCAGAAAAACAAAATTTTTCAACGATTGTTATAACTTTGTTGACACTAAAACACCCCAAGGATGAGAGCTTCGGTTTATCGAAAAGCGCATTTCAATGCAGCCCACAGATTGTTTAACCCGCAATGGGATTCAGAAAAAAACAATGCAGTTTTCGGCTTATGCAACAACGAAAACTGGCACGGTCACAATTACGACTTAGTGGTAAAAGTGACGGGTGAAATTGACCCGATCACAGGTTTTGTGATTGACATGAAATACTTGAAAGAATTGATCAAATCGGAAGTGGAAGATCGTTTCGACCATAAAAACCTGAATTTAGACTGTCCTGAATTTCGCAACCTAAATCCTACGGCTGAAAATATTGCCTTGGTAATCTTTGATCTTTTACGGGCAAAACTTCCGTCAAGTCTCGAATTACAAGTGAGGCTCTACGAAACCGAACGTAATTTTGTGGACTATCCGGTTTAGTTCTGTTGCTTTGCCGGATGACGTTTTTGATTTTTTTTCATCTGTTTTTGCTTCTTACTCCTCCGCCTCATCTTTTTCTTTCTTACTCCAATCCACAAAAAAGCTGCCTTTGCTCAATTTGATGGTATCTGTCTGATCAGTCTTTTTCGTATTTTCGTGATCATGCGGACCGCTATTGGCCAACATGCCGCCTCCGGCTTTAGTCATGATTTTTTTCTCGATATTTCCTCTGATTCCCTGCCCGGTGAGCGCAGCCACATTGCGCTTTTTGTAATAAACCCCATTCAGCTCAGCTTCAAAAGTGCCTTTGACCATTTTTTCGCCCCTTTCTTCAATCACCAATGTGCCGCTGAGCGATTCGCCGTCGTGAAAGCCATAACCTAAGTTTTTGGTTTCTTCCGTATAGTCAATCAGAACCCATACCATATCTTCATTATCCTTTGCCTTTTTTTTAGAAAGTGAAGCAAATTCCTTTTCCGAAACCACCGGATAAGTTCCGGGTTTAATCTTGTCTTTGAGAGCAAAAATCCTAATCCAGACCTGAACGTCAGGCTTCACTTCAAATGCTGCAATGGCAAGGTATTCGTAGGCGTTGAACGGAAGCTTCAATTTTTTAGCCTCGGCTTTCCAGGCTTGTCCGTTTACTTCGCAAGAAATAAAGTTGGAGTAATCTTGTGCTTTTGTTCCTGCAAAACCGAGCATCACAAACAAAACGATCAAAATGCTGTTTCTCATGGCTTTTGTTTTTAATTTGGTGTACCAAAATTACATCATTCACGAACAAACATAAAAAAATATCCCGTTTTTTATGGGGTTCGAGTGGGCAGGAATAAAAAAACTGCCAGCTCTTTGAGCCGGCAGTCCTACGTAATTGGAAAAAATTGCACTATTTGGTAGCTAATTTCGTGACCGTACGATTTTCGTAAACATACACATATTCACCACCATTGCTCATCATTGCCACTGCGCCTTTGCGGGCATTGAATTTCTTGTATTTGCAGGTATTGAGGTCGAATGCAGCAATATCCGATTTAGGTGTTTTCATCACTAAGATATTGCCTTTAACTTCTTCAAGAGTTGAAGTTTTGTATTTACCTGAATGGAGCAAATGACCATCGGTAGCATTGAAGGTAGAGATGCCTTTCTGACCCACTACGACGATGGTGTTGTCTTGATAAGGCAGGATGAGTGAGGCCTTGCCAACTCCACCTTTTGAAACGGGGGAAGAATATTTTTCTTTACCTGTTTGTATATCAAGTGAATAGAGTTCTTTTCCGCTACACACAATCACATTTTCGCCAAACGAAATCATATTGGTGATGCCTTTTTTGAATCGTTCGGATACCCAGGCCTGACTTCCGTCGGTGGTATTGAAGGCTTGTACACCGAATGGTTTTACGTTTTGGTAAACGATACCGGTTTCGGTAATGACTTGGTCGCCACTGCGATAGGTACGTTTATACTGAACTTCGACCATACCGCCAATCTGAAGCAGCACTTTGCCGCCATACACTTCCATATTTGGAATAACCCGTGCTCCCTGGATCTCTTTGGAGGTCCAGAGAAGTTGTCCGGTATGGATATCATACTTTTTGACATATTGGCTTTTTTTGCTCGTCATGTCCAAAACATAAAGCACATCACCATCAACGACGGGTGCGGCAACGGTGCCATAAACCCCGAATAAATGAACCTTTCCGCCAGGTTTTTTAACCACTTTATCCGGTGTATAATCGAATGCAGCCGACCATAGTTTGGCTCCTGTTTTATAGTCATAAACCTGCATACCGTTCATGCGAAGGAACACTTTGTCATTGGCTACGTCCAGGTCAAAAAGAAATTCTTTCGAAATCACCTTGCGTTCGGCACGGCCGACATAAGTGTTTTCCCAGACGATTTCGCCATTTGTCACATTGATTTTGGCAATCTGATTTTTAAACCCGGTAAACAGGGCTCCCAGTAAACTGGGCATGAAGTTTACCATCGTCAGAGTTTTTTCTTTTCCATCATAATGATATTCGCCGACAACACCTTTAAATTTGGAAGTACTCCAGAGTTCTTCGCCGGTTCGGGCACGGATATAAACCAATGATGTTTTCAGACTCAATGCAAAGCAGTCATCTTCGGCAATATAGGTGACATTGTACTCGCTCACATCCTGATATTTATCAGTGGTCCAAAGCCCTTCACCTGTCCTGAGGTCAATACAGGCAATCTGGTCTTTGCCTAATTTGCGATCGAAAAGAAAGATGGTATTCGATTCCCAGAAAGGAATCAGCTCATCAATTTTACGCAACTTCGATGCAATTTGGCTGAACTTTTTGTCCCAAACCACCTTTCCGGTTGTGTTGTCAATCACTGACATTTCTTTGTCAGAAGCGGCATAGTTGTATTTACCTTCTTCCCTATCGGTTCCGGTGTAGTGAATCTTGTGTGAAAGCCGGGTTTCCCAGACTTTTGGCATGACTTCCTGTGCGCGGAGCATCACTGAAGCCAGCATTGCAAACGTGAAAATGAAAACTTTTTTCATAAGTAGCAATTTTTAGAGGTTAAAGTGATAATTGAGTTTATAGTCTTTATTTTTAGGCATTTTAAAATGGAATTTATATTTCATCAGCCTGTCCTTCAACTTGTTTTGCGAAGGAATATCGGCATTATTTTTATCGGCCACAAACACCGAAACTACTTTGCCTTTGTCGCGAAGGGTGAGTTGCATAGTATATTCGCCTTTGATCTTATACTTTTGGATAAAAAGGTATAATTCGCCTTTGGGGGCCTGCATGGCCGAATCCAGTTCGGCAATGGCTCTTTGGATGATTTCGTTTTTCGACTCAAGGAGCGGGAGTTTTTTCTGAGCCTGAAGCCCACTGTTCAGCGAAAACAGAGCGATGATGAGTAAAATAAAGTGTCGCATGAGTGTATCAGTTTTTTATTCGTCTTCAAGAAAGTTCCACAAAATAAATTGGTTACCCATAGCTATAAGAATCGAGCTGTTATCGGGCATGAACACAAAAGATGGCCGGGCATCGTCGAACAATTTTGTTCCATCCTGACTTTTTTCAAAAAATCTTTTTGCCAGCTCGAAACGTTTGAGCAATCGGCCGCTTTGGTAGTCGTACAGATGGATTTCCTGAAACCGGTTACCTTTCGAATTAATGGCAAAATAGGCTTTATCAGGGCTCATACGCACTTCGGGCAGGCCATAAGCCTGCGAGGTAAATCCACCCCGAAGCGCTTCTCCGTTCTCCGTATTCACCATATTGATATAAACGATCAGCTGAAGTGAGGTCTGCGCCTTGAAATAGGGTTGCTGAAAAACGAACATCAGGTTCTCATCGTCCAGATAGCGCAAGCGATAGATTAAATCGTAAAAGTTGTTGACCGTTTTAAGTCTTTTGCCACTTTCCACATCAAAAAAGCTCAGTTTCTGTTTTGATTGTGCTACAAATTTTCTGGCTTTCTTTTTCTTAAAATTGGGCTGGCCTTTCAGCTCATCAGGGCTGATGCGTTGAGCCACCGCAAGGGTTTTTCCGTCGGGACTCAGGGCTATGGCGCTGGCAGCATTCGGGACTATAAAACTCTTTACTCTTCTCAAATCCGGGAGATGCCAAAAGGTAACTTCATCACCCGCGAGGCTCACCACAAGGCTCTCATCTTCCGATACAACCACATCCTGAACCAAATCAAAACGTTTGATCAAGAGCTTACCGACAACATCTACCAACTCGAAATCAATTTTCCGCGGTTTGTTTTCCGGCACATCATTCCACCGTTGCTCCTGAAGAATCAGGTAATTCCCTTTTGAAGAAAAATTGAGCTTGGCTCCCTGATTGCCGCTTCCGGCATCAATTTCACCAACAATCTCCCATGTGTTGACATCAATCAATCGAACAGGCTGTTTCTTCCGGGCAGCTACGGCCAGGGTTTTTCCATCAGGCGAAATGGCAATCCCCGAATACATATTGTTCGGGCTGAGGAGCTTCAAACGGTTGTAATCCACATTTTGAGTTTGCCCCTGAGCCATTTCTACGCCCAACACAACAAAGAAACACAAGGTCAGCGCAAGAGGAGTAATGAGAGTAAAAGAATAGTGTTGTTTAGTTGTTGGTTTCATGTTTTCCCAATAAATATCACAGAGCACCTTGCAGTGTAATTGCTACTTTCAACACGCACAGGTGATAAGAAACTGCCAGGTAACTCCGTGAAACTCTTTTTTAGCCACCCCACTGCAAAATATGTGAAAAGCAATTACGTGGCAAATGTACGGCCGTGCATAAAGCGGATTCAATACGTTAAACAACGTATTTTTTGAAGCAAATTCGTTGTAATCACATCACAATCATCGAAATGGATGATTTTAACCGAAAAGCCGGTCAATTTCAGGCGAAAGGAAAGGCCGTCCTTTGGTGTTGATGGAGGTGGCTGTCACCATAGCCGTGATGATGGCTTTGTTGTCCGTAAGCCTGGTGATGTTTTGCCTGAAACCAAAACGCAGGGGCGAAATGCGCACCGGCTCGCAACTCACACTAAACTGGTCGCCACTACGCAGGGGCGATAAATATTCAATTTCGATGCGCTTGACAACCAAAATGATCCCTTCGGCTGTGAGTTTTGCAAAACTTAGACCTTGTGTCAGCAAAAACTCATGACGTGCATGTTCCAGATAATGCTGATAGTTGGCATTGTTGACGATGCCCTGCATATCGCATTCGTAGTCGCGCACTTTGAGTTGTAAACTGAATGAAGAATTCGATTCCATAGATAGGAATGCAAAATTGTGTAAAAAAAGACAGGATAGCCGTTTTTCGAAAAAGCCGGATGCTATCCTGTCTTTATAGGAAAAGTTCGTTGGCGGTTATTGTTTTTTCAACAAATCCCGAATCTCGGTCAAAAGCTTTTCCTCTGCACTAGGTTCCGGTGCTGCCGGAGCCGGAGCCGGCTCTTCTTCTTTCTTTTTGAGATTATTCATCGCCTTGATCATCATGAAGATAGCAAAGGCAATGATCAAAAAATCAATCACCGTATTGATGAAAGTACCAATGTTGAGTGTAACGGCCGGTACTTCACCTACGGCCTGTTTCAGCACAATTTTGATGTTACTGAAATCAACACCACCCACTAATAGTCCGATGGGAGGCATAATCACATCCGTAACAAAAGAGGAAACAATTTTTCCGAAAGCGCCGCCGATAATGATACCCACGGCCATGTCCATCACATTGCCCCGCATGGCAAATGTCTTAAACTCAGATACAAACCCCATAATGAATGAATTTTGTTAAACAATCACGATTAAAATAAAGGCGCAAGTTAATGCACACATTTCTTAAAGTCAAATAAAAAACGGACGCTTTGTGTAAAGCATCCGTTTACATAGTGAATTGAAATGTAAAACCAAAACCGGATATTAAACAGTGGAGGTTTTGTTTTGTTCACCAGAATACAATTTTTTTTGCCTTTTCTTTAAAAAAAGGTCATTTTGAAGTTCGACTGATGGATTTAACCTGAAAATCAAGACTCTTGTTTGACATCGAAGGGTATTTTTGTTACTTTTGTTGCCTCAACAAAACAGATTCAGAAATGATGACCATTCAGCCTGATAAAAAGCTGAATTTTCTCAACATCAAAGAACGCGACAGGTTTTCCTGATAGCTTGTTGTCAGCTCATTTTTTTATTGAGCCATCTGTTTTTACCGTTTTTATTCATTTTCAAAATATCAGGAAATCATGGAATTACCTTTTGCCGAATCTTATCGTATCAAGATGGTTGAGCCTTTGCGTCGCAGCCATCGCAGCGAGCGCGAACAATGGATCAAAGAAGCTCGCTACAATCTTTTTAATCTTCGCAGCGAACAAGTGTTCGTTGACCTGCTGACCGACTCGGGCACCGGCGCCATGAGCGATCGTCAGTGGTCGGAAATGATGCTGGGCGACGAATCTTATGCCGGCTCGTCATCCTATTACAAGCTCAAAGAGACCATTCGCGAGCTGACGGGTTTTGAGTTTTTCCTGCCCACCCATCAGGGTCGTGCTGCCGAAAATGTTCTTTTCTCGACTATGGTAAAATCGGACGATATCGTCCCCGGCAACTCGCATTTCGATACCACCAAAGGTCATATTGAGTTTCGCAAGGCCACCGCTGTTGACTGTACCATCAATGAAGCTTTCGACACCACGCTCGATCATCCTTTCAAAGGCAATATTGACCTCGAAAAACTCGAGAAAGTATTCAAAAGCTACCCTGCTACTCAAATCCCGATGGTGATTATTACCATCACTTGCAACACTTCGGGCGGTCAGCCCGTTTCGATGGACAACATCCGTCAGGTGTCGGCAATGGCCAAACGCTATGGCGTCAAAGTGGTCTTTGACTCGGCTCGTTTTGCCGAAAACGCCTACTACATCAAAAAACGTGAAAAAGGGTATGCTGACAAAAGCATCCGCGAAATCGTTCGTGAGATGTTTTCGTACGGCGATGCCATGACCATGAGCAGCAAAAAAGATGCTATCGTCAATATGGGAGGTTTCATCGGCTTTCGCGATGAAGACCTTTTTCGCGAAGCCAGCACCTATAATATCATGTTTGAAGGCTTTGTTACCTACGGTGGAATGTCGGGTCGCGACATGAATGCGCTGGCACAAGGTTTACTCGAGGGAACAGAGTTCGATTATCTCGAAACCCGTATCAATCAGGTGGCTTACCTCGGCGGCCTTTTGCGTAATGCCGGAATTCCGGTTCAATATCCGTTTGGTGGTCATGCCATTTTTGTGGACGCAAAACGCTTTTTGCCAGCCGTCCCAAAAGAACAATTTGTGGCTCAGACCCTTGCCGTTGAGATCTACTTGGAAGGTGGTGTGCGTGGCGTTGAAATCGGAGCCATCTTAGCCGACCGCGACCCCATGACCCGCGAAAACCGCTATCCTGAGCTTGAAATGGTACGCTTAGCTATCCCAAGGCGCACATATACCAATAATCACATGGAATATGTGGCTGCCAGCATCATCAACGTTTGGGAGCGCCGACACGAAATCAAGACAGGCTATCAAATTGTGCGTGAAGCCCCGATTTTACGACACTTTACCGTTGAACTGGATCGGGCCTGACACTAACAAAACTCCCCTGAAGCAGCTTCAGGGGAGTTTTGTTTATACCAAAAAACGGTCAGATTTTCGGTCGGGTACTTTTTTAAAGGATGATCACATTGTTTAGTGCACCAAACTCATTGGCTGCGTGCGAATCGGCTTCAGCTTCGTCAAACCAGCGTTTGTCGTCGGCCAAATAGCGAAACTGATAACTGTTGCCTGTTTCAAGTTCAATAGTATAGCTGAATGAACCGTCTTTCAACGGGTTCATCAAATCTACCGACGGGTTCCATCCGTTGAAATCGCCCAGAATGGCAACCTTTGTGGCTCCACCGGCTTCGGCTTTACTCACTTTGAAACTGACTTTGCAAACTGGTTTCGTTTTTAAAAATTGCTTTTTGATGCTCATTGTTTTCGTTGTTAATGAATAGATAATGTGCAGTTATTTAGAATGATGCACGCGGCAAAAATAAGACTATTGATAAAACGCGCAACATCAAATCTAAATCAATAATACGTAAATTGTTGATTATGATTTATATAGCTTAGATTAGCTATTTTTTCAAACGTTTTCGGACTTTTTAAAAAAGAGATTTTGAGCCTGAAATCTGCCCTGCTCTCCGATTCAAAAACGTAATTTTGCCTGCTTTAAAGCTCAGAAAAATATATAAAGATGGATAAAGATAAAAAAGCCGGTCGTTACGAACGTTTATATCAACAAATCAACGAGTTATTGGTAAAAAGTAACAATCCTTTATCGAAGATGGCTACGATAGTGGCTGTGCTTCATCACAAAATGGATACCTTTTTTTGGACCGGTTTTTACCTGCTTCACGAGGGCAGGTTGCAGGTTGGCCCTTATCAGGGCTCATTAGCGTGTATTGATTTGGCAAAGGATACGGGTGTCTGCTGGGCCGGAATAAATCGGAAACATTGTGTGATTGTGGATGATGTACATGCTTTCCCAGGTCATATTGCCTGCGACAGCCGCTCCCAATCCGAAATTGTGGTCCCGTTGTTCGATTCAAATGGTGTGGTGATTGGTGTGTTGGATGTTGACAGCAGTGAGCCAGCTGCTTTTGATGAAACCGACCGCCATTGGCTCGAAAGAATCGTTCAGTTTGTTTACGGATGAGCGAAGCGTACAATGGTGGCTGAGTAAAATCGAAGCCACCATTCCGTAGCACAAATAACTTATTTTCAGTACTTTACCTTTGATGGAAGGGCTTTGCCTTGCAACCCACTTCATGTAAATAATGCGATGGCTTCGAGAGCCTCAGCCATTGCGTAATCATGAATATTTGAGGAATAAGTACAATGGTGGCTTCGATTTTACTCAACCACCATTACCTGCCGAAGCCCCCATTTCGTAGCACAATAAAATGAGTGTTTTCTGTTATTTTGTTTAAAGAATTGAAAAAGTTTCGATTGCGTTGTAACTTTGAAACAGTTTTCCAACAATATTTTCAATTCTTGTCGGAGAGTAGCGCCAGGTTAAACCAAAAAACATTGAAAAGATGAAACGGATTTTTGCCTTTTTTCTTCTTTGGATCCCATTTTTGCTTCACAGCCAGCCCATGTTTCGCAGCGGGGTTTTTCTCACCCATTCCACCGGGCAATGTATTTGGGGCCCAAATGGTTCGACTACCAGTATCCCGATAGAGATTCAGGCATTTAACGCTGCTCACGGGCTGAGCGGCAGCCAGGCCATCAGTATGAACCGTGAGTCGTGGCCGCTCACACCCTGGGATAATGAATGGGAGCGCTGGCATCGTATTTTTAAGGGAGTTGACCCTGACGCCGATATCTTTCCCATCATCGCATCGAATCGTATCGTGGTCATCAAATCGTGTTATCCCTCCTCTTCGATGAGCGGCTGGGGAGTTCCATCCGACACCCTGACTCCTACCAATAAAACCGTTTACAACTATAAATGGCATTGGCGCAACATCGTGAAAGTGATGGCACAGCATCCTGAAACATTTTTTACCATCTGGACCAACGCCCCGTTGAACGAGGGGAACACCAATGCAACCCAGGCCATGTTGTCGAAGAAATTTTGCACCTGGGCAAAGGATACTTTATCGGTGGGCCTCGACCCAGAAATGGGGGCGTTTCCGCCCAATGTGTTTGTTTTCAATTATTTTGCCAAACTTACTGATGCCAATGGTTACCAAATGCCGCAATATGCAGCGAGTCAGTATGACAGTCATCCCAACGCTGCCGCCACGGCTTTGGTGGCGCCTCAGTTTGTCAACGAGATTTTCACGGCTGCCATGATTTACGAACAGGGAGCCAATGCCTTGCAGGTTTTTCCTGAAATTATGACGGTGCCGGCTCAGTCCGGGATAGGTGTCTTTTCGGTAACAAGCTTTCTTGACTGGACAGCCCAAAGCGATGTCTCCTGGTGTACTGTTACCCCATCGGGAAGCGGAAACGGAAACCTTGTAGCAAGTTTTAGCTCCAATGATGCCACTTCATCCCGCACTGCCACCATCATAGTTTCGGCCAATGGTGTTGAATCACAAACGGTTTACCTTGTTCAATCGGCAGCTGCGGCTTTTCTGGTGGCCGAGCCGCAAATGATGGAAGTGCCGGCTGAAGCCGGTACGGCAAGTTTCTCCGTCAGCTCGAATGTGGACTGGACTTGCCAGAGCGATGCCCCTTGGTGTACTGTGACCCCGGCAGGCAGTGGAAACGGTCAGATACTGGCCGCATATGAAGCCAATACCTCTGAAGAAGACCGTATGGCCTTGCTTAGCCTCACCGGCGAAAACCTTGCCACGCAAACCCTGCAATTGGTACAACAGGGTGTATTGACCGGCTATGAAATCCATCAGGACATTCAGCCTGTTCTGTCCCCCAATCCTGCCGATGACAAAATCTGTATCACAGGATTAACTCCAAAGGGGCGAATGCTCTACTATGAGTGGACGAACAGCAACGGACAGGTCGTTGGTCACGGACAAACCACAATCAGCGAATACACCACCATTCCGTCCGGTCAATTGAAAAGCGGCATGTATGTCCTGATACTTCAGACATCCACAAGCCGAATCAGCAGTCGGATTGTTATTCGTTGACAGACGACAGCCAATCGGGAGTTCCGGTAAGAAAGCCTGAGCTTAACAGAAAAAACTGTTCGGGGGCTTCGGCATGAACCCAATGCGATGCGTTTTCGATAGTGATGATTTCGGCATTGGGAAAACTTTTGCGTATTTCGGGATAGTCGGATGGCAAGATGTAATCGCTTTGACCTCCGCGAATAAATAGCGCCGGTTTGTAGAATATTTTTCCGGTTTCGATGGCATCAAACATCTGGCTGAGGTTTTCGCTCAGGCCGGTAAGGTTGAGGCGCCATTCCAGCACATTGTCGTCGTTACGGTGAAGGTTTTTCAACAAAAACTGCCGGATGCGCTGTTCGCTTACTTTTTTGGTAAGTTCGGCTTCGATGGCCGTTCGCGTGGGGAAAAGTGCCGGATCAATGGCCAACATAGCATCGAGAATGTTGCGATGATGCGGTCGTGTACCATAGCCTCTAAGAGCAATATCCACCACAATCAAACGGTTGACAACATCCGGATTTTCAAGGGTATAACGCATGGCCACCTTGCCGCCCATGCTGTGACCCAGCAAAATGGGATTGACAATCTGTTGGTCGTCGAGCAATTCGCCCAGATCGTCAGTCAGGGCCAAATAATTGAACACCGGGCTATGGGGCGAAAGACCGTGATTGCGCTGATCGGGGATAATCACGTCAAAACCTTCGTCGGCTATACGTTTGCCAAAGGTGGCCCAGTTGTCCGAAATTCCAAAAAGTCCGTGGAGAATTACCAATGGCTGGTCGCCTATGCGGCCAAATCGTCTGAAAAAGAGTTTCATAATGCAGAATTACAAAAAACGAAGCAATTTGTTCTAACCCTCTTTTTTTTGAGAGCGCTTTTTGTTGTATCTATTGTTTTTCAAGGTCACGAAGATGTTCCATTTTCTTCATTTCTAAGAAACTTTTGATGTCGCCCAAATGTTCTTTCACCTTTTTGTGACCAAACTCATACACCTTCTCGGCCAATCCATCAAGGAAATCGCGGTCGTGCGAAACAAGGATCAGTGTTCCGTCATAATCCAACAAAGCCGATTTCAGGATGTCTTTCGTACGCAGGTCAAGATGGTTGGTCGGCTCGTCGAGGATGAGCAGGTTGACCGGTTCGAGCAGGAGTTTGATCATGGCTAAACGCGTTCGCTCACCTCCCGAAAGCACTTTCACTTTTTTATTCCAACTGTCGCCACCAAACATAAAGGCGCCAAGCAGGTCTTTGATTTTGGTTCGGATATCGCCTTTGGCCACATCGTCAATGGTTTCAAACACAGTAATTTCCTCGTCGAGCAGCGAGGCTTCGTTTTGGGCAAAATAACCAATCAGAGTGTTATGACCAAGGCTGATTTTACCTTCGTAAGGGGTTTGTCCCATCAGGCATTTCACAAAAGTAGATTTTCCTTCGCCGTTTTTGCCGACCAAAGCTATTTTTTCCCCGCGTTCAATCACAAACGATACATCTGAAAATACCAGATGCTGGTCGTAGTGTTTGGTCAGATTTTCCACAATCACCGGATACCTCCCCGAACGGGGCGAAGGTGGAAAACGCAGCTTCAGCGCGGAAGTGTCTTCTTCGTCCACTTCGAGCAAAACCAATTTTTCGAGCATACGCACACGCGACTGCACCTGATTTGTCTTGGAATAGGTGCCTTTGAACCGCTCGATGAATTCTAGGTTGTCGGCAATGAATTTCTGCTGTTCGTCGTACTGTTTTTGCTGTTGTTCGCGGCGTTCGCGGCGAAGCTGCAAATAGGAAGAGTAGTTGGTTCGGTAGTCGTAGATGCGTCCCATCGTAAGCTCAATGGTTCGTGTGGTGATGCGGTCAACGAAAGCTCTGTCATGCGAGATGACGATGACAGCTTTTGAATTAGTGGTAAGAAAGTCTTCAAACCACTGCACCGATTCAATGTCCAAATGGTTGGTTGGCTCGTCTAACAGGATGAGGTCGGGTTTTTGGAGCAGTGTCTTGGCCAGCTCGATGCGCATACGCCAGCCACCACTAAAATCGGAGGTCGGTCGTCCAAAATCTTCTCTTTCAAAACCTAAACCCAAAAGCGCCTTCTCTACTTCGGCGTTGACGTTCACCTCTTCGAGCGAATAAAACTTTTCACTCAGGACACTGAGCCTCTCAATGAGGGCATAATAGGCTTCCGACTCATAATCAGAACGCGTAGCCAGCTCATGATTGAGTTGGGCAATCTCGGTCTCCATGGCCAAAATATGCGCAAAAGCCTGGGCAGCTTCGTCAAACACCGTACGGCTGTCGTTAGTCAGCAGATGCTGGGGCAGATAGGCTATCACACTATCCGACGGAGCAGAAACGCGTCCGCGTGTAGGCGTCTTTACACCGGCAAGAATCTTCAGTAGGGTGGATTTGCCGGCGCCGTTTTTGCCCATCAGGGCAATGCGGTCGGTTTCATTGATGGCAAAGGAAATATCCCTGAAAAGCGTTGTGTTTCCAAATTCAACAGTAAGGCTGTCAACAGAAATCATAATTGGGATTTAGGCGCGCAAAAGTACACAAATTCAGAAGAGCTGACAGCTATGTAGCGTCAAAGAGGCTTTTGCAGGTAAGTGACGGAATGTTAGCGTAGCCGGCTGTTTTAGCTTCGTGGAGCAACAAAAAACCCGGTTTTTGAGGCCGGGCTTTTCGATTTTGTAATGAAGTATGCTATTTGATGTCCACTTCGATCCATTTGCTGCGGTCGGGCGGAGTGGGAGCTTTTACCTTTTTTACCGGTTTTTTTTCGAGTTCGTCGAGCAATACTTCCACGGCTTTTTCCACACATGGGTCTTGTCCCTTTGCCAGTTGTTCGGGGCGATCCACCACTTCGATGTCGGGATAAACGCCAACTCCTTCGATGATCCATTGGCTGTCTTCGTTGTAAATGCCAAAACGGGGTACGGAAATATAGCCGCCATCAACCAATCGGGCATTACCCGAGATGCCAACGAGTCCGCCCCAGGTGCGGGTTCCAATGAGCTTACCCAGCCCGAGCTTCTTGAAGAAATAGGGGAAGGCGTCGCCGCCCGACGAGGAATAACCGTTGATAAGCATCACTTTTGGGCCGTCGTGTGCTACGCCCGGCGCCTTGGCGGGCAGGGTCATGCCGTTGCGGTGCCAATAGGTGAGGGTGCGCCGGTCTAAAAGATTGGCCATATTTTCGGGGATAAATCCGCCGCCGTTGTAGCGGTCGTCAATGATGAGTGCGTCTTTGTCGTGATAGGAATACATCCCTCTGAACAGCTCCCTGTTGCCTTCAACGGCGGTATTGGGTACATGGATGTAACCGATGCGTCCGTTCGAGAGTTTGTCAACCATAGCCCGGCGTTCAAGCACCCAGTTGTAGTATTTCAATTCAAGTTCGCTCTTGATGGTGGTGACGGTAAAGTCGTGGGCATTGCTGCCGTCCGGTTTGTTGCCGACAGTAATGGTCACTTCTTTTTCGGCAAGGTTTTCGAGCAGACTGTACGGGTTATCTTTTGCCGTCAACTCTTTGCCATTGATTCGCAGCAGATAATCTCCTTCCTTCACATTCACTCCGGCTTCGGTGAGGGGCGAGCGGCGTTCGGGGTTCCAGTTTTCACCTTTGTAAATCTTCATGATGCGGTAACGACCGACTGAACCATCGAGTTCGAGCTCGGCGCCCAAAAGTCCGCCGTCAACACGTTTCACGCGCGGGATATCGCCCCAGTCCACATAAGCATGTCCGGCATTGACTTCCGACACGATTTCGTTGAGCACATAATCCAGATCGAAGCGGCTTCCTACCGATGGCAACAGGGCGCTGTAACAGTCTTTCACACCTTTCCAATCAACGCCGTGCATATTGTCCACATAGAAAAAGTCGCGGAAAATGCGCCATCCGTCGGTATAAATCTGCATCCACTCGGTGCGGGGATCAATTTTCATTTCAAGTCCATCGAGTTTCAGTTTGCCACTGCCTGCTTTCTGGCCCGGAGCCACCTTCACAATGCCATAGTCGCCTCCTGAACGATAAAGTATGGTCTTTCCGTCAGCCGATGGTAGCGCCATGAATGCACGGTCAATGATTTCTTCGGTTTTTTCTTCCGACAGATTGTAGCGCATGATTTTTCCCTCCGAGGCATAGAGCAAGCCTCCATCCACCGGTCCAAGAATCCTGTAATTTCCCGATGCAACCGGTAAAGCCTCGATGCGTTCGTTAATTCCTTCAAAATCAATGCTTACCTTAATCTTTTCAGCGGGTTTACCTTCTTCGCTTTTTTTGTCTTTCCCTTCTTTTTTGGATGTATCGGCTTTTTCTTCTTTCACCGTTTCAACATCATATTTAGGATTTTTCAGCCGTGTTCCGTCGTTGCGTAAGGCCACGGCATAGATGCGCGATGCATTGTTGTAAAGGTATGTGAACTCAAAGCTTGAAAAAGCCAGATTGAAATCACGGTTTGAGACAAAGAAGATAAACTTGCCGTCTTTGCTGAATACCGGGCTGTCGTCTTCAAATTGTTCATCAGTAAGCTGAGTAACTTTGGCCGATGGAATATGATACACCCACACGGCAGATTGGCCGTTGGAAGTTTCTTTGGAATAGGTGATCCATTCGCTGTCGGGCGAGAAGGCGTAGGAACGGATTTCGTTCATCACGGCGTGATCTACCACCGTTTGTTTGCCTGAAGCCACATCCACAAGCCAAAGGTTCATGGTGCGGTCGCTATAGACAATATATCGGCTATCGGGCGACCATTCGGCTTCATATTTCCAGGCCGTAGAGTTGAAAGTCAGTTGTTTGGGTTGGGCACCTTTTTTGTTTTCGAGCAAATAAAGCTCATATTCGCCGGTTTGATCGGAATAATAGGCAATGTATTTGCCATTGGGCGACCACACAGGGTAAATTTCGCGTATGCCGGGTGTATTGGTCAGGTTTTCGGTAACACCATTTTCGGCCGGTACGGAGAAGATATCACCGCGGGCGTCGAACAAGGCTCTTTTTCCTGTCGGGCTGATACTGAAACTATGGATGTCGTTATCTACCTTTTTGAAATATGGTTTCAAATTGGGGTTGTCGAAATTGAGTGACAC
This sequence comes from Bacteroidales bacterium, assembly GCA_019454985.1. Lineage (GTDB taxonomy): Bacteria > Bacteroidota > Bacteroidia > Bacteroidales > F082 > JALNZU01. The sequence continues at coordinate 79,705 of JACFNF010000008.1, forward strand.
TTTCAGCTTTTCGCTTTTTCCGGTTTCCACATTCAGCACATAAAGGAATCCGCCGTTTTCATAGACAATTAGTCCGTTTCTTCCCGAAGGCCACATTACGTCAAAATCTTTGTGAAACGTGAGTTGGGTGGTTTGTTTAGTCAGTGGGTCAATGCGGTAGATGTTGAGCCGCAGGTCGCGGTCGCTGGTAAAATAAATGTTGTTGCCAAACCAGATGGGCCACTGGTCGCTTCCGGCAAAATGGGTAAGTTGTTCTGACGAGCTGTTTTTCAGGTCGTAGATCCACAATTCGGTGGCACGTCCGCCTTTGTAGCGTTTCCAGGTACGAAACTCACGGTCAACCGGAGTGAAAGCAATTTTGGTGGCGTCGGGCGAAAGGCAGGCAAAGCCGCCATTGACGATTTCAAGCTCTTTTTCGAAGCCGCCATCAATACTCACAAGATAATAGTTGCCATTGCGATCGCCAAAGGCGGTGCGATTGGCACGGATTAAAATCTGTTTGCTGTCGGGCGTCCAGTCAAGCACCACATTGTCGTATCCACCACGCGGGGGCATTACTCCGACCGAATTATAAAAAGTGAGTTGGCGGGCTTCGCCACCATTGGCCGGCATCACCCACACCTGGCGGCTACCCGAATATTCGGCCGAAAAGGCAATCCATTGGCCATCGGGCGATATTTTGGGGAACAACTCAAGCCCTTCGTGCGAGGTAAGTCGGCGTGCCTCACCTCCAGATGACGAAACAGTCCATAAATCACCTGCATAAACAAAGACCACACGGTTTCCGTTAATGTCGGGATAACGAAGCAAACGGACATCGTCCATCGCCATCAGGGGCGTCAGATAAAACAGCCCTGCAAGGGCGAGGGCCATGCGAAAGATAGTTTTTCTCATAAGAGATTGTTTAAGGTTTTAATGCGCTAAAGTTACGCCAATGCCTGAATATGACAAAGTTTTTTCAGAATAAGGCGTTGCCAGCCAAGTTAAAACAAAAATCAAAAACCTTGCCCGGTATGTTGCAACCCTCGTTCACACCTACGTTTGCTTTGTTCGCACTGAAAATACAAAAGGCGGCATTTTTCTAGAAGCCGCCTTTTGGTGTTTGTTGAAAGGATGCACTTTTACGAGCAGCCTCCTTTTGCCTTGATGGTCACTGTTTCAGGCTGTGCAGCAGGTTGTGCCTTAGTATTATTGGTCTTGAAAAAACGGGAATAGTCGTAAACCGCCTTCTCGCCTTTGCGGAAAGCAGCTTTCGGTTCGATCCCATTTGTTAAAACTGTCTGGTTGGTTCTCAGGTCGTTGGCCACAGCACGCAAATTTTCAAAACCTTTAGCCGTGAGAAGCTCCAGCGCCATCAGTGCCTGCGATTCGTTTTCACCAAAAATGAATACCATACCTTCCGTAGGAATAGATTTCAGATTCTTTTTATCCAACAATTTCGCAAAAGGCATCACGATTTTTTTGGCTGACGGAAAGGCCGAAGCCTCGGGCTTATCGCTGAGAATGAGTGCGGTATAGCTATCGGGTGCAACTGTTGTCAATTCGCCGGGGAGAACCAGTGTTTGTGATTCGGTGATCCGTGTGAGCACTTTTTGGTTGGGGAGAGCATAGGACGGCGCTAACCACCATTGGCCCAAAATGACGATGACGATGGTGGCCACAAAAAGAATGGCCGCGTTGTTGAGCATTTTATCGTTAATACTTTCCATAATTCTGAGTTTTAATGGGTTAGCATCCGCCTTTTCCGGCTTTAGGCGGGATAATATCAACAATTGTGGTGACGGGAATGCCTTTGCTGACGGTTTTTTCAGCGGCTTCACCGGTTTTAAATGCTTTTGCCGCACGCTCACGGAAACGGGTTTCGAAGGCTACAGATGCCATTTCATTGTCCGTCACTGGCTTTTCATCAAACAACTGGCCATAAAATCCGTTCAATCCGTCTTTCAGCACGTGGATGTTACGGAAGCCTGCCCGTCGCAGCAGCATCCAGGCTTGATCGGCATCGGAAGACGAATAGCTGTAAAGCACCACTTTCTTGTCGGATTTTTGAATCAGTCGTTCGGCACGGGTGCCGAGTATTTCTTTCAGCGGAACATTGACAGCGCCCGGCAGACTGAAACGGCTAAAGTCGTCGGCTCCGCGCACATCCACCAGCAGCAGATCATTTTCGCCTTCGTGAAGCATTTTGTAGGCCACCTCGTCAAAACCAACGTAATATTTTCCTGAGGCAGCCTCATCGAGCAAGGTCGTGGCCGGTGTTTCGTACCATTTGGAACGCGGCTGACCGGGTAATACCAAGTTGAGTGTGATCAATGCAATCAGCAGAAAAAACGGCAGATTGTACGAAGGGTGAAACAAGCCTTTATAGGGTGGTGTGATGCCATTGACCTTGTCTTCGATTTTTTTGGTAACCACAAACGAAGTGAGTGCGATCAGGCCAAAGATAAACATGAACAAATCGCGATTCATGCCCAATGAATCGTAAACAACGATATCGCCTAAGTCATCGGCCGTATAGAGTGGTTTGAAGGTTTCGTAAAAAGTACCAAAGAAGAAAATCCCGGCCAGAATTCCAACTAAATAAAACATGGCGTCAATTTTTCCGATAACGGCGCCTGCCACACTGGTTCCGGGACAGTAGCCGCCCAAAATAAATCCAAAACCCATGATGACGCCACCCACAATGGCCGATTTGAGGAAAGTGGGGTTGATATACATCAGATCGTATTCTACCCAACCCATATAATCAAAGAGCAGCAGCCCGACGGCAGCGGTAACGGCAGCGGTGAAAAACACGCGCAGCACCACAAAATCGTAGCCATAAAACACCCCTGCCAGCTTAGTTGAGTTGGAAAAGCCTGCCTGTTCGAGCACATAGCCAAAGCCCAAACCAATCACAAAAGCAAAGAAAAGGCTCAGTTCGGGGTTGATAAGTCCTTGAGGAATAAATGGTCCCATTGTCGTAGTGGTATTAATTTATCCAAAGTTTCCTGAAAAAATAAGCGATGGCATAGCCTGTTCCGAAGATGGCCATCGTGGTGATGAATCCGGCACTCGAGAGCATGGCCATACCGCTCAGGGCGGCGCCGCTTGTGCAACCACGGCCAAACTGTGAGCCTAAGCCAAAAAGAAAGCCTCCGGCTACGGCAAACGCCAGACGTGCGGCATTGCTGATGCGGGGTCCTTTGTCAATTTTAAATCCAACGCGCCCCGACATGAAACCGGAAAAAAACGCACCGGCAATGGCACCTAAGGTGAGATAAACCAACCAGTTACGCATCGGACGGTCGTCGCCCGTTTCAAAATAAGACGCGTAGAAATGGTTGTTTTTAGCATATTCGGGCGAGATGCTGCCCACAGTTTCAATGACCACGCTTTTGGCAGCACCACTGGCTCCAAGTCCACGTCCGGTGATGACAAAGGAGGCCAGCAAAACCAATCCCAGCAGAAAACCAGCCAGGTATGGGTTCATATAAGCTTTGGGTTTCTGTTCCATATCCCTGATGTTTTAGCAGCCGCCTTTGGCAGCTTTGGTTATTTTTATTTCACCGGAGGCTTTCGCAGCCTGTCCGGCAGTTAATGAAAAGTCGTTCGTTTGTCCTAAGCTCCATAGCTGTGGAGCAACAGATTTTAGCTTTAGCAGGCTTTGATTCATAAAGCTGCTTGCACCATAATAAACGGAATAGGCATCGTAGCCCAGCATTCTAAGCCAGGCCACGGCAGCAGCGGCGCTATGGCCGGTGAGCGAGTACAATACGATGGGCTTGTCGACAGGAAGTGTCGGTGGGGCATTGAAAAATTCTTCAAATGAGTAGTGTATTGCACCGGGTAAATGTCCGGCCTGGTAGGCTTCCTCGTTGCCCAAACTGATGAGAAGATAGTTTTCAGACGATTTTAGAATTTCTCTGAAATCAAGCAGAAATGCCGGAGTTTCTTTGGCAAAGAGATGTTCGGTCTGCAGTCGTGCAACCGACAGGGCGTTGTGGCCTCCCGTGGACAGTTGCGGTTGATGGCCGGTCAGTGGGTTTTTTGGATGCGAAACAAGGTCTAACACATTGCTCAATGTGTCGCCAACGGCCAGATCCCAACCGGTTTCAGCTAATTTTTTGTTCCAGGCGCTCATCCCAAATCTCAGGGCATACACATTGTCATAACCTGTCAGACGCATCAGGGCGGCAGCATATGCGGCATTCTGGCCACGGGCATCCACCAGCACGATACGCTTGAATGATGGAGGGTCAATCACAGATTCAAAATAATGAAGCAACTCGCCGACACTCAAATTCACCGAAGCGCCAATATGTCCGGCAGCAAAAAGTTCGGCATTGCGCAGGTCAATCACGATGATATTGGTGTCGGCCATTTTATTGAGCTCAGCGGCCGACATCAGAAAGCCGGAATTTTTCAAAACAGGCATGACGCCGTTGGCCGTAAAGTAATCGGTCAAAGCTTTTGATTCGTCAGTCATGGCCGAAGGCACGCCGGCTTGTGGCTTTTTGTGACCGCACGACATCAGGATAGCGGCCGGAAGCACAACCAACAGGAACCGGCTCAAGGCGGTGGCGCTAAAAAGAGTCTTATTTCGTTTCATCGGATTCATCTTTTTGAGGTTCATCTGTGGCGGGTTCTTCCAACTCCTCCCAGCCGGTAATCATCGCTTTGAGGTTGCTGGTGATGGTATGTCCGGTGGTAATCAGGTAAAGATGTACCAACACGAAAGCCATCACGGCAAAAGCGCCGGCGGTGTGCAACAAGGCCACGGTTTCGAGGCTGTCAATATTGATGGCTTCAATATTGCTTCCCTGTGGATAACGATAAAACATATAAAAGAGCCCGGATACTACCATGACAGGAATAACCAGAATTTTAAGTCCCAGATAAACAAGGCGTTGCAAAGGATTGAGCTTACTAAGCAAGGTTTTTTGGGTGGGATGAGGTGCATTTTTGAAAATACCAAGCAAATAAAACTGGGCTTGTGCTTTTAGGTTTTTTGAGGTAGGAATGTATTGTTTCCACTCGCCTGTGGTAAAATGCCAGAAAATGGCAAACACAATGAGAATGATAAATCCCCAGGCTGCTTTGTTGTGAAGATTGACAGCCGTTTCAAAACCAAAAAGGGAGTATGAGCTGTGAATCTCGAAGCCGGTGAGAGCCAGCACAAAAATCAACAAAGCCTGATTCCAGTGCCAGAATCGCTCGAACCCTTTATAGACATATACTTTTTTATGATTTTTCATGGTCGTTACGGGTTTAATGTTGTTGAGCCGTTTGTCGGCGGCGCGAAGCAATGATACGAAGGGTGGCATGCACCACTATACCAATGGCCGAGGCAATAAGTAGCCATCTTCCGGCCATATCCAGCAAGTCGTTGCGGTCGCGTCCGGGCATATAAAAATTGGTGAGTTGTGCCAGCCTGCCATCGTTGCGGGTATGGCATTCGGCACAGCCGACAGCCTGCGAAGCCTGCGAAACCATATGATTTACAGGTAGGTAAAATTCTGTATTGATAAAACCATACTTACCGCTATAGGGCAGTCCAACGTATTCCATCCCTTTTTCGAGTGCAGGCTGCCATTCCAGATCAACCCAGAGCGCGCCCTTGCCTTCTTCGCTGTCCCAAAGTTTGGCCTGAATGAGGGTCAGATTTTCAGTGTCGTAAACCTGTTTTCCACGGTGGACTTTAATAGGATAAATTTTTGAGTTTCGGTCGCGGTATTCGCCAAACAAAGTGTTGATTTTTACATAAGGCTGAGTGGTGTCAATCTTGTCGGTAATCAGATGATGGTCGGCAGTCCCGTTGAACCAGGCATATTCGGGTTTCACGTTTTTTTCCCAGACAAAATCACCTTTGATGGAGAGATAAGTGTCATTTCCTGCCGAGTCGGTGATGGCATAACCTTTTCCGTCTTTTTTGCGGGTAGCGCTGCTCCAGTCCCAATTCATTTTGGTAGCATTCACCTTGGCATACACGGGGATATGACAGGTTTGGCAGGCCACTTTGATGGAATGTTCGTTGAGGATTGATTTCTGGTGAGGATAAGGAGTATGGCAGTCTTCGCAGTTCAGGCGGTTGTCGTTCGACGAGGAGACACCGTAATGCCTTCCTTTCAGGATGTGGTTTTCGGCAGTATGGCAATCCACGCAGTTCATATGCAGCCCGTCAACCCCCATGTGTACATCCACATTGCGTCCGGCGGTGAGCAGCGCCAACTCTAAATCGCCGTGTTTCACATTGTTGCCGCCTCCGCCCAAAAAGTGGCAATTGCCGCAATTCTCGCTTTTTGGAAGTCCCATGCTGCCAAGGATAGCCTTAAAGTCGGGGCCGTCTTCGCCCATCTCGGGATAACCAGCAGCACCGGAGGCTTTGGCATAAGTGCCGGTGTTGTCGTGACAAACAACGCAGTCAATATTCAGCGGATTGTCAAAATCAAAATTCTTGTCGCTCCAACCGTAGCCGGCATGGCATTTCATACAACTGCCTTCGTTCGACTGTACACCGGTACAATAATTATTCAACAAGTTTTTCTTTCCGAGATAAGTAATACCGCGTCCTGGAATGTAAGCCTCGCGCTCCCAACGAAAGTGGCTGCTGTGCAACAGTTCGTTGCCGCGCTCAGTATGACACGACAGACAGGCTGCCGTGATTTCGTGCGGATTTTTAAAATCTTTCTGAAGGGCTTCCATCTTGCTGTGATCGGTGCCCGAATGGTGGCGAACAGGGTACTTGGCACGGAGTTCTTCAAGCTTCGTATGGTCTTCCTCGGGTTGCCGCAAAACAACCGTAACAATCAACAGAGGAGCCACAATTGCCAGAAAGAAGGTGATTGCCGTGGTGAATCTTTTCATAATGCAACACTCTTTTTTATTTTTTCCTAAAATCTAATTTTATATAAGTTATTAAATTTCAATGCCATACAAAATAATTTATGAAATTTTTAACAAAATATAGACAAATGCAAATGTATATATGTTTTCTTTTCGGCATGGGCCGACCTCTAATTTAGCATCTTTCTAAATTAGCAGATACGGAAACTGTTGTAGGAGTGTGGAGTTAAAGCTTCGGACGATTTTTGTCTGGCAAGGCTCAATTCATTGAGTCTGTTGCAGCTTGTGCTTTTTTGAGAGCACAATGAATGTCGGGGCACACATTTTCTTCGCCGACGAGGTCGAAAATACCGTTTTTCATCAAGGCTTCGCGCACTTTTTCGTTGGCTCCCGAAAGGATAATATGGATATTTTTGGCCTGATTCCGGCGGATGAAGTTGCCTAAGTTATTGATGCCGGTTGCGTCAATGAACGGAACGCGCCACAGCCGGATGATGCGTATTTTGGGTTTTCGTCTCAGGTTGCGTTCAGCTTCGTCAAACTTGCTGGCCACCCCAAAAAAGAACGGGCCGCTGATCTCGAACACTTCCACATCCTTGGGCACAGGAAGCTGTGAGCCTTCTTCGCCGAGTTCGCTCTGGTCGTCTTCCACGGCTTGTTTGATCACGTCAACCTGAGTGTTGTCAATCAGTCGTTTGAGGAAGAGCAATACGGCGAGCAGCAGTCCAAACTGTATGGCTACGGTGAGGTCAATGACAACGGTCAGGAAAAAGGTAAGCAGCAGCACTGCAATATCCGACCGGCTGTTGTTAAAAAGTGCTTTAAAAGAGCGCCACTCACTCATATTGTAGGCCACCATCACCAAAATGCCGGCCAATGTGCTCATGGGGATCAGTTTGGCCCATTTTCCGAAGAAGAGCAGAATAAGCAACAGCACTACGGCATGTATCATTCCGGCCACCGGTGTTTTGCCGCCGTTGCGGATATTGGTCATGGTGCGTGCAATGGCTCCTGTAGCCGGAATGCCGCCAAACAGGGGCGTAATGATGTTGGCAATTCCCTGGCCGATAAGCTCGGTGTTGGAACGATGCTGCCCGCCTGTTGCGCCATCGGCCACCATGGCCGAAAGCAGAGATTCGATGGCACCCAGCATCGCTATTGTAAATGCCGGTGCCAGCAATAATCGCAAAGTATCGAACGATACATAAGGAATAACCGGAGCCGGAATGCTGGCTTTGATTTCGCCAAAACGACTCCCAATAGTCTCCACAGGCAAATCCAACAACGTCGTTGCCAAAGTGGTAATGATAATGGCAATGAGTGTGCCCGGAACGCGCTTTTCAACCTTGGGCCAGAGGATGATGGTCAGGAGTGTAAATACCCCAAGACCAATCGCATAGGGGTTTACTGCATCGAAATGAGCAATAAAAAACCGCCATTTGGCAATGAAATCAGCGGGAACAGCCTCATCAACCTGCAATCCCAGAAAATCTTTGACCTGGCTCGAAAAAATCACCACGGCTATCCCGCTGGTGAAACCAACGACGATGGGATGAGGCATAAATTTGATGACACTCCCAAGCTGCAGAACGCCCATAGCCACGAGCATAAAACCGGCCATGATGGTGGCCACGATCAACCCCGACACCCCAAACTGCTGCACGATGCCGTAAACGATGACGATAAAAGCTCCTGTGGGGCCTCCAATCTGAACCCGGCTTCCGCCCAAAGCCGAAATCAGAAAACCGGCAATCACGGCGGTGATCAAACCCTGCTCGGGGCTGACACCCGATGCAATCCCAAAAGCAATGGCCAACGGAAGCGCAACAACGCCCACAATGATTCCCGCAATGAGATCGCTCACAAAGGTGGCTGAATTATAATCTTTGAGTGTGGTGAAAAGCTTGGGATGAAATACCTTACGGATATTTTGCAGAAGTTGTCCGTACATAATGCCGTGCAATTGATCAAAATAATCGGCAAAGATAGACCTATTTTACCGATGTAAAAAAGCCAAAAGCCGAGATAGTTTGTCTGACTGAGGCAACGTTATCTTCAACAAAAGATCTGTTTTTTCTATCGGTTTGGAGCGCCCGGATAAACATTTGTTTTCTGTGCTATTCACCGTTCAAAAACAGCCGACAAACAACCCTTCCGCCCACCCTGAAAAACCTCACAAATATGTACTTTTGTTGCATGAAAAAACTGATTGTATTTGCCTCAGGCAGCGGCACCAATATGGAGCGTATAGCCGAATGGTGCGCGGCTGATGGCCGTGTCCGGATTGAGTTAGTGGTGTGCAACAAAGCCGGCGCCGGCGTGATTGATCGCGCCAGAAAAGCCGGCATTCCAGTGGAGATGATTGATAAGAAAAGTTTTTATCAGTCCGATATCTTCCTGAAAAAGCTCCTGAAACTGAATCCCGACCTCATCGTGCTGGCCGGTTTTTTATGGCTTATCCCGCCTGCACTCATCGAGGCTTTTGCAAGCCGGATCATCAATATACATCCAGCACTTTTGCCTTCTTATGGCGGAAAAGGGATGTATGGCATGCGGGTGCACGAAGCCGTGGTGGCGGCAGGCGAAAAGATTTCGGGCATCACCATCCATTTGGTGAATCAAAATTACGATGAAGGCGATATTCTTTTTCAGGCTACGGTAGTTCTCGAACCTGATGAAACCCCCGGAAGTCTGGTCCAAAAAATTCATTCATTGGAATATCGGCACTACCCGGAAGTGATTGAGCATCTGCTTTTTGGATAAATACGTTTTTTTAAAGGCAGACGATTGAACTAACGGATCTTCCTGACTTCGGCTTCCAAACGGTCATACCACGGCTGACCAAAACGCCGCACCAAGGCATCTTTCAGAAATTTATACAAAGGCATGCCGGCTTTTTCGCCTTTACGCCGCGCAGGCACACAGATGCTCCACTGATGATAGGTGAGGTGAGTGAATCCGTCTTTCTCGATGAGCCTGACAGGGTAAAGATGGCAACTCACCGGCTTGCGAAAGGTGGTTTTTCCGTCGAGCCAGGCCTTTTCAATGGCGCAAAAACTGGTTCCGTTTTCATGAAAACAAGCAAAAGCACATTCACGTCCGTTGACGAGCGGCGTCACGAACCGACCCTGTTCGTCGTAATCGTACACTCCCTGCTCTTCGATGGCCTGAAGTCCGGCAGCCGTCAAATAGGATTTTACATGCTCCAGTTCGTCTTCCAGAATACCGATTTCCTCTTCGTCCAAAGGAGCGCCGGCATCGCCCGAAACACAGCATTCGCCTTTGCAACGCGGCAGGTCGCAAATGAAACGGGCTTCAATCAGGTCGTCTCTGACAATGGTTTGGTCAATAATAATCATGGGACAAAAGTAAAGAAGATATGCTGTTTTTCCACTTCAGGAAGGGCAAAATGAAATGACAAAAACAGTGTTGTCGGTTGTTTATTTATTTATTTTTTGACTTTTATCACAAACTTTCCTATTTTTGGCTGAATTATATCATTTCATTATCAACTTAAAACCTTACTTATGAAAAAAATCTACCTATCTGTTTTTGTTTTACTTATGGGTGTTATTCAGCTCTTCGGTCAGGCTGAATTCAGCACCGGAACCTTAGATGTTGTGGTGAATGCTTATGGACGTATCCGTCTCTACACCCCCGGTGATGACATTCGCCATCTTCAACGGGCTTCGATTTTGGTTGGAACATCAAGCACTACCGTTTACGATTACTCGAACGATGCCGGTACGGTTGAAGCCTCAGCACTTGTCAATCCGCCTGCATGGGGCGATTTTCAGATTCATGGTGTGTTCGACAATTCGGATTCAGGCAATCCGCCGGCCGTTGATGTGGCTCTCGACGCTTATGGATGGACAAATAAAAGCTATACCATCCTGAAATTTAACGTTAAAAACAAAGATGCTGCTGCCATGAACGCCTATATTGGCCTTGACATCATTCCCGAATTGGATGAAACCTATGGGGGAGATGAGGTAAATTATCTGGCCGATAGCAAAGTGCTGTATTTCCATCGTGGTTCAACCGGAAAACAAATGGGTGTAAAACTCTTGTCGGCTAACCTGAAATCGTTCAAAGGCTTTGAATGGTTCGACGGCTATTCCGCCGATGCTAACTATTGGGATTGGATGACCTCCGGCGAAATCATGACATCCTATGCTTCAACTACCGATGATGGACTTGTTGCTGTTATTTCGCAGGATGCTCAGGCCATCAATGTCGGTGAAAGCGTAAATGTATTTTTTGCCTTTGCTCTTGGTAATAGTCAGGCCGAAATTATCGGCAGCCTTCAGGAAGCTCAGTCGAAATACGACCTTATCAGCGGACTTGGCTCAATGCCAGAAAACTCTACCACACTGAAACTCGGCAAAAACGTGCCAAATCCTTTCGCTAACCAGACCTCTATTCATTATTTCCTTCCGTCTAACGGCAAGGTGAGCCTGAAGGTGTATGACCAATTAGGCAACGAAGTGGCCCTTTTAGTCAACGAAATTCAATCGAAAGGAACAAAAGAAGTGATTTTTAACCCGAACAAGCTTTCTCCCGGGCTCTACTACTACACCCTGACTTTCGATGGCAAACAATTAACAAACAAAATGGTAATTGCCGAATAAGACCATTTTATTAACTGAAAAAAGGCAAGTTGGAGAAATCAACTTGCCTTTTTCTTTTTGCGCTCAGGCTTGGTTCAGCAAGCCCGATCGTTTGATTCCTGGAATGGATTGCACTAATTTTTTTGTGTAGTCCGATTGTGGATTCGAAAAAAGGGCATCGGCCTCGCCACATTCTTCAATTTTTCCTTTGTTCATCACCATTACACGGTCCGACATATAGCGTACGACACTCAGGTCGTGCGAGATAAATATCATGGTGAAACCATTGTCTTTTTTCAGTTCATTGAGCAGGTTGAGCACCTGCGCCTGCACCGAAACATCAAGAGCCGACACCGGTTCGTCGCAAATGACCAATCCGGGATTCACCGCCAGCGCCCTGGCGATGCACACCCGCTGCCGTTGTCCGCCCGAAAACTCATGCGGATAGCGCCGGTAATGCGCGGCTTCGAGACCCACCCTTTCGAGCAGTTCCATCACTTTATCGCGTCGTCGGGTTGCATGACCATAAAGGCCGTGGACCGTCATCGGCTCAAGGATAGCCTCGCCTATGGCCATACGTGGGTTGAGCGAAGAATACGGGTCTTGAAACACCATCTGTACCCTTTGGCGAAACTGTCGCAACTCCTTATGACTGAGATTAGTGATTTGTTTTCCTTCGTACCCAATCTTTCCTGACTCTGGAGCTATAAGCCTCAGAAGAGTCCGTCCAAGGGTTGTTTTTCCGCAACCCGATTCGCCCACCAAACCCAATGTCTCTCCGGAAAAAAGTTCAAAACTGACGTCGTCCACTGCTTTGACAGTATGCCGGCGAGCGCGAAACAACGATTTTGTCGCGGTAAAACTTACTTTCAGATTTTCGACCCTGAGCAGCACATCGCCCTGATAGAGCGTTTGATGACGCTGTTTTCGATCATCGTCCGGAAGGCTGAGGCGGCTCAGCATCTCGTCCATTCCGCCCGGCCACTGGTTGTCGAGAAATTCCCTGACCACAGGCAGACGCTTCAGCCGATGGCCAACAGGCGGGCGACAAGCCAATAATCCGCGGGTATAAGGATGCTGCGGATGATTCAATATCTCGTCCACCGTTCCTTGTTCTACAATGATGCCACGGTGCATCACCACCACTTTGTCGGCAATCTCATCAATGACTCCTAAATCGTGGCTGATGAAAATCATGGCCATACCGGTTTCCTGCTGCAACGATTTGAGCAACAGAAGTATCTCCTTCTGAACGGTCACATCCAAAGCAGTGGTCGGCTCGTCGGCAATCAGTAGGTCGGGCTTGTTGGCTATCGCCATTGCAATCATCACCCGTTGTTTTTGTCCGCCCGAAAGCTCGTGGGGATACGCCTGATAAGCCGCTTCGGGATTGGGCAGAAGAACTTTGCGAAAAAGCGACAAGGTTTTTTGTTTAGCCTCTTCTTTGTCCACAGAACTGTGTGTCAGGATGGCTTCTGCAACTTGTTTTCCGCAGCGCATCACGGGATTGAGCGAAGTCATGGGCTCCTGAAAAATCATCGCAATCCGTTTGCCACGATATTCCCGCATACGTTCTTCGGCAAGACCATTGAGATTCGTGCCGTCGAAAACGACTTCACCTAAAGGAATGAGGGCATTTTTTTTTGGCAGCAACTGCATAATGGCCAATGCGGTAACCGATTTCCCAGAGCCCGACTCGCCGACAATTCCTAAGGTTTCGCCCTTCTGGAGGTGAAAACTCACATCCTGCACGGCTTCCGTCACTGCCCCGCCCTGAGAAAAAGCAATGCGCAACCCGCTCACCTGAATCAATGGCGCGTAAGCATCGGAAACAAATGGCACGGAAAAATCGTTGTGCATACGGCAAAAGGTCGTCTGAGGTCATCAACACCCCTGAAACAATTTTTTACAAATATAAACGAAGATACTGACGCGGAAAGGGCTTTGGCAGGAAGCTCATCATTTTTCGGAGCTGCTGAGGTCTATTGCTGTTTCCGGAAAGCAGCGCCGAACAAATTTTGCAGAGGGGTGACAATATGAAAAGTTTGATCTTTTTTATCGGTGTATTGGCAAAATATCAATTTTGTTTTTTAGCGTTGGCTCGTATTTCAGGGCTTGCGAGTAGTGATGAACCTGGGCAAATTCAACAGTTTTGTGCGTGGGCTGTTCATGATATTGTTTTTCCTTTTTCCGTCTTTAAATAACAAATTGTTCACGGTCGTGATCGCTTTTTGAAATAAACAGAGTACAATGGGTTTATATTCTGTTTTTTCTCTTCAAAATTAAGGGCTTTTTCATCTCCTGCAGCAAAAAGCCGAAAATGCTGAAATAATGGATGATTTGCGTGAGAAGACCACCACGGATACAAAACACAATTTCACAGGTTTTGAAACACTCCCTACCATCATTCGTGAATTCGCCTCAACCTGTTTTTATCAGTCCCGATTGCCCGAAAAACAATCACATTTTCCTGAAAAAACAATTTTTAAATCAAAAGCTATATCGTTGTTTATCAATTATTTATTCGTTGATAACCGTTTAACAACATTTATTTACGTATCTAACTGGTTATTAAACGACTAAGCCGACAGGCTCATTCTACTTTTGCTTCGTCAATTCGTTCATTTGTCAAACTTAAAAACTTGAAACCATGACAACAATGAGAAACTCCGTACAATTGATCGGACATGCAGGCAAAGATCCTGAAGTAAAAACCATCCTGAACGACCGCAAAATGGCGCGGTTTTCGCTCGCAACCAATGATTATTACACCAACAACAAAGGCGAGCGTGTAGAACAAACCCACTGGCATCAGATTACGGCCTGGGGGAAAATAGCCGAAATCGTTGAAAAAGAAGTCGCAAAAGGAAAGCAGATTTTGGTAAGCGGCAAGCTGAGTACCAACAACTGGGAAGACAAAGACGGCAACAAACGCTACAGCGTTGAAGTGCTTGCCAACGAAATTGCCGTTTTTTCATAGCGCGTACCAAAACCTACTCTTTCACTTTATTTACAACGATTAAACTACAATAATCATGAATACTACAGAAAACACCCTCAAGCTCATTGGCAGGCCCGGTAACCAACCTACCATCAAATATTTTGAAAACAACGGAATGTTAGCCCGATTCTCGTTTTTCACTCTCGAAAAAGTGTTGCAAGACGATGGCAGCACGCGTTGGAAAACCAAGTGGCACAATGTTGTTGCCTGGGGAAAAGTGGCCGAGGAAGTCAGCCGACAGGTGAAAAAAGGTGTCAAAATGGTGATTGTTGGCAAAACCAATGAGGAAAAATACACGGATAACAAAGGCGTTGTTCGCACAACACAGGAAATTGTGCTCTATAACCTCTCGGTTTTGGATAAAGAACCTGCATAAGGTAACGGATAGCGGGTTTAAAATCAAGGCCGGCCACATCAAAGGTCGGCCTTGTTGCATTTTGCTTGCATCCGTTTTTTGGAGCATCTATCTTTGCCCGGATTACCAAAACCGGTTTGGAAGGTGAAACGCATTTTCAATTTGTTTTTATCGCTGCTCTACCCGGAGGTTTGCGCTGCCTGCGGAGCCCTGCTCCAGCACGATGAAAAGGTTGTCTGCCTGAGCTGTCAATATTTGGCTCCAAAGACAGGCTACGAAAATGTGGGCGATAATCCGGTTGCCCGTATCTTTTGGGGCAGGGTTCATCTTCATGCGGCAAGCGCCACTTTTTTCTTCGCTAAAAAAGGCCGTATTCAACACCTTATCCACGAGCTGAAATACAAAGGCAATCAGGAGGCCGGCTTATTTTTAGGCGAAGAAATGGGAAAAGCCTTGCATCAGTCAGCATTTTTCAGCGATATTGACGTTCTGATTCCTGTGCCTTTGCATCCAAAAAAAGTCAAAGTCAGGGGCTACAATCAAAGTGAAATCATTGCAAAAGGCATGATGCGTCACCTTCCGGCTTCCCTCAGCACTCATCATTTGGTGCGTGCCGTAGCCACCGAAACCCAAACCAAAAAGTCGCGCGAAGCCCGCTGGAAAAACGTGAAAGACATCTTTGTGGTGAACAGAGCAGAAGAACTTGCCGGAAAACACCTGTTGCTGATTGACGATGTGATCACCACCGGGAGTACCATAGAAGCCTGCGCACAAAAACTTTTAGAGATACCGGGCGTCAAAGTGAGCGTAGCTGCCGCTGCATGCGCTGTAAACTAAATCCACTCTGGCCGAAAGCGAAGCCAAAAGAAAGTGAAAAGATTGCTTAAAAAAAGAAGGAATATCAACCAAAGAAACCATTGCAGCGGATACTGGCTCCTGTAAAGCCAGGTAGAGAGATTCCCAATAAGAAGCCACTGAAATACATATACCTGCGTAACATGTTTACCGTTCCAAGCTAACCACCGACCTTCGATACCCAGGTTGTTTCCACGCACAAGCAAATGAATAAGAATCAACTCCCAAAGAACGAAGCATAAGTTCCAGAGAGCATGTATAAACGAATGATGGTAGTAGTCTTGAAGCACAATGGCCGAAGAAAATCCAAAGTCAAAGCTCGAAAGCAAAACAAGCGTTAACAGCAAAAGAGCACCCCATTGAACCTCCTGCCGCGCAAAAAATACAGCAGTGCTGTCCCATACAATTTTTGCAATCACGCCTGCAATGGGATAAGCCCCCCAGGGAAGAAGCGGAAAATAAGACCAACTGTAGTTGCCATAAAAAAAGGCCAAAAAGTACTTTATCCATTCATTATTACCCACGTAAACAGGTAGGTAGGAGTTTAATGAGGCAAGAGTAAAAAAGCTAAGAGCCCATAATGCCGTATTTTGTGCAAATAGTTTAACCAACAAGCTACACAAAATCAGGCTCAATCCGGCAAGAAAAAAGATATCAACTCCGAAAAGGTAATCCGGTATATGTGTACTAAGATTCCCGCTAGCTGTTTTGATGAAAAGGTGAGCATTAAGCCCGATATTGAGCAAAAAGCCCCAAGCCAGCAATTTAAGACCCCGTTTCAGGAGGCATTTTTTCACATTTCCCTGAAAGGCAAAAAAACCCATCAAAAACATGAAAACAGGTGCCGCCGGCGGGCCGCCCAAGAACAAGCTCAACTTGCCAGCTACACCTTCATACCATTCGGGAATGGCAAAAAGCTCGGTAAGATGCACCTGTATCATCAATACCACTGCAATACCTTTTGCTATATCGGCCGTCATCCAACGAAAATTTTTAATCTTTTGGCCGGAAATAGGAACAATGCTCACCCCTTTAATTGTATTTTGTACAAACTTATTGCTATTTCATTAAAGCCAAATCAATGCTTAAAATCTTGTACCGAATTGCATAAAAACTGTAAAAACACAAGACGTTGGAAGTCATTACCTTTGCGGCATCAAAATTTATTTCAATGAAAGTATCCTTTTCCATTGGCATAGCTGTCATCCTTTTTTTTGTGAATTGGCCGACAGTCCATGCACAAATTACGCCCGAAACCACCTATTCCTATTCGGGAACTTACACTGAACTGTCTTTTTCGGGCACAAAATTTTTTCTGATGGATGTGGGAGCGTCCCAATGTCGCATCTACAATCAAAACCACAGCCTGTGGAAAACCATCAATCTCTCCATTCCGGCCAACAACTATCTTTTTGACATTAAATATGTATCGGAGGGTTTGTTTACAACCGATAACGGCCTTTGTTTGACATATTTTTTCTATTCTTACAACGAAGCAGGCCAATATTACAGCTATAATGCCAAAATCATCCGCGAAAATGGCACGGTTTTACTCAATCTTCCCGGCTGCCAGTATTTGTATATCCACACTCTGGCCGATGGAAGCTCTAAATTAGTTGCTTATCTGTATGATTACTCCGTTACGCCATACAGCATTCAAACGGCAGTTTACAACCTTCCGGGCACGCAGATTTCGCTCAATGAATCTCATGCTGGTCAAATGCCGGCCTGGCCAAATCCGGCCACTGATTTTATTCAGATTCCTTATCATCTTTCCGCTAACACACAAGGCGCTCTCATTCGCTTTTTCGATGTGAACGGACGAGAGTTATGGGTAAAAACGCTCGAACAACCGGCAGGAGTATTATCTATTCCCGTGGTTTCCTATCCGCGCGGCACTTATTTCTATCGCATTGAAACACCCAATCAACCTGCTTTCGTTTCAAAGATTGTACTTAACTAAAACGCAATAAATCAATTCCAATCAAAACTTGTGCGATTTTTTCTTCATCTTTGCATCAAAGCATGCCCATTATGAAAAAATCCATTGCACTTGTAGCCCACGACAATCGTAAAAGCGACCTGTCGGAATGGGTGAAGCACAATCGTGAAAAACTATCGGGTCATCGGTTTTTTGCAACCGGCACCACCGGCAGCCTGATCAAAGAAGTTTTGGACAATGTTGTGTGCCTCAAATCAGGGCCTTTGGGCGGCGACCAGCAATTGGGCGCAATGATTGCCGAAGGCAAGATTGACATGATGATCTTTTTCTGGGATCCGATGACAAGTCAGCCGCACGATGTGGATGTAAAAGCGCTGCTGCGTATGTCAGTGCTCTACAATATTCCCACCGCAAGCAACCGGTCAACCGCCGATTTTCTCATCACCTCCACCTTGTTTTCCGATGAAACTTATGTACCGCTCCGCAAAGACTATTCAACGTATTTGAACCGTCACCATGGTCAATAGCCTTTGAAAATCATTTGTTTAAAGAAGGTTTAGCGGCTTTCGCCCAGTTTTACTACATTTGCGGCCATTCCGGAGCAAAATTATTACTTTTTTTCAGCCCGGATGATGAAACGACATAATGTACTCTTCAACAAACTCAACACAACTGCCATGAAACCAATTGACTTATCCCAGCATTACGACAACATTGTCAGAGCGGCGATTGATGCCGGCACAGCAATTCTGGAAGTTTATGCCACCGATTTCAGGGTTGACTTCAAGCAAGACAACAGCCCTTTGACGCTGGCCGACACCAAGGCCAACGATATCATCATCAAGACTTTAGAAAGCACTGGTTTGCCTTACGTCAGTGAGGAGACTCAATTTTCCGCTTATCACGTGCGCGAAAACTGGTCGCGTTTCTGGTTGGTTGACCCGCTTGATGGCACCAAAGAATTTGTCAACCGTAACGGTGAGTTCAGTGTGAATATCGGGCTGATCGAAAATCAGAAGCCGGTGATGGGTGTCATTTATGCCCCCGTGAACGATATTTTATATTTCAGCGATGAAAATGGCGCCTGGAAATTAGAATATGCCAAAGGCTTAGTATTGGCCAATCCCGGCCTGGCCCATCTGAAACGTCAGGCATCAAAATTGCCGTTATCACGCAAAACGAACGATTTTACGATTGTTGTCAGCCGTTCGCACCTGAACCCCGAAACGACGGAATATATCAACAAATCCAAACGTCATCACGACAGCATCCGCATTGTTTCGCGCGGCAGCTCATTGAAAATGTGTATGATCGCCGAAGGGAATGCCGACGTTTATCCGCGTTTCGGACTGACGTCGGAATGGGATACTGCTGCCGGTCATGCCATCGTTTTGGCCGCCGGCGGAAAAGTGGTTCAGTTTGACAATCGCCAGACCGAACTTGTTTACAACAATCCCGACCTGCAAAATCCATCGTTCATTGCTTTTTCGGCCCAGGCCAAAGACCAATATGAAGCGATGTAGAACAATCATATTTAAAACAGAAAAAATCCCTGCAATTCCCATTAGCGCATGATAAACAACCTGACTTTAAACAACCTGCGGGAGCTCGAAGCCGAAGCCATCCACATCATCCGCGAGGTGGCCGCCTCATTTGAAAAACCAGTGATGCTCTATTCCATAGGAAAAGACAGCTCAGTGATGGTGAGGCTGGCCGAGAAAGCTTTCTTTCCCGGAAAAGTGCCCTTTCCGCTCATGCACATTGACAGCAAATGGAAATTCAGGGAGATGATTACCTTTCGCGATCATTATGCCCGCGAAAACAATTGGGATTTGATTGTGGAATATAACCGCGAGGGCTTTGAGAGCGGCATAGGGCCATTCTCCCACGGAAGCAAGGTGCATACCGATGTGATGAAAACCCAGGCCTTGCTGCAGGCTTTGGACAAGCATCGTTTTGATGCAGCTTTTGGCGGTGCACGTCGCGACGAGGAGAAATCGCGTGCCAAAGAACGAATTTTTAGTTTCCGCGACCGGTTTCATCAATGGGATCCAAAAAACCAACGCCCCGAACTTTGGGACATCTATAACGCCCGTGTTCATAAAGGCGAATCTATCCGCGTTTTTCCTCTCAGCAACTGGACTGAGCTCGACATCTGGCAGTATATCCGATTGGAAAACATCCCCATCGTACCGCTTTATTTTGCCAAAGAAAGACCTGTTGTGGAAATTGACGGCAACCTCATTCTGGCCGATGACGACCGTATGCCACCCGAACTGGCTGCAAAAGCCAAGATGCGCAAGGTGAGGTTTCGTACGCTCGGATGCTATCCACTCACCGGCGCCATTGAATCAGAAGCCGATACCATCGAAAAAATTGTCGAAGAAATGATGACCGTCACCAAAAGCGAGCGCACCACACGTGTCATTGACTTCGACCAGGAAGGCAGCATGGAACAGAAAAAACGCGAAGGTTATTTCTAAGCCTGCGAAGGATGAATTAAAGCAAATCAAGACGTAAAGGAAAATGAGCCAACACACTGATATTCAATCTTTTCTTGATCATGACCAAAAAAAAGACCTGCTCCGTTTGCTCTCGGCCGGATCGGTGGACGACGGAAAATCAACCCTCATCGGCAGACTTCTCTTCGATAGTAAAAAAATTTACGAAGACCAGCTTTCGGCCCTTGAACGCGACAGCAAGCGCATTGGCCATGCCGGTGACCAGATTGATTACGCCCTGCTGCTCGATGGTTTGAAAGCCGAACGTGAACAAGGCATCACTATTGATGTGGCATACCGTTATTTTTCGACCAGCAAACGCAAATTTATTATTGCTGACACTCCGGGGCATGAGCAATACACCCGCAACATGGTTACCGGAGCCAGCACAGCCAACTTAGCCATCATTCTTATTGATGCCCGCAAAGGCGTAATTACCCAAACCCGTAGGCACACCTTTCTGGTTTCACTTCTGGGTATAAAACA
Organism: Bacteroidales bacterium; assembly: GCA_019454985.1. Classification (GTDB taxonomy): domain Bacteria; phylum Bacteroidota; class Bacteroidia; order Bacteroidales; family F082; genus JALNZU01. Next base: position 100,280 of record JACFNF010000008.1, read on the forward strand.
TATTGTGCTGGCTGTCAATAAAATGGATTTGGTTGGATACGACAAGGAAGTGTTTGATTCCATTTGCAACGATTACAAAAACTTCGTCACCCCGTTGGGTATTCCCGATATTTATTTCATTCCTCTGTCGGCGCTCAATGGCGACAATGTGGTGGAGAATTCGGAAAAAATGCCCTGGTATCATGGAAAGAACCTGCTTCAATTTCTCGAAGAGGTACATATAGGCTCCGATCGCAACTTCGACGATTTCAGGTTTCCGGTTCAGTTTGTGCTTCGCCCAACCCTCGATTTCAGGGGATTTTCGGGCAAAATTGCCTCGGGTATCCTTCGTAAAGGCGATCAGGTGATGGCTTTGCCTTCGCGCAAGACTAGCAGCGTGACACGCATCATCACCTCCAACGGAGATGCCGACTATGCTTTTCCGCCTCAGGCTGTTACAGTTACTTTGGCCGATGAAATTGATATTTCGCGCGGCGACATGATTGTGCTTCCCGAAAACCAACCCCGCTGCGATCGCCAGTTTGAGGCCATGTTGGTGTGGATGGACGAAACAAAGATGGATCCTTACGCACAGTTTTATATCAAACACACTACTAACAGCACCCGCGCCCGCATTGATCTGGTGCGCTATCAGGTGGATGTAAACACCCACGAACAAAGCACGACGGATGCACTTTCGCTCAACGAAATCGGTCGGGTTGTCATCACCACCAACAAGCCTTTATTTTTCGATCCCTATCAAAAAAACCATGCTACCGGTTCTTTTGTGCTGATTGATCCCATCACACACAACACCTGTGCGGCAGGTATGATCATTGACAAGATGAATCCGGCCGATTTGCATTCGCGTATCAGCGAGCCTGAGCTGAAAAAGCTTGTCGAGGGCGGAAAAAGCCTGATCAGTCAGCAGGAGCTCACTGCCCGCTACCGCCAGAAAGGCGTCACCATTTGGATTACAGGGCTTCATGGAAGCGGGAAAAATATGCTGGCTTTCTCCCTCGAACGTCGGCTTTTCGACTTAGGCGCAACAGTTGTCCTGCTCGATGGCAGCACCGTGCGCAGCGGCCTTACCCGTGAACTCGATTATTCGCCTGCCGACCGGGCCGAGCAGCTTCGACGCGTGGCATATATCAGCAAAATCCTGAACGATCAGGGCATCATCACCATTTGTTCGTTTATCTCGGCTAGGGATGATATTCGTAAGCAAATTGCACAAATTATAGGCATTGAACGGTTTATGATGATCTATATGGACGCTGACCTCCAATATTGCCGCAACAACAAACCGGAGCTGTACGAAAAAGCCGAGGCCGGACTGTTAAGCCAATTGCCCGGATATGATTTAGTGTATGAAGTCCCCAATGATGCCGTTTTTGACCTGAAGCCTGAAAATCTGAATGAAAATATTGACCGGATTGTGGATTATCTCAGCGAAAAGGCTGTTTTCCCGGCTGATATCAACGAGTAATCTGATCGAAAAAGAGTAAATTTGCAAAAAAATCATTGTCTTATGAATACCACTAAAGGACCTGTATCGCAGTTTATCGAACACCATTACCGCCATTTCAATGCTGCTGCCCTGATGGATGCAGCCAAAGGATACGAAACACATCTTGCCGAGGGCGGAAAAATGATGATCACCTTAGCCGGCGCCATGAGCACAGCCGAGCTTGGTATTTCGTTAGCCGAAATGATCCGGCACGATAAAGTGCACATCATTTCGTGTACGGGAGCCAATCTGGAAGAAGACCTGATGAACTTAGTGGCACACAAACATTACAAACGGGTGCCACACTACCGCGACCTCAGTCCAAAAGAAGAGTGGGAACTGCTCGAACAGGGCTACAACCGCGTTACAGATACCTGTATTCCCGAAGAAGAAGCTTTCCGCAAGCTTCAAAAGCATATCCATGAGCTTTGGAAAGATGCCAATGCCAAAGGAGAGCGTTTCTTCCCGCACGAATTTATGTATAAACTGCTTCTTTCCGGTGTTTTGGAACAATACTATGAGATTGACCCCAAGCACTCGTGGATGCTGGCAGCTGCCGAAAAAAACCTCCCCATCGTTGTCCCCGGCTGGGAAGACAGCACCATGGGCAATATCTTCTCGTCCTATGTGGTGAAAGGCGAAATCAAAAGTACTACCGTCAAAGGCGGCATTGATTATATGGTGTGGCTTACCGATTGGTACCGGAAAAACTCAGGCGGCAAAGGCGTTGGTTTCTTCCAGATTGGCGGAGGCATTGCCGGCGACTTCCCCATTTGTGTTGTGCCGATGATGTATCAGGACCTGGGATGGAAAGATGTGCCGTTCTGGTCGTATTTCTGCCAAATCTCAGATTCAACAACCAGTTATGGCTCCTATTCGGGTGCCGTTCCCAACGAGAAAATCACCTGGGGGAAACTCGATATCCATACGCCAAAATTCATCGTCGAGTCGGATGCCACCATCGTTGCACCGCTTATTTTTGCCTGGCTGCTGGGATATTAAGCCCTTCTTCGCATCATGAAAGGGAATTCAACGGAAGCTTAATATAAAACGTGGTTCCCTCATCCTCCTCAGATACAAAGCTGACGCTTCCCTTCAGATATTGCTCGGTGAGCAGTTTGATGCTGTAGGTTCCTTGCCCGCGCGATTTATCTTTGGTTGAAAACGACCGCTGAAAAATCTGAAGTTGAACTTCCCGGCTCATATAGCCCGGATTATGTACAAAAAACTCAATATGGCTGTCGTCGGATTTTTTAACGCCTAATGTTACCGTTTGGCCGTCACGACTGGCTTCGAGGGCATTTTTCAATAAATTAATCAATACCCTTTTTAACAAAACCGGATCGGAATATAAAGCTAAATTGTCGCCTTGAAGAATCGTAATTTTCTTGCCCTGCCCAACAAAATGATGTTCCAATGTGTTTTTGATTTCAGAAAGTATTTGATTGATTTTTAACTCTTTAGGAATATATTTCAACTCTCCGGTTTCGGCCGCAAGCAGTTGGCGCTGAGCCATGATTTCGTCCAACAGATTTTCGCTGAGTTTGCTGGCAATACCAACAAATTCTTTGATTTCATGTGTGTCTTCGCTAGTAGAAATAAATTCAAGGAATCCTCTGATACCTCCTGCAGTGTTTAAAATATCGTGAAAAAAGATTTTTTCGAGGGCGTGACGGCGTTTTTCGTTGCTGATGTCCAAGAGCGAAAGAATGACATACTGCTGGTTGTTGTAAATGAATGGCGAAGCAGTTACAGAGAGATCATAGGAAATTTCTTTATCAAACGGATGAGCGGTGATGCGGCATTCGGAAGTTGCTTTTCGGTTGTTTTCGAGGCAATCCAAAATGGTGTTGACAGCTCCGCAATAGCAGCAATTTTCGGAAGTTCCGCAACCACCTTCATTTTTTGTGGCATTCACACAATGGAGAAGTTCACCGGGACGAAGGCCGACGATTTTTCTTAAATCGGTGATTCCTATGGCGTTGAGTAGAGTCTGATTGCTGTAAACCACTTGACGTTCTTTGTTCAGCACAGCAACAATAAAAGGAAGGGCATTGACCAATTCGTCCACACTTTCAAGGTTGGCGAATATATTCATGTCGTGCAGAAGCTGTTTGGTTTCTGCACGCTCAGCCGGAGCATGAAAGGTTTTCATATCTCTATTTTTTTATCCGCTTGCTCAAAGATACGAATAAAAGAGCGATGATGGGACTCAGAATGAAAGAAATAAAAAACAACATCTGTTTTCCGGGCCATCTGGATGCAAAAGTTTCGGAAATATAAAGCGATGTTGCATACCATAAAACAAAGGCAACAGCCAGCCAAAGTCCGGTCATGGTGAATGATATTATGAATTTTAGTTTGTGGGCATATTTGAAGTCGGGAATGTCCGGTAAAGTTTATTAAATCTTGTAAGAACGTTTAAGTATTCTATCCGTGATATCTGCTTTTGAGTGACGACACAAAAACGAAAGACTTGGGTAAAGATACAAACTTTAGCAGGCGCCAATATTGATTGGGCATTTAAATTGAACGGAAAGAGAGAAATTAGAATTTTACCAAAGGTCCGGAAGGTTACCAAAGAGAGCAAAAATGAATAATATCCTGAAAACCCAGGATTTGCCGTTTACTGAAATGAAAGGAATTTATTTTTAAAAAAGGGAATGCCAACAATGAAGCAAAACACCATCGGTCAATCGGATGAACAAAGGAAACCATTACCTTTGCCCAAAACATCCCCGAAACCTATGTCAGACAATGGTCAAATTCTTTCGGTTAACCGCAAAGCATTAGAAATCAATCTAAATCCCACCATTTTTGGAAGCTTTGCCGAGATAGGCGGCGGGCAGGAAGTGGTGCGTAATTTTTTTCAGGCTGGCGGTGCATCGGGCACTGTGGCCAAATCCATTTCGGCCTACGACAAGCGTTTCAGCGATGCCCTTTATTGCAGCGAAAAACCCTCGAAGCGTTATGTGTCGCGCGAACGCCTTGAGTTGATGCTCAGCGCAGAATACGACGAAATTACTTCATTACTGGCCGATTCCGAGAAGGGCGAAATTCGGTTTTTTGCCTTTGCCGACACCGTTTCTACGTTGAACTTCAAAAAAGACAATATCAGCCATGGCTGGATGGGGGTGAAGTATCAACTGACACCTCAAAGTCAGCCCAATCAGGTAATTATTCATATCCGCCTGTTGGAAAACGATTCGTTGCTTCAACAAAACACCCTGGGAATTCTTGGTGTTAACCTGCTTTATGCCTGCTATTTTCATTGGCAATGGCCCAATACTTTTCTACTGTCACTCATGGACAACCTTTCGCCCGACCGCCTGGCTATTACGATGATGCACATGAGTGGCCCTGAACTTTCCTATGTTGACAACCGGCTTCTGGGTGTACAATTGGTAAAAAATGGAATGACAAATGCCATCATGTTCGATCAAAACGGCAATGTGCAGGAACCCGATGATATGCTCTATAAAACCAATGTGCTCATTTTTCGGGGAAGTTTCAGGCCGGTAACCCATGTGAGCGTGGATATGCTGAAATCGAGCTTTGCTCTTTTCGAGAAAGATGAAGATTATGATCGTTTTAACACCTTGTCGCTCTGCGAGATAACCCTCAACAACCTACTTCAGGAAGGCAGTTTCGACGAGCGCGATTTTCTCGACAGGGTGGATGTACTCAACGAAATGGGGCAAAATGTGATGGTTTCCAATTTCAGAGAATTTTACAAGGTGGTGAATTATTTGTCGCAGTTTCGTATCAATAAATTTCGGTTAGTCATTGGCATCGAAACCTTTGTCAAGGTGATGCAGCCAAAATATTATGCCAATCTCCGGGGTGGCATCATCGAAGCCATTGGCCATCTTTTTCCGGAAAATGTGAAAGTATATGTTTATCCGGCTTTAGATCAATCAACCGGGAAACTATTGACTCTTAACGAATTGCATTTCCCTGTTGAAACAGTGCATTTGTTTGAACATTTGAAAGCCAACCGAAAAATTTTAGATGTTCCTGGCATCTATCCTGCATTTTTGCGCATCTACTCGCACGATGTTCTCGAAAAAATTCGCTCCGGACAACCGGGATGGGAGAATGATGTCCCGGCATTTGTGGCCGAACGCATTAAAAGCCGACGCTTGTTTGGCTATTCCGAACCAACGCAATAAATTCAAATCCGCGTCTGCCTGTCTTCATGATGCAATAGATTGATAAAGAACAAAGTAGATAAATAAAATCCTATGATATTTTGTTCCCGGTTCAGAAATAGAATCCACACAACTTTGCACAAAACTTATCTGTTGCACCTTTGAAATTGATCAGAAAGTTCATTCTGAACAAGGCAGGTTTTTACCCTTCATCAATTGCTATTTGCATCTTTCCAAAACTGTCATTGCCATTTCAATTTTTGCGATCACAGATTTTCAGGCCATTTTTCCTTTGAATTCAATCTGCTGGAGTGGTACGTAAATTGGGCCTTCTTTGCGGAGGATACTTTCAAAAAGAATGAGTTTGTCCACCATCATTTCCTGAAAAAGTTTCTGCGGAAGCGCCGCCATCACTTGTTGAAAATATGGTTTATTGTTGATGTTTTTGATGCGACCGAGGGTAAGGTGAGGCACAAAGTTTTGGCGATCGCGTTCAAAGCCAGCACGGGCACAGGCATCAAGCACTTGATTGGCCAAAGCCGCCACAGGCTGTTGTGCATCAAGATGATTTCCAACCCAAATTATCCGCGGATCGTAACGGCTGCCAAAGATTCCGGTACGATCGAAAACTAACCCAAAAGGCGCCACTTTCTCCACCGCAAGACTTACCTCCTTCAAAATACCCGGGATGGACTCATCGGATGTCTCACCCAAAAATTTCAGAGTCAAATGCAGATTTTCCGGCTTCGACCAGTTGATGCGTTCGTGAATCAACTGCCTTCGAAGGCGTTCCAATAAATCGGTAATCCCTTCGTTACAAGGCACATGGATGGCGATAAAAAGGCGTTTCATGGCCCAAAAATAAGGAGACCGGCCAGAATTTTAAAAAAAGACTTGCATATCAATGGAGTTTTTTTGTACTTTTGCACACTGATTGGGGAATTAGCTCAGTTGGCTAGAGCGTTTGACTGGCAGTCAAAAGGTCATCGGTTCGATTCCGTTATTCTCCACGCAAAACCCTGTCGGTGTATTCCTGACAGGGTTTTTTGTTTTTTCCAAATTATTTACGGCCTTTTTTATTTTTCAAGGGTTTTTCTGCACGCAGAATGTATATTTGTGCGTTAAGAAACACCCTTTTCTATGAAAAACTATTTTCTACTCATTCTTTTTTCTGTTATTTTTTGTTTGATTTCGTGCAATAAGGCTGAAGAAAACGACCGCTTCGAATTGCTCACAACGCCTTTATGGCAAAGCGACAGCCTCTTAGTCAACGGATTGGAAGCCGGCGGTCAGGGTCAGATTCTGGAAAAATTTAACGGTACAGCCAAATTCAATCGGGATGCAACAGGATATTTCGGGCAATATACGGGATCGTGGCGCTTTGCTGACGACCGTAACCAGATTATCATCACCACCGATTCCCTTCCTATTCCGCTTACCACACTCATCAGAGAACTCACCTCAACTTCGCTTAAAATCACTACGGCTTATCCCGATCAAACCAATCCGTCGGAGACTATGAATATCAGGATGACGTTTGTTGCAAAATGAAAGCGCGGGTTTTTTTCGCCGGCTTTTTTTTGTTACTTCACTTTCAGGTGTCGGCACAGGGCTGGATTAGTGGAACAGTGAGCGACAAAACCAATGGTCAGCCTTTGGCCGGAGCTTTGGTTTTGATTCAGCAAAATCGTGGTGTAGCTGCCGATGCTTCGGGATATTTTCTGTTGTGGGCTGAGAAACCCGTCGTTCAGCTTACCTTTCAGATGCTTGGATTTAAGAGCTACACACAGAAAGTAAGCCCCATTGCTTCCGACACCCTGCGCCTGCAGGTGGAACTTTCTCCCGAAGTTTTTGACATGGATCAGGTGGTGGTAACAGCCAGTCGTATTGAGCAGCGTTTAGCCGAATTGACCGTTTCGATGAGTGTGTTGAAGCCCCAGATGGTCGAAAATCGTCACACCACCGATGCCGAAGCTTTGATCAACCGTGTGCAGGGCGTTGACATTCTCGATGGTCAGATTTCAATACGCGGCGGAAGCGGCTTCAGCTATGGCGCCGGAAGCCGGGTGTTGGCTTTGGTGGACGGATTGCCGGCTTTAGCAGCCGATGCCGGAAATATCCGCTGGCAATATCTCCCACTCGACAACCTGAGTCAGGTTGAAATTATCAAAGGCGCTTCATCGGTGGCTTACGGATCATCGGCGCTGAACGGCGTCATAAACTTCCGGACGGCTGATGCAACGCCTCTTCCGCAGATGAAGGCCTATTTGCAAACGGGCTTTTTCGACCGGCCTGCAAATCGTTTGTGGAAATGGTGGACTACGCCTCGTATGTCCACATCAGCGGGTTTTGACTATCTGCGACGATTTGGCCACAACGATCTGGGGATTGGTTTTAGTCTGCTTTCCGATAATGGCTACCGTAAGTTCAACGACGAAAAACTCCTGCGCTATCACCTGAAATGGAAAAAATTCCATTCCCGTATTGAAAACCTTCGCTATGGTGTTTCGCTTCAAGGCGGATTCACCGATAAAACCGACTTTGTGCTCTGGGAAAATGCTACAACAGGCGCCCTCATCCAGGATAGTTCTACCGTCAGCCCGATGGATGGCATATATTTTACGCTCGATCCTTTTGTGACCTACGACAGCCAAAAGGGCGTCCGTCATGAACTGAAAAGCAGGCTGATGCAAACGGAAAACAGTTTCCCGACGGCTACCAACAACAACAGTCTTTCCCGCTCCGCCTTTGTACAATATGAAATTTTTGCGCCTGTCTTTTCCTGGCTCAGGCTCCAATCGGGAGTAGTGCAGCAATCGGCCCAGGTGATTTCAAACTTCTATGGCAACCACCATTCGCTGAATGCAGCCGCTTTTTTACAGCTTGAGTCACAGCCGATTCCCGGGTTGCAGCTTGTTGCCGGAACACGAATGGAATACAACAGCTTGGATGGTGGCTATCAACGTTTTGAACCTCTTTTCCGGACAGGCTTAAACTACGCCTTGGGTTCGGCAACTTTTTTAAGAGCTTCGTTTGGTCAGGGCTTTCGTTACCCTTCAATAGCGGAGCGATATGCATCAACCACACTGGGTGCAGTGAAAATTTTCCCCAACATCTATATCCAGCCCGAATCGGGTTGGAATGCTGAGCTTGGCTTCCGGCAAGGAATTAAAACATCAGGAATTACCGCCGGCATTGACCTGACGGCTTTTTATCTTCAAAACAAAAACATGATCGAATTCCTCTTTGGCATTTATCCCGACCGTAACGGCAGTTTTGGTTTTGGTTTTAAGGCTTCTAATATTGAAGCAGCCCGTGTGTATGGCGCTGAGGCTGAGTTGACTCTGGCGTTTGTAACGGGCACATTTAGCCATCAGCTCAATGGCGGCTATACCTATACCATGCCGGTTGAATACAACCCTTACACCGGAAAAAACTCCGACAATTATTTGAAATACCGTCGGAAACACAGTGTCAAACTTCATTGGGAGATGAGTAAAAATCGTTTTGGCGGCGGAACCTCACTGAGCTGGCAATCGGCCATGTTACGAATTGACAAGGTGTTTCTGGATGCCCTCACACGCGAACATCTGCTTCCCGGATTTTACGAATACTGGCAATCGAATAATAAGCCGGCTTTTGTTGCCGATGTTTTTTTGGCATACAATTTTTCATCGCACTGGAAACTTTCAGCCATGGTCAACAATCTTTTGAACACGGTTTATATGGGTCGTCCGGGTGATATTCAGCCGCAGCGGTATTTCAGCATCCGCCTTTCATGGGGGAAATAAAAAAGCGCCTTTTCAGGCGCTTTTTAAGTTTTTGAATGAACAAGTTTTATTGCAAAGTAAAACGTACCGGCAGGTTGAAAGAAACCCTCACGGCTTTCCCTCGCTGACGGCCAGGAGTCCATTTAGGCATTGACTGTACGACGCGGATAGCTTCTTCGTCGCAGCCGCCACCGATTCCGCGGAGCACTTTTACGTTGGAAACCGATCCATTGGGCTCAACCACAAAGTTGACAAACACCCTGCCCTGAATACCGCTTTCGCGGGCAATTGGAGGATATTTGATGTTTTGTGCAATAAAACGCATCATTTCTTCAGGTCCGCCAGGATATTCAGGCATGGATTCAACAACTGTAAAAATCTCAGCTTCGACAACTTCCTCTTCTTCGCGAACCGGCGGAACATAAACTTCGATTTGTGTTTTTTGGTCCACTTCCACATTAATCTTCACGTCTTCAACCTGCACGTCGTCTTCAACAACTTGTAAAACAGTGGTTTGAACAACAGGTGCCGGCGGTGGTGGTTTCACCGTCTGGTCGGTGATAGGAACAATTTCTTCAGGAATGTCTTCTACTTGGCGTTCAACAATGTTGAGCACACGTTTGTCGTAGCTTCTGTATTCAAAAGCAAAAAAGACAATCGCTAAAGCCAGTACAAGACCTATCTGCGTGAAAATCATACGCTTATTTTCAAGGTCTGCTTTAGGTGATTTTTTAATTTCCATAGTGTGATCTGGCTAAAGTGTTAATGCTGCATAAAAATGCGCGGCTAATTTACATATTTATTCAATCGAAAGCTTTGCTCCCGGGTACTTTTTTTTGTGCCACAGCCAAAACACACCGAAACCGATCAAGGTACCGACGACATCGGCCAGAAAATCGTAAAGATTTCCGCTGCGACCGATGAAGACATATGCCTGTAGCAGCTCGGTGAGGCCGCCATAGGCGGCGCCGCTGAGGATCACAAAAAATGAAATGGAAGAACGTCGTTTTTGTTCGGTAAACGGTTTCTGAAAAGGGAAAGCCGTCAGGAACGCCAGAATACCAAACATCAATAAATGTACCACTTTATCCGGCGAAAGCCAGTCAATAAACCGCGTTACTTTTGGAAAATATTTACCGGGTACTGTAGTGAGTATCAGCACAAACAAAGCCCAAGCAATCGCCGGAAGCCAGTTTTTCAGATGTACACACTTTCTCACAACCCGGGCACTCCTGCCTTTAGGCTCCGATGAGAGCTAAGTATCCGGCGGCATCAAGCAGCTGATCAAGCTGCGAAGCGTCGTCGAAGGTGATTTTTACGATCCAGCCACGGCCATATGGGTCTTTGTTGATGAGTTCTGGCTGTGTGGAAAGTTCTTCGTTGAATTCGGTCACCGTGCCATTCACAGGCATATAGATGTCGGAAGCCGTTTTGACAGCTTCGATGGAACCGAAAGTTTCACCTGCGTCAAGGGTTTCGTCAACAGTGTCCACTTCAACATACACAATGTCGCCCAGTTCTTTTTGAGCATACTCGGTGATTCCGATAATAGCTTCGTTGCCATTTACACGAACCCATTCGTGATTTTTGGTGTACTTGAGGTCTGATGGAATATTCATTTTATTAAGAATTTAGTTTGGCTTCAAAATTACGACTTTCTGCGAAAGGCAGGATATTCTTTGCCTTAATTAAACCCAGTCCAAATAGGCTATTGTGCCAGATTGAACCGGAGGGTAACACCGGCAAAGGTGTTAGAATTGCGAAACTGTGATGACACAAAAGGATCTGACATATCGCGTTTGAAAAAGGCCTGAACATTAAGTCGGGTGCTCACCATATAATCGGCCGTAAAATAGAGGTTGGTTTTGTATTGGCCGGCCGATATCTGACTGTTGCGTTCGTCTAATCGTCGAAGCGTGGTCACATCCGTACGGAATCCAAGATCGAGTTTTAGAATCAGGTCGTTGGTGGTGCGCGTTCCCTTGCCGCCGGTAAGGCTCGAAATCATCAAAGCTAAGTTTTTAAAACGGTAGCCTGTGCCAATGATAAATTCCTCCCCCACCACTTCTGTAAGCTGGTTGTTGATAAAACTCATGGTCAGATTACGTTGTTTCTTAAACTCCACACGGGCAGTAAGGCTGTTCTGGAAACCAACATCAATGCCCAAAAGTGGCGAATATTGTTCGGTGATCACAATTTGCCCAAGATCATATTTTCCGATATAGACACTGCTGTTTTTATAGGTTTTCGTTAGATCGTTCGGGTCGTAATCCACATTGGTGCGCCACGAGTTAAGGCTGTAGGTGGAGCGGTAGGCGTGGGTGATATTGACAGATTTGAAGATTTTCTGAACTGCCGGGATAGTGCCCAGACCGTTGTAGCTGAAGTTCCAGTTGGGTAATGGGAATCTTGGGAAAGGATTGAGTTTGATGGTATTGGCATCTTTACCGCTATATGCTGCCACAAAAGAATAAAGAACAACATTTTGAGAAATGGCAGTATAACCATAAGGAAAATAGTCGCGACCAACGGAGTCGTAAACAAATTGTTCGCCCTGATTCACCCATTGCGGATTTTCATAAGCCAGACGATGGGCAATAATTTTGCGGTTTGCAATCATTTGGTTGAACAATTGCGACTCTTCGTCGCGCCCTGCTTTCACGAAAGAGGTGTTCCACAGGCCGTAGGAAATGGTAAAACCGCCGGTTTCAAGTGGCGAATAGGAATGGAAAACGCCTGCCGAGTCGGCTCTGAAATATTCAGAAAAGTTGAACGACATGGTTCGGTCGGCGGTGATATCAATTTTCATACCGGGCACGGGTTCCAGATTGATTCTGTAGCCGAAAGTTTCGGTGCGTTTTTTAGCAAATGCCTGATTGATCAGCGAGTCGGTGGAGAGCCAACCGCTATTGATGGCTTTGCTTCGGATGTCGGCCTCGCTGCCTAAAACGAACCCGTAACCGGGAGCCATTTTCGACATATTGATTCCAAGGATATCGGGTTCGGGCATGAATCCGGGCAAGAAAAGGCCGTTGTTTTCCGAATAAGTGATGTTGCCGCGTTTCACACTCATTGCGAGCTTGAGGATTTCGTCGCCCACAAGTTTAAAATAATTGACACTGGGCTTTTTATTCGTAGTATCAGCTGTTTGGGTATTATCTGGTCGTTCGGGTTCGGGCCGGCCTCCTGGCCGTCCGATGCCTCCCGGACGCGGCATGGCGCCGCCTCCCCTACCAGGTCTCTTGGGAGTGTTAAGTTTCTGGAGATAACCGACTTTGTTATAGAGTCGTACAAAATCAACCGTACCGTTAAGCTGTTTGGTGTTTTGATTCTCAATGTTGTTACCTACCCTGTCCTGAACCGAGAGCGGCGCTGCCGTCCAGGTGTACATGCCCTGATAGCCCGCGGTGGCGCTGATCCAGTTGAACAACGGGATTTTGTTGATGGGAATGCTGTAGTTCACTTTAACCGATTGGTTATAGCGTGTTTTGCGTCCCAAACTAAGCAGACTGTTCCAGATGGTGTCGTGTCGCATTTGGTATTCCTCGGTGCCACGGTCGGGGTTACCCGCTGGCTCGTAGATATAAGCGTTGGCTCCTGCAGAATAATCAAGGGTGATACTACGGGTGAGATCGAATTTGAAATCATAGTTGCGTGTCCAGGTCCACTGGCGGGCAAAAATGGGATAAGTGATGATGTCGCCTTCGCTTTTGTTGCGGAATTTCTTCTCGTTGTCCTGGCGGTTCATCTCCGAACGGAAAGCCAAGTTGCGCGGCAGATAATAGAAGTTGATATCTTTGATCAACTGCATGATGGGTTTGGATGCCCATTTGGATTTTTGGAAGGGCTGAACATTTACCGGGTTGGTATTGAAATTAAAGCCAACGCCCCCGCGATAGAGCAAACGACGATCGTATTCCACATCCACATTACGCTGGAAAAATTCACTATAAGAATAAGAAAAGTTCCAGTTTTCGATGTCGTAAATGCGTGATTTGGCAGCCTGATTACCTACTTTTTCTTTTCTGACATTGATGAAATTGATGTTTTTCCTTCGGACAAAGTCATTGGTCAGTACTCTGATAGAGTCTTTTTCTGCTTTATTGTCGAACGATTGCAGAAAATTGGCTTGTTTCACGTCGGGGTCCAACGGATTATATTCGGGACTGATGTGAGTCTCACCATAGTCGAAGTGCATTGGCAGTTTGATTCCGGCTTTTTCGGGAAGTATTTTACCCAGATCAATATCGGTTGACACATCGAAGGATGAAGTAGCTTCCAGGGGTGTTTCGTTCACCTTCATTTCGAGGCTTCCAAAGCCGGATGTGGTATGTGCACCGGTAACAACGATGCGTCCCAGATCGGCAAGTACGGTTTCGGCACGTGCGGTGGCCGCCATGCCGCCCGTGTTTTTAAAATCGGTTACCCTAAGCTCGTTCACCCAGATGATAGCGCTCTTGGGTTGCCCGTCGTCGGCGGTATTAGTGAGATTGAGCTGCTTGGGGTTGCGAATACCAATCATCACCCCTTTCACATCGCTGATGTTAGGGTTCCCGATGACTCTTATCCGATGGCTGCCCTGCATCTCCTGATAAGGATAGTTGAGCCGGATATCGGAATTGGGGTTGCGCATGGCAATGTTACGGTTCTCCTTGACTTTTACCAATGCCTCTAAGTCAATCTCAAAGTTGTTGGCTTCAGGCCAGATTTTGGTATCCTGGGTGTAAGAAGTGCCCCAATCCGTAAAGGTGAGCGGTATTTCGTATTCGTAATAGTTTTCGGTGAAGTCGGCACCCAGCCGGATGAATGCAGTCAGTTCACCATCCCGGAGCTCCTGGCCTTCAAAAAGATGTTCGGCATGAACATACATTTTGAGTTTGCGGTAGTGGCGGAAGTCGAACTCGGTAGTTTTGTATGCTGCGCGTGCGTCGCCATCGAGCAGGTTGACCACGGTAAGTTGCATGGCTTGTTCGTTGAGGCGCACAAGGCTGGTAGTGCCATAATTGGTTTCACGTTCGATGCCCGGAGGGATCACATACGGGATTGGGGTACGGCGGCCATTTTCTTCGATGTTGACAGCCGAAATATCAAACTTGGTTTGATTTTGATCATCATTCACAATGTATTCGCCAGGAGCCTGCAAAGCCTGACGATATTTGCGCCATTCGCCGCGGACAAGTTCCAAAGTGGCAAAACGGGCTACAACGGGTTTTTCGAATCCGCGCATATACATACGGATGAAACGGATAGAGCGAAAATCCTGAATGTTGCCAATCACTTTCTGGGGTTGACTGACGGGAACTCGGAACTGATACCATTTCACTTCGCCGGTTCCGCCCTTGGCCAATGGGATGCCGGTAGCTTCACGAATGTCGGCAATATAGTTTTCACCCACCTTCATATTGTTGGGATCGAGCTTGATGCGATACTGGAAATAGCGTTCAGCTTCGCTCAGGGTATTGTCGCGGTTAATGTCTTCCACATTGGGCATAGAGGTCGCGCTGGTGGGGTAAGCTTCGGTGTTTTGATCATCGGTGGGAGAGTTGCCATCGGGGCCGTTGAAGTTCTTATAGCGTTCGAGCAGGCTGCTGTAGCGTTCGTCTGTATCTAAATGCGATCCTCTGAAATACTGGAAGTTGTCAGCCGAAGGGTCGGCCAGGGCAATGGTGTAGGCCAACGAGTTTTCACCAAACTGTTGGCGAATGGCTTCGAGGTAGTCGGCTCTGAAACTGCGCTCGTCCTCATCGCGAAGGCCATCGTAACCCACATCCTGAAAAGCGCGTGAACCCGGGATATTGCTGAACGATTCAACTAAAGCCTGCAAGGTGGGAACACGTCCCCAGATGGTGGTATCAACATTGGTAACTACCTCGGAAGTGGGCAGGCCGTTTTCGTAGAATCGCCTTCCATCGCGGAGGATATCTTCCGACACATCGCCGAGATTGATATACAATTCCCCGCTGTTGTTGGCTTCCTCGGCAAAGGGATCCATCATCCAGAATTCGATGTATTCGATGTTGGTGGCTTCGAAGTCGGTTGATTCGATGCGGCGCATGATGCCGCCCCAACGCGAGCGCGGGTTGTTGAGCCGGCCTTGTTCGTTGATTCCCGCAGTGAAAGGTGTTGGGAGCAGGTCGTAGTTGTAAGGGCCGCGTTCGTCAGGATAGTAAGCTAAATTGAGTACAGCGATATTGGTGGGCGTACCCGAAGGAATTTCTTTATTCGGAAAGACTTCCGTTTCAAGCACTTGTCTGACACTGTGTTTGCTCAGCTCGTTTTTGTCAATATTTTTTGGGCGGAGGGTCCCGTAACGGTCATAAAACAGAGGGTCAATGATATACCATGCAATTTTAGCCCGGTTCTTTCCGTAATCTAAGCCGGTGCCGGGTGCGGCTTCCGGAAAAAGATCGGGTTGCCCCTGCGGGGTACTGGCCAAAAACCAGGAGCTTGGCTGCCGGAGATCAATCTTGGATTTTGCGCCTTCAAAATCATCAATGTAGGAAGTACCACTTTTGCCTACGGCGCGCGAATGACCAGGCAAAAAATGGGCAAATTCGCCGTCAATATTGATGCGTGAAACCTGCTTGCTGCTGTAAAACGGAAGCTTGTTCACCATTTTGGTGAGCCAGTTCGACTCGCGGCGATAGCTCATGTCGAAACCATAAATGGTGTTCGAGATGGGGTCGTCGCCATAGTTGACTTTTTGGGTCAATGGGCGCTCGTGAAGGTTGAGCAAGGTGGCTCCCAACTTAAAATCGCGGTTAATTTCATGCTCCACCCTTAATCCCATCATGCGTTTTTGCTGCAAACTGAATAACGAATTGCTTTCCAATCGGATGTTGATGGGTGTGCCGGAGCTTAACAGACCTTCGTTGATGACACGTACACGGCCTAAGGTATAGTCCACGGTATAATCCACATTTTCAACCAAAGGGACGCCGCCGGCCGTGACGCTGACCGAACCTTGGGGTACATTTAGGGCATTGAGATTATATTCATTGCCCGATTGCGATTTATAATATCCTTCGAGAATGTATTTGTTTTTTTCGGGATATTGCTCGGCGCCCGATTTGGTAAGGCTGTAAAGCGAATCGTAAGCATAAAGCTTGGCTAAATCGGGGTCGTTGGGAAAGACTTTTTCATGTATATGTCGTCCAAATGGCTCCAACACCGTGAAATAAATACGTCCGTTTTGGGCATTGATGGTCCCCCCCATCTGTGCAGCATTATCTAAAAAGTCGAACACGCCATCGCCTTTGGGCATGGGATTGCCTTGCTGGTCGAGGTTATCGAAGTTGAGCAAATGAATCAGCGGAATCCCTTTTACCGATTCGTCGCCTTCGGTAAAATAGCCTGTCGGCACTCCGTTTTGGTTTCCGGAATAAAGGATGTTAAACGTAAAATCTTCTTTGTTGACCTGAAAAGCTTTGATGGAATACACGTTTTTCATCATCAGATCCCACATGGGCATGCGTGTGTTGAGCGATGTACCTTTCAGCAGTTTCACCACCAAGCTTTTTGGCGCATTGACACCACGATCGGAAAACTCTCCTACCTGAAACACGCTGTCGTATCCAATCACGGTGTATTGGTAAGCAACGGCCAATATTTGATCAGGATTGAGGTTGGTATTCAGGCTGATGAATCCTAGCTTGCTGTTGACAGTATATTCGGAGCTGCTCAGTTTACGGGCATTCTCCACCTTA
Organism: Bacteroidales bacterium; assembly: GCA_019454985.1. Lineage (GTDB taxonomy): Bacteria > Bacteroidota > Bacteroidia > Bacteroidales > F082 > JALNZU01. The sequence goes on from JACFNF010000008.1 coordinate 117,396, forward strand.
TCAAAATCCTGTCCGGCAATCATATAACCCGAATGCCCGATATTGAGCGGGTCGCCGGCCAGGTAGGTACTCACGCGTTTCACATCGCGGATGCTGGCCGTATCAATACGTGTCATCAGGTTGTTCGAGTTTCCGGAAGGAAGCGGCGGTCCGGACAGCGGGCTGATGTTTTGGTTATTGATCCATTCCGGCCTACCTTCACCCAGGTCGGTAAACGCCACGATATTACGGTTGTCGGTGAGGGCGGGACCGATATTGGTGACCCACACTTCGACGCGGGTGATGTTCACATCGCTCGTGATGACCGGCAGCGAGGCCAGCCCGCGCTCATAGTTCTCGCGAAAATAATGCGAAAGGAAAAAGTGTCGGTTTTCTTCGTAATCTAAACTGCTTAGTTTGAATTTGTTGGTTTGCGCTCCGCCTTGAACGGTGATGTTTTTCGATTCACTTTCCTGTTGCGAAAACACTGCCGTCACCGTAGTACGACCAAACTGTAGCTTAGTTTTGACCCCGAACAAAGCCTGGCTACCGCGGATAAGGGTGGTGTTGAGCGGCATATTGACATGGCCGGCTTCGATGAGTTTCACGATTTCGTCTTCCTTACCTTCGTATTTCAGCGCCAGCTTGTTTTCGAACTGAAAGGTGGCTTCGGTGTTGTAATTGGTTTTGAACTCAATTTTATCGCCAATTTTTGCGATCACATTCATCTGGATACGCTGGTCGAAGTCGAAATTGGTTGTCCGGCGTTGACGCACGTCCAACTGTGGGTCTTCGCGCAACATGCTTCGCACCCCGAAAGTTACTTCTGCCGAGCCCTGCGGACGGATATCAATGGTGTTGCTTCCAAAAATCTGATCGAACACTTTGCCGCCGACATAAATCGAGGGGATGATGCTGGTTTGGTTGTCGGCTTTCCCGCTTTTTGCACGCTCATGCCAATAATTGCGGATGCCTTTCCGATTCTGGAAGTTCATGAATTCTTTGTCGGACATCACAACAGGGTCACGATAGGAAAAATCGCCGATTTTGCTGACAAAAATGTATTGTTTTGCAACGGGGTCGTATACGATTTCGCGTTTAATATTTGGCGGGTCTTTCAGGTGCAGTGGCGACTGGTCGTACAGTTGTTGTTCGGGTTTACCTTTGTCGGCCGGAACGGGATAAACGGGTTTTATCGTATCGGGGTCAGCAGGGGCAACAAAGGGTTTCAGAAAAGGCGCCTTAATCCTTTGCGGCGTAGGTCCGGCAAGCAAGGGGCCGAAAACAGCCAATGCAGCCAGCATTGCAAGCCCGGCAAAGCGTAAACGGTTTTGTTTCAACTTCCTCAAAAGATATTTTCGTTTTTCGTTCGTAACATTGGCCTGATTTTCCGCATCTCAGAGCAGCTTTAAGGCTTCCCTTATCAGTTTATCAACAGGCATTGCCGCATCTTTTTCCAACAGACGGTTGAGTATTTTCTCGATAGCCACCTTGTTGAAGCCAAGAATAAGTAATGCAGATAACGCCTCCTCTTTGTTCTTATTGTACGTTCCAACGGCTTTTTGCCCTATGACGGGAGTCTTGCTGAGCTTGTCATGCAGGTCAACCACAATGCGTTGTGCCGTCTTGGCACCGATGCCTTTCACCCTTTGCAGAGCGGTGGCATTTCCCGAAGTGATGACTTCGATGGCTTCGGCGGTGCTTAACGACGATAGGATGATGCGTGCCGTGCCGGTGCCAACTCCTGATACCGAAATCAAATGAAGGAAGAGGTCGCGCTCTTCTTCTTCATAAAAGCCGTAGAGCAAGTGGGCATCATCGCGGACGGCCATATAAGTGAACAGTTTGGCATGATCGAGCGATTGAATGGCGGCATAGGTATTCACGCTGATGTGCAGATGATAGCCAATGCCATTGGCGTCAACCACAACATAAGCAGGATTTTTTTCGACGAGTTGGCCCGAGATGTATGCGTACATAAATGATTTACTTCAAATTCAACAAAACAAGGGCAAAAATAGCAAAACCAATGGAAAGTAATCGTTTCCTGCTGTTTATGCAAGCCAGGGCTTATTGTAGTTTTTGCACAATTTTCAGGGCAAGCTCATCGAGCTGTTGAGGGGCAATGGCCGAGGGCGAATCAATCATCATGTCGCGGCCGGCATTGTTTTTCGGAAAAGCAATGAAATCGCGGATAGAATCGTAGCCGGCGATGAGGGCGGTGAGGCGGTCGAAGCCGAGAGCGATGCCGCCGTGGGGCGGAGCACCGTATTCAAAGGCGTTCATCAGAAATCCAAACTGGTTTTGGGCTTCTTGGTCGCTGAATCCGAGCAGACCGAACATTTTTTTCTGCAACTCCCGGTCGTGAATACGGATTGATCCGCCGCCCACCTCCACTCCGTTGATCACCATGTCGTAGGCGTTGGCCCGCACCTGCCCCGGATTGGTTTCCAGCAGCGGGATATCTTCAGGCTTTGGCGAGGTAAATGGATGATGCATGGCATAGAATCTTTGGGTTTCATCATCCCATTCGAGCAACGGGAAATCGGTAACCCACAGTGGTTTAAATTTTTGAGGATCGCGTAGCCCAAGCTGATTGCCCATTTCAAGGCGCAGCTCATTGAGTTGTTTACGGGTGGCGTTGGCCGGGCCTGAGAGGATGAGCATCAGGTCGCCCGGACGGGCATCGAAGCGCTGAGCCCAACTGCGCAGACGTTCTTCGTTGTAGAATTTATCCACCGAAGATTTGAGGCTGCCATCAGCCTGATATCTCACATAAACCAATCCTTTGGCGCCAATCTGCGGTTTTCTCACAAAATCTGTCAGGGCATCCAATTGTTTTCGGGTGAAATCACTACAGCCTTCGGCCTTGATGCCAACCACCAGTTCGGCCTGGTCGAAAACCCCAAAACCGCTGTCTTTTACCAGATCAGTGATTTCAACGAAAGGCATTCCGAAGCGCAGGTCGGGCTTGTCTGAGCCATAAAGTTTCATTGCCGTGGCATAATCCATTCGTTCGAAAGGCCCGACCTCGATATTTTTCACTTTTTGAAACAGGAAACGTGCCATGCCTTCAAAGGTTCGGAGGACATCTTCCTGGGTGACGAAGGACATTTCGCAGTCAATCTGTGTAAATTCGGGCTGACGGTCGGCACGCAAGTCTTCATCGCGAAAACAGCGGACGATTTGGAAATAACGATCGTAACCGGCCACCATCAAAATCTGTTTAAAGGTTTGAGGCGACTGCGGCAAAGCATAAAACTCGCCGGGATTCATGCGCGATGGAACCACAAAATCACGAGCTCCTTCAGGGGTTGACTTGATGAGATAAGGTGTTTCTATCTCGAAAAAACCTTCACGGTCAAGGTAGTTACGGGTTTCCATGGCTAAGCGGTGACGGAGTGCCAGATTTTGCCTGAGCGGGTTCCGTCTCAGATCGAGATAGCGGTATTTCATGCGCAGCTCATCGCCCCCATCGGTTTTGTCTTCGATGGTGAAAGGTGGGGTTTTGGATGCGTTGAGCAGTTGTATGCTACTGAGAATCACTTCGATGTCGCCGGTGGGAAGTTGCGGATTTTTCGAGCTTCGTTCGCTCACCCGACCCGTCACCCTGATGACGTATTCCCTTCCGAGCTGCCTTGCTTGGGCCAGCAATTCGTCGGACGAAACGCCTTCCTCGAGCATCAATTGGGTGATACCATAACGGTCGCGGAGGTCAATCCACAATAGGGAGCCTTTGTCGCGGATACGCTGTACCCAGCCGCTGAGGGTTACTTCTTTTCCATTATCGGTCAGGCGCAGTTCGCCGCAGGTGTGTGTTCTGAACATGGTATGTGCGATTAGTTTTCAGGCTGCGAAATTAGAAAAAAAGCCTTTCCCGTTGACACATCAAGCCGTTGCCCCGACGACAACCATCGAAAAAGATGTGTCATCATCGAAGCAAAGGTCTTTCTGAAAGATGAGCTCTGTTGAAAATAGAGAGTGGTCAGCGGATTTTGTTCTGGGCATCAATGACCGCTATGGTAATCATATTGACAATTTCGTTCACTGAACTTCCCATCTGCAGGATTTGCACAGCGTCTTTCATCCCGTTCAGCACCGGGCCGATCACTTCGGCACCTCCTAGCTCCTGAACTAATTTATAGGCGATATTGGCCGATTCGAGATTTGGGAAAATGAGCACATTGGCCGGCCCGTCAATGAGACGCGAAAACGAAAACGACTCGCTCAGCAGTTCGGTGTTGAGGGCTGCGTTGGCCTGCATCTCGCCATCCACAATCATATCGGGATAATGTTCGTGGAGGTACTGCACAGCCTTCCGTTGTTTCTCGGGTACTTCGCCTTCGGCTGAACCAAAATTGCTGTATGAAACTAAGGCAACCCGCGGAACGACTTTGAACTCTCTAACCGACTGGCAGGTTTGCAGCGTGATTTCGACCAATTGTTCCCAGGTCGGGTCAATGTTCAGGGTACAGTCGGCAAAGAAGACTGGTCCGCGTTTGGTGTTCACGATATACATCCCCGAAGCAATATTGTGTCCTTTGGCTTTGTCAATCACCTGAAGTACAGGGCGTATGGTGTCGGGATAGCTTCGTGTGAGGCCCGATACCATGGCATGAGCATGGCCAGTAGCTACCATCATGGCGGCAAAATAATTACGATGCAGCAACAGACTTCTTGCGGCCGTAAAAGTCATTCCCTTGCGCTGGCGCCTGAGAAACAATGCCTCGGCAAATTGTTTGCGGCGACCGTTTTGTTCATTCGAGCGGGGGTCAATGATCTCAACACCATGAAGCTCAAGGTCGTTTTCCTGAATCAACTGCCGTATTTTGGTTGCATTCCCCATCAGCACAGGCTCGGCCAAACCTTCGTTGAGGACAATTTCGGCGGCTTTCAGCATTTTGTAATGTTCGGCATCTGCCAGCACTACCCGTTTCGGATCATGTTTAGCACGGGTTTTGATCTGCCGCAACAGAGGGTTACTGGTTTTCAGCCGTTTGCGCAACTCCTCGATGTAATTATCCCAATTGGTGATGGGGTTGCGGGCTACGCCTGTTTCCATGGCGGCTTTGGCCACTGCCGGTGAAACCCGTTCAATCAGGCGTGGGTCGGTTGGTTTGGGGATGATGTATTCGCGGCCAAAACGCAGGTTGTTCACATTGAAAGCGATATTCACCTCTTCGGGGACAGGTTCTTTGGCTAATTGTGCCAGGGCGTGAGAGGCAGCCAATTTCATTTCGTCGTTGATTTCGCGGGCACGTACATCCAAGGCACCACGGAAGATATAGGGGAAACCCAACACATTGTTGATCTGGTTGGGATAGTCGGAGCGACCGGTCACCATGATGATGTCATCGCGCGTGGCCACAGCATCATTATAGGCAATTTCGGGAACCGGATTGGCCAATGCAAACACAATCGGGTTGTCGGCCATGGAGAGCAACATGTGTTTTTTCAACACGCCGGCCACCGAAAGTCCGAGAAACATATCAGCTCCTTTCAGCGCTTCTTCCAAACTCATATCAGGCACATCGCGTGCAAACAGGAGCTTGGTGCTGTTGAGGTCGGTGCGTTTTTTGTTCAAAACCCCTTTGCTGTCGAACATGAGGATATTTTCGGGTCGGGCGCCAAGTTTCACATAGAGTTTTGTGCAACTGATGGCTGCTGCGCCGGCCCCATTGACCACAATTTTCAGGTTTTCGATCTTTTTCCCGTTGATTTCCAAGGCATTTAACAAGCCGGCTGAGGTGATGATAGCTGTTCCATGCTGGTCGTCGTGCATTACCGGGATGGGGAGTTGTTTTTTCAATTCTTCCTCTATCTCAAAGCATTCAGGAGCTTTGATGTCTTCCAGATTGATGCCTCCGAAGCTGGGAGCAATGGCTTTGATGACTTCGACGAGTTTTTTCGGGTCTTTTTCGTTGATTTCGATATCAAACACATCAATATCGGCAAACACTTTGAAAAGCAGCCCTTTGCCTTCCATCACCGGTTTTCCGGCTTCGGGGCCGATATCGCCCAAACCCAAAACAGCAGTGCCGTTGGTGATGACTGCCACCAGATTGCCTTTTCCGGTGTATTTGTAAACTTCATCCGGGTTTTTGTTGATTGCCAGACAAGGATCAGCCACGCCGGGCGTATAGGCCAGCGACAGGTCGCGCTGTGTGCTGTATGGCTTTGTCGGAATCACCTCAAGCTTGCCCGGTCGCCCCTGGGCATGATAGTTTAAGGCATCTTTGTAAAATAGCTTATCCATAACTATTTGTTTATTTGAAATTCTTTGCCCCAAAGATAATGTTTCAGGAGGTTTTTGCGCGGATAAATAAAAAAACTAATCGCAATAATTTATGTACATCGTTTTTCTGGTCAGGGGGAAAGGTTTTCATTTTTTTGGTTTTGCATTACGGGTTTTTGTCTTCACAAGCCAAAACGGTGATAATCAAAATAATGCCGGTTTAATCCTTTTAAGCTCAGGCCATCAAGTCATATTTTCGGGTCACTTTTCAGGATTGATTATCTTTGCCCGCACAAACTCAGAACCGAATGGAAAACAAGCCTGTAAGCATCGTTGTCCCCGCTTATAATGAAGAAAGCGCCATCAGGCAAAGTCTCGACCGCATGATCGAGCGCCGCTTTCACGAGCTTTATGAGGTGATTTTTGTGGACGACGGCTCCACCGACAGCACTTTCGACATCATCCGGCAATACCCGGTAATATGTGTTCGTCACAACGTAAACAAAGGTTATGGTGCTGCCCTGAAGACTGGCATTAGAAAAGCCAAAGGCCAAAAGGTGGTGATTCTCGATAGTGATGGACAACACGACCCGGCCTATGTGAGCCAGATCGTGGAAATGTTGGATGAATACGACATGGTGATTGGCGAACGCGACCAAAAATCGTTTCAGGTGAACCGCCGCCGGAGCGGAAAATGGCTTATCCGATTAGTAGGAGAAATGTTGGTAGAACAAAAGCTGCCCGATTACAACTCGGGTTTTCGCGGCTTCGACCGCAAACTCATCACCGAAATGCTGCACATCATGCCCAATGGCTTTTCATTTTCTACCACTTCAACCTTAGCTTTTCTGAAAGAAGGCTATACCATCGGCACCTTCCCCATCAGTGTGAAAGAGCGCATCGGCCGCAGCAGCAATGTGAGCTTTCTGAAAGACGGCTCTAAAACCCTCCTGCTCCTGCTTCGTATCATCATGCTGTTCAATCCGTTGAAGATTTTTTTTCCGGCCAGTGTGTTTGCCTTTGGTTTTGGTATCATCTGGGGTATTATCGGCTATTTTGAAGCCGGAAGGTTTCCCAACAGTGCCACATTGATTACGGTGATGGGGATGTTGTTGTTTTTTATTGGACTTCTGGCCGACCAGATTTCCATGCTCAACCGTACAAAACACAGTTTATGAGCCGATATGTATCATCTGATCATCGCAACTTCTGGAGCGATGCGGCTGTTGAAGCCCATTGGGATCGGGTGGCGGGCATTTATGTGGCCGAAAACAACAAGGTGAAAGGAGCTCATGATCAGCGTTTTACAGAAAGTTTGCAACATTTGGACCTGAAGCCCGGGTTGCGCCTGCTCAACATCACCAGCCGCGATGCCGGCGCCGATGCCTTTATCCGCGAACGGCAGCCCGATTGTGAAATCACCCATGCCGAGATCTCTGCGGGTTTGATGGCCGAAGCCGAAAAACTGTGGCCGGGAATCTGTCAAATCAAACTGAGCACATACAGCCATCTGCCATTTTCCAACAGACAGTTCAACCGCATCCTGAGCCTTGAGACATTAGAACATGCTGCCGACCCGCTGGCTTTTCTGGCAGAGTTGAATCGTGTGGCCACTGACGACGCCCGCTTGGTGCTGAGTTGTCCGCCCGCCACCAGCGAAATTCCTTACCGCCTTTATACCGCCTTGTTTGGCGGACATGGCGAAGGCCCTCACCGCTTTCTGCCTTCGGACGAAGTGAAAGTCATGCTCCGTAAAACAGGCTGGAAACTGCTTCTGCATAAAGGAACTGTGCTTTTCCCCGTGGGACCGGAAGCTTTTCGTGATTTTGGGGAAAGGCTGATCAATGCGTTTCAGGGAAGTGTTTTATCCGAAATGGGAATCCGTCAATTCTATGTCTGCGAAAAACAGTGAGCAATTCCGGTCTGTCGTGCGCAACGGCATGTGTAACCGTTGTGGAAGCTGCGTTGGACTGTCAAACGGACAAATCCGTTTCGACAACAAAGAAGGGCGCTATCTGCCCCGAATTGTCGGAACTCCCGATGAAGAAACCATGAAATTGGTGCTCAGCGCTTGCAGCGGGAGAGCATTTAACTTTCCGGCACAGCGCGAACGCCTTTTTGGCGACACCCCCTCCCATGTTTACACCGGTGCTTTTCGCAGCCTCCATATCGGCTATGCCGAAAATCAACAAATTCGCAGTCAGGCCGCAAGCGGAGGCATTCTGAGTGCCATGCTGATTTATTTGCTGCGCAACAAACATATTGCAGGCGCAGTGGTGCTCGGAATGTCGAAAGAAAAACCTTGGCTCACTGCTCCTTTTATTGCCACCACCGAGGAGGAAATTTTGGAAGCAGCCCAAAGCAAATATATCCTTTCGTCGGTGAATGAAATATTGCCCGAAATAGGCGCTTTTGATGGAAAATTAGCTTATGTGGGTTTGCCCGGACAGGTGCAAAGCATTCGGTTGCTTCAGCAGCAGGGACACCCCTGGGTGAAAAACATCGAGTATATTTTTGGTCCTTTTTATGGCAACACCTTGCATTTCAGTTCGATAAAAAGCTTTTTGCGCTCGCATGGCGAAAAAGACTACCAACAAATCAAACAGTTGTATTTCCGTTATGGCGAGTGGCCGGGCAATATGCGCGTGGAGATGAAAAACGGAAAGGCATATCAGTTAAAAAAATTTCATGCCAATTACCTTATTCCGTTTCACATTGTAAAAAACAGTCTGATTTGCACCGACCTTGCCAACGAGTTCACAGATGTTTCGGGGGGCGATGCCTGGGCGCCGGTTTACGAAGAACGCGGCAAAGGCTTTTCAATGATTCTGGCCCGCTCCGAAAAAGGTGAGGCCCTTATCCGGCAGATGCAGGCCGATGGCTGGCTTAACCTCACGCCTATTGATTTGGAGACTTCCATCACCATGCACTCACATGGTTACGACCTGAAAAAGCGCGGCAGTTTTATCCGCATGAGCTGGATGCGGCTTGTGGGCATGAAAACTCCCGACTATGGCTATCGGCTCAGCGGCTTCGGGTTAAGCCGATATCTGATGGAAGCCGTGATTGACCTGCTATTCCTTGTGCTCGGCACCTGGCCTGCACGCAGGGCTGTTGAACTTTTGCCACCCACATTGATTGGAAATCTGTTTGAAAAAAGCAGAATTTTCTGGAAGAAATCAACGAAAAACATCAAAAGGCAAAATCTGTGAGCAACCTCAGACACGCACAAAAACCGACACACAAAGACGGCTTCAGAAGATGGTTTGGCTATCTGAGGCTGTTCGGCATCGGGCTGTTCGTGGTTCTTCTTTTCAGAATTGATTTCAGTGAGCTTGGACGACAATTGGCGCTTACGCGAAAAGAATTGTTACTCATGGGTCTGTTTTTCCAATTTATCGTGTTGGTAGCCAAGGGAGTGCGTTGGCATCTGATGAACGAAAAAGGAAACAGCCTTTCACTTTGGCGGCGCAGCCTTGGCCGTTTCTACGAAAGTTATGCCATTGGCGTGGTGACGCCGGGTCGTATGGGCGAACTGCTCAAAGCCGGACATGAAAGGAATCGGGGAAACATTATGGCAGCTATTGTCCGCGTGGTGGCCGAGCGTGGATTGGATATCGGCGTGTTCGTGATCTTAGCCGGACTTTCGGTGGTGGCAGGAACCTATCTTAACTGGCCCCTTTTTTATGGCGGTTTAGTCATCTTTTTTGGAGTTGCAGCCATATTTATTTCCATGTTGTTGTTGGCTTCAAAGAAATTCAACCTGATGTTGAATCAACTTTTGCGTCGTTTGCCTGGCAAGTTTAAGAATGTTGAGGTTAGCCTTCAAGGCTATTCACACCGGCGTTCGACGGCCATCATCCTGCTGAGTCTCGCTTCCAATCTCAGCTATTTTGTTTCGTGCTATTTTCTGGCTTTATCGGTTGGCCTCGACGTGGGTTTTGTGTGGACTTCGGGAGCCGTTGCCGTTTCGGGCCTGCTCAATATGCTGCCCGTCACCATCATGGGTGTGGGCACGCGCGAGCTCACATTCTTGTTTGTTTTCAAAGCATTCCCTCAGGCATTGGTGCTTTCTTTTTCTTTTTTAGTGATGTTGGTGGCGCAGATTGGAGGCGGACTAATGGCTCTTGTGGCCGGTCAGCTTCTTTTACTGCACGATCAAACAAAACAAATGAATCATGAATAAAACCCTCCTCATCACCGGAGCCAATGGTTATCTGGGCCATTACACCGTGCAGGAAGCCGTCAGACAAGGCTACCACGTCATTGCCGGAATCTACCCGCATTTTGCTTCTGTCCGTATTGTCCACCCTCGTGTGCAATATGTGGAAATAGACCTGAGCATTGAAGCCGGAGCTCAACATGAGCTCAACCGACTGTTGCAAGGCCATGCTGTGGAAGCCATCCTCAATATTGCCGCCTTGCTTGGAAGCTCCGACAAAGAGCAGAACGAGAAAGTGAATGCCTTAGGCGTAAAGAACATGATGGAGCTTGCCCGTCGGCATCAAATCCGTCGGTTTATTCAGGTGAGCAGTGTGGTGGTGCTCAAGCCTATCAAAGGGCCTTATGGGGAGGCCAAACTTCGGGGACAAAACTTCCTAACAGCATCGGAGCTGGATTACACCGTGTTTATCCCGGCATTGATCATGGGACCCGAAAGCCTCGGACTGAACAGGGTGCTGAAAAACGTGTTTCGCTTCCCGTTTTTTGTCCCCCTCATCGGCTCGGGAAAGGAAACCCAACATCCGGTTTTTGTTCAGGATTTTGCCAAAGCTTTAGTGGAAGCAGTCGAAAATCCCAGGACTTTCCGTAAGACCTACCAGATTGCCGGCGACCGGGTGATTTCGTTCCGCAACTTTGTGAAGGCCATTTTGAAACACTATGGCAAACAACGTATCTTTGTGCCCGTTCCGGTGGGGTTAGCCAAAACATTAGGCTGGTTTTTTCAGAAAGTGCAGAAAGTTCCTCTCTTTACTGCCGAACATGTGAAAGGGGTGCTGCAGGATTCAAAGCTCGACATCAGTGATCTTCAGCGCGACACAGGCTTCGTGCCCACTCCTTTTGAACAGGCCTTAGACCAATCGCTCAACGCCATTGGCAACCAATGGAATCAGATGCTGAAACCCCGTGCCGAACGGGTGATCGAACTTGAGTAAAAAACCGAAAAATGGGTAGGATCACAACATTTCTGGTATCGCTGAAACCAAAAACTTGCCCTTTGGCTAACGCTTTCAGTGCTTCGAAGGTCGCCATTTTGCTGGTGGGCATCGCCATTGTGGTGATGAACTTTCAGGAAAAGTTATGGAAAAACGAATACAGGGTGATTTCGAGCGATGTGGTGTATTATTACAGCTATCTTCCGGCAGCCCTCATCGAGCACGACCTCCATTTTGATTTCATCGCCAAAAAACCTAACGATTATTCCACCCATGTATCTTATCTGACAACTCCCGAAGGCGGCCGGTATCAGAAAATGACCATGGGTCTGGCTTTTCTCTACCTTCCTTTTTTCCTCATCGGCCATGCACAGGCATTGCTCACCGGTGTAAAGGCAACGGGTTTCTCCGAACTTTATTTCTTTTGGATGGTTTTCAGCGGTTTTTTTTATGGAATAACAGCCTTGATTTTTCTTCGGAAGATACTCTTGCGTTTCTTCACCGATCGGGTTGTTGCACTCGTTTTGTTGCTTATAGTGTTGGGAACCAATCTGTTTTATTATCTCACCCTCGAAGCTCCCATGTCGCACGGATATAACTTTTTCCTGTTTATTCTCTTTATCTGGCTCGGCATGAGGTGGTATGAGCAACCAACGGTTCGAAACAGCATTTTCATCGGCTTGGTGTATGGTCTCATCGGTTTGATCAGGCCAACCAACGGCCTCATCCTGTTGTTTTTTCTTTTTTACGGAATCCGTTCGTGGAAAGAAATCCTATTGAGAGTCAGGTTTTTAACCGGACAATGGCGTTTGCTCCTGCTCATGGGAGCCATGGCTTTTGTTGTGGTATTTCCACAGTTGTTGTTCTGGAAACTCAACACCGGAAAGTGGATTTATTATACTTACGGGGAGGAAGGATTCTTTTTTGGACAACCACGTCTTTGGCGGGGATTGTTCAGTTACCGCAAAGGGTGGCTCGTCTATACGCCCCTGATGATTTTTGCCTTAGCCGGAATAGGAAGTTTGCGACGCTATGCCCCCGCCTTTTTTCTCCCCGTGCTGCTGTTTGTACCACTCAATATTTACGTGATTTATAGCTGGTGGGATTGGTCTTATGGGGGCAGTTTCGGCAGCCGGCCCATGATTGATTCCTATGGGATGATGGCTATGGCAATGGGGGCAACGCTGACGGCTGCCGAAAACCGAAGCCAATACTTAGCCTGGGCCATTAAAATTGTGATGATTCTTTTGGCCGCTTTCAGTGTTTTTCAAACTATCCAGTACAAAAAGGGAATCATCCATTATGCGTATATGTCGAAAAACGCTTATTGGAGTTCTCTTTTTAAACTTCAGGTGGAATTGAATTACTATGATTTGTTGGAGCCAATGGATTATACGCAGTTGCTTAAAGGTGTTTATTCAATCAGGCCCACAGTCAGGCAAACCATAGGCCCGGAAGCTGTCAATGATTTTGAACGGATGACACCCGATGGCCGCTCTTTTGCTTCGCCCGACGGCCATTACGAATTTAACCATTTCGACAACCAAAGCCGGCTTGCAGCCCGATCCGGCACTGCTTCGGCGCTGCTGACGCCGGAAAAAGCTTTCAGCTCGGGATTGAAGTTTTTTGTTCAGGAAAGCCAACAGTATCAGATTACAGTGTGGAAATATCCTGCCGGCGAAGCCGGATCACTGGTGATCACCTCCGAAGATTCTCAGGACATTTATCAGGTTCAGAATTTGGCCGACAGCGTGGATGCCAATGGATGGAGCAGGATTAGCTTTGGGTTCACCGTTCCCAAAACATTCAACGGCTGGTGTCGGGCTTATGTTTGGAACCGTACGGCAGACAGCGTGTTTTTCGACGACTTCAGCCTCCGGCGAATCCGATAACTAGCTTTATTTTTCACAAAGCGGGGATTTTTCCGACCGAAAACTGGTTGATTTTTTGTCGAGAGAGGAGATTTCCTATTTTGGCTTCCTTAACACAAAAACGGAAACCGCATGAAAAACTCTTTCCTGATCATTGCCTTTCTTAGTTTTGGACTTGTCGGCAACGGCTTAGCACAAGTTCAGCCCGGCGACCCATATTTTGGTGAAAGCTGCACCAGCATCATGGTGGGCAAAAAAGCCTCAGCCGATGGCTCGGTCATCACTGCACACACCTGCGATGGCAACTACCGCACCTGGCTTCGGATGGAACCCGCTGCCGACTATGCCGACACGGCAATGCACCGGGTTTACAAGGGAACCATGCACACCGAAGCCCCGGATGATATGCGTAAAGTGAGCTTGGTCGGAAAAATCCCGCAAGCAAAACACACTTACGCCTATCTTAACACGGCCTATCCCAGCCTGAACGAAAAACAACTTGCTATGGGCGAAACCACTTTTGTGGGGCCCGACACCTTAGTCAATAAAAACGCCATGTTCCAGATTGAAGAACTGCAACGCATTGCTTTGCAGCGCTGCGACAACGCCCGCGATGCCATCCGCCTGATTGGCAGCCTGATCAAAGAATACGGCTATGCCGACTATGGCGAGTGTATCACCATTGCCGATAAAAACGAGGTGTGGCAGATGGAAATACTAGGCGAAGGCCGCAACCGCATCGGCGGTGTTTGGGCAGCACAGCGAATTCCCGATGACCATGTGGGCGTTTCGGCCAATATTGCCCGTATCGGAAAAATTGACCGTAGCAAACCCGATTATTTTATGGCTTCGGATAATGTGGAATCGGTGGCAAAAGAGTTTGGACTATGGGACGGACAGGACGAATTCAAATTCTGGAAGGCTTATGCCGCACAGGAGAAACCATTTAAAATCAGGGAGTTTTTTATCCTCAACGCTCTGGCTCCATCGCTTGGCCTGAGTATGGACATGGAAGAACTGCCTTTTTCGGTGAAGCCCGAAACAAAAGTGAGTGTGGCCAAGCTCACCGAACTGTACAGAGAAACTTACGAAGGTACTGCCTGGGATATGACCGCCAAGGTGAAATATGTGAAAAAGAAATACGACGACAAATGGAAGGAAATCGGTGCCGACACCCTCATCAGCCCGGTGGCCAATCCCTGGCTCACAACCGATATGCGATTGATGCTTAATTATATAGCACCCGGAACCGTTGATTTTCAACGTACTGTTTCGGTTTCCTGGTGTTCTTACAGCCACATCACGCAACTGCGCGATTGGCTTCCTGACGAAATTGGCGGGGTAAGCTGGTTTTCGTTCGACAATCCGGGCGAAAGTCCGCGCATCCCGATCTATGCCGGAAGCAGCAGCTTGCCGGCCGGTTTCGAGTATTGCGGCCAAAAACGCTATCGCGACGATGCCGCAATCTGGAACTATCGGAAAGCTAATAAGTTAGCAACCGTAAGCTGGGGAAAAACCAAAGACATCGTGCTGAACAATGTGCGTGAATTTGAACAAAAAGCCTTCGACGAGATGCCGTTGATCGAGAAAATTGTTGCCAAACTGCTCAAAGAAGGCAAAAAAGACGATGCGGTAAAGGCGATGAACCGCTTCTCGAAAGATTTTGCCGCAGCCACCGTACAGCGTTGGAAAGAGATGGAGATACGTTTCTGGGAAATGTTTGGCCGGGGTTTTTAAGCAACTCCAACTCAGTTGACAGAAGTTTTTCGCCGGTTTATTGCTCCATCCAGTGTTTGAAACTCATGGCTTTGAGCCGGCTCACCATCATATCGCCCTCAAATGGCGGCCGTAGCCGCAGCTTGAGCTTGCCGCCAAAATGATTCTCGATGCGTTCGACCGCTTTCAGATTGACGATGAGCTGACGGTTGGCACGATAAAATTTCTCCGGATCGAGCTGGTCTTCAAGGGCATCCAAGGCAAAATCAACGAAATGCGATTGATTCTGAAAGGTGATGGCTGTGGTGACGCGGTTTTCATTGTGAAAATAGGCAATGTCATCAATTTCGAGCTTGATAAACCCGTCGCCCTTGGAAACTAAAAACCGTTTCCGATATTTTTTTTCGCCATTGCGGATGGCCTGAACAATATCAGGATAGTCGGGCAAGAGCCTCGCAGGGTTCGCCAGCCCGCTGAAAGCCTCAAACTTTTCGATGGCTTTCTTCAATTCCTCTTCCCTAAAGGGTTTCAGCAGATAGTCAATACTGTTCACCTTGAAAGCCTGCACAGCATAATTGTCGAAAGCCGTGGTGAAGATGACCATGCTTTCCACATTGACCAACTTAAAAATATCGAAACACAATCCGTCGGCCAACTGGATGTCCATAAAAATGAGGTCGGGCTGCGGATTATTTTTGAGCCTGCTCACCACAGCTCCAATGCTGTCAAACGAACCGGCCAAATGCCATTCGGGGCGCAGTTTGCGCAACATTCCCTCAAGCAGCCGGAGGTTGTAGTCTTCGTCTTCGACAAGGAGGATGCTCAGTTGATTTTTCATAACAAAGGAATTTCAACTTCAAAAACATTATCGCCCTGCCTGATGTCAACCTTATCGCCGGTGAGCAAGGCATAGCGTTCAACTAAATTCTTCAGGCCGGTTTTTTCCGAATAAGTTGTTTCTTTGAGGTTGACGGTATTGCTTACGATCACTGTTTCGGGCCGGGCTTTGATGGTGATGAGCAGGGGTGCATCTTTTAAAGCTTTGTTGTGTTTCAGTGCATTTTCAACCAATTGCTGTAAGGCCATCGGCGGGATTTCGCGCTTAAGTACCTCGTTATCAATGTCGGTGGTCACCATCAAAGCGCTGCCCATGCGTTCTTTATGAAGCGCCACATAAGCCTGAATAAAATCGAGCTCATCGGCTAATTTCACCGTTGTTTTGTCTTTGCTTTGAAGCACATAGCGATAAACATCCGTGAAATTTTGCGTAAACTGAACGGCTGCCTCCGGCTCGTAAGTAATCATGGATTTGAGCACACTCAGATTGTTGAACAAAAAATGAGGGTTGAGCTGTGCCTGAAGCTGACTGTAGTCGCTGGCCAACTTCAGGTTTTTCATCTCTTCCAACTGTTGCACCGACCCAATCCATTGGTCAATGATACGTAGGGTAACCGAGACCAAAATCAGGATAAATGTGAAGAAAAACCCAAACATCAGCATGAGCTGTACGATTGGGTTTGAGAAGAAAAACGGCTCATTGTCGGTGATCATGGACAACAAAATCATCGCCGCTCCAATGAAAAGGCTGAGGATGGCATGCAGCATGATTCGCAAACTGATTTTCTCGGGAATCGGAAGATAACGCTCGGCAAAGTGGTCGAACAATACATTGACTTCGCTGATGATATTGAAAATCAAAATGGTGTTGAGATATTTCAACAAGGTGAGTTCAACCTGTTCTTCGCCGGCAAAGCGTGAAGCTAAAAACAAAAACAGCACGCCCACAGCACTTACCATACATATTCTCAACAGAATGCTTTTGAACGAATAGTCCGAAAGCCCGCTGATAAAATGCAAGTGGTCGTTCTTCATACAAAACAAGGTTATTGGCTCTTCAAATATACTGTGTTTTACAAGTTTTGTTGCAAAGCTATTCGTTCTTTCCTACGAAAGATGATTTTTCTGTCGCCACTGTTTGCCGGGGCTATTTGTCTTTTCCGAGTTCGCCTGTAATCAACAGCCAGTTTGTTTCTTTTATTCTCAGATCGGCCTGTGCATCAATCACATCTGTATAAGCCTGGAGCCATTGTGTTTGTGCAAGGAGTACTTCGTCAATGGTGGTCATTCCAAACTCAAAGTTGTCGCGGTTCACACGCAGGTTTTCGGCTGCCTGTTCTATGGCTTTGCGTCCCATGACAATGCGTTCGTTTGCCTGAATCAGATTCAGCTTAGCCTGTTCGGCTTCAAGCTGCATCAATTGGCGGTATTTATCCAGCTCCAACTGCTTCACCTCCTTGTCTAACTTAGCCGATTTGATTTTTTGCAGCCCTTCGCCCCAATGAAAGATGGGGATTTTCACTGAGGCAAACACATTGAAGCTCGTATTGTCGAAATCTTTTCCGCTCATCTCAATCCCGCCAATTTGGTTGTATCCTGCACGAACTCCGGCCGTTGGCAGAAAGTCGGCCATTGCCATTCGTTCCTGCTGTCGGGCCAGTTCGATATTATCTTGCAGAAGTTGGTATTCGGGTCGTTTCTCCGGCGAGGCCGACTGAAGGATGCCCTCAGCAAGGCTCTGATCAGCCCAAATGTCAATGGTGTCGGCAGCCACTATCAGCGAATCGAAGGGTAATCCGGTGATGCGGCAAAGATCCATGCGGCTCAGTTGAAGCCCGTGCTCGGCTTTTTGAAGGTTGAGCAAAGCGTTGTTGAGCCCCACCTGTGCTTTGAGTAGGGTATTGCGGTTTTTCATGCCGGCATTTACGCTATTTTGTGCCAACACCACAAATTCTTCAAGCATTTTCACGGCTTCTTTGGCCAGCCTGACTTTGCTTCCCACCGAAACATAAGTCCAGTAAGCACGATCAGTTTCTTCAATGGTTTTTGCTTTTTTCAGCTCAACATTCACGGCAGCCATACGGACTCCAATTTGAGCCATTTTGTTTCCTGCAAGAATCTTACCCCCTACAAACACAGGCTGTTCGAGGCTTATGGAAGCCATGTAAGCACCGCTCAGGCTGATGTTTAGCGGTAGCCAGGCATACATATTGAACAAGGGAATGCCATCGGGTCCGTAAACAGGAAGTCCGGTTACCGGATTCAGCAACAGATTGGGTTTCAACTCGCCGGTACGGGGATTAGGCACGAGCGTGGGCAGGGTGAGATCCATCTTGAAATCACGATCCTGATACATTCCTGTTGCCGAAGCCGAGAGTGAAGGCAGCCAGTGTGTGCGTGCGATGGCGCGTTGTCGTCGCGCCAGCTCGGCTTGTTTTCCGGCAATTTTCAGGTCTTCATTTTTTTGTAAGGCCATGTTGCGGCATTGTTCCAGACTAAGGTGCTGCTGACCCATTGCTGGAAAGCCTAATATTAAAATCAGCGCCAACGCGCTTAAAATGCGTCTGCTCATAGGGTTGAATCGTTGGGGTTGAATGAAAGAGGAGCCGGTTGAACCTTATAAAATACGGCATACAACACCGGAACAAAAATCAGCGTAATCATCGTGCCTACAATCAGTCCGCTGATGATGGCCACAGCCATGCTGCCATACATGGGGTCGGTAAGCAACGGCAGCATTCCCAGGATGGTGGTTACCGAGGCCAGTAATACCGGGCGTGTACGGATGATGGTGGCATCTACCAAAGCCATGGAAGTGTTGCTGCCCGAAGCCCGAAGCCCTTCGATCTCGTCAATAAGAACAATGGCATTTTTGATAATCATCCCCATCAGTCCGAAAGAACCAATAATGGCCATAAAAGTGAAAGGCTGCCCTGCGAGAATCATCCCCGGGACGATGCCGATAAAAGCCATCGGGATACACAAAAGAATGATCAGCGGCTTGCGGTAGTCATTGAAGAGCAAGATAAGAGTGAGGATGATGAGCAGGATAGGAATGGGCATGAACTTAAAGATGCTATGGAGGGCTTCGGCTTGCAGCTCATGTTCGCCAACCCATTTCAAGCTATACCCTTCGGGCAGCTCAATGGCTTCGATGGCTTTGCGACTGTATTTGAGGGTTGTGGCCGGACTAACACCGTCAACGGGGTCGCACTGCACCTGCAAGGCCCTGCGACCATTGACGCGATGAACTAACGGCTCTTCCCAATCCAGCTCAATGCCATTGGTGAGGCTGCTGAGCGGAACCGGACTCACAATCTCACGGCCAAGACTCTCAAAGGTCCTGACGCCCATCAACAGTTCCTGAACCGTACGCTCGTTGATTCCCGAAATATCGGGAATCATATTCCAAACGGGAATCCCTTCGGGCTTTTCGATGCGTGAGCCATCGGCATTACGAAGTTTAAGGACAATATCCACATGCGATTGGTCTTTGTGGTAGCTTCCTACAGGCATCCCGTCGCTGGCCGTAAGCAAGGCTAAACTCACATCCTGACGTGATGCTCCTACACGCCTTGCAGCCTGCTCGGCATAACGGGCGGTGAGCACTTCGCCCAGCGGCTCCCAGTTATCTTCAAGCGTATATTGATCCACATAAGGGTTCTTCCTGAAAATTTCTTTCGCCTGCCGGCTCAACTGCTTGAGCACTGCCGGGTCGGGTCCCGAAAACTCGGCTTCCACGGTGTGCGACGACTTGATGGAAAGATTGTATTTGCGGATACGGCTACGCGAATCGGGGAAATGACTGTGCAAGTAATCGGCAATCACAGGTCGCATTCTGATCATGGTTTCGTAATCCTCGAAGTTGACGATCAGCTCGCCATAATGGTCGCCACCTTCGCCCATCGGCCTGACCAAACAATAACGCGAGGGTGTCTGACCCTGACTCGACACCACACTCTTCACCTCTTTGAGCGACAGAAGATGTTCTGTAATGCGGTGAAGGTCGTCGTTAACCCGTTGCGGGCTTGTTCCTGCCGGCAAACGATATTCAATATAGGCCTGATTGTAATTGAAATCGGGGAAAAAGGTTTGTTTGATGTTTTGAAAATTCAGACCTGCCAGGGCAAGGAGTAAGCCTGCAACAATCAGTGTCGCAGTTTTGTAATGTAAAAGAGTTTGCAGAATTTTACGCAGTAAACGATAAAAGGCATTATTGAACAAATCTTTCCCTTCTTTCAGGGCTTTTGGCCGGATGAAGCGATTTGCAAACAACGGAACCTGAACCATTGCAAGCAGCCAACTGATCAGCAATGAGATACAAAGTACGACGAAAAGATCGCGGGCATATTTCCCAACGGCATCTTTAGCCAGAAAAACCGGCACAAAGGCGATGAACGCGATGAAAGTGGCGCCTAGCAGTGGAATGGCGGTTTTCTTTACCGGATGTATCAGCGCATCCGGTTTTGACACACCTTTTTTGAAGTTCACTAAAATTCCATCGAGTACCACAATGGCATTGTCAACCAGCATCCCCATCGCCACGATAAACGCGCCAAGCGAAATGCGTTGCAGTGTGCCGTCGGTAGCCAGCAAAACAGGAAAAGTAGCCAATACAGTCAGTATCAGTCCTGCCCCGATAATCAGACCGCTTTTAAGTCCCATCGTCAGCATCAACACCAAAATCACGATAGCCACCGATTCGATGAGGTTGAGCATGAATCCGTCAATGGCGTTTTTCACCAATTCGGGCTGAAAGAATACCTTTTCGAAGTTGTATCCTACTGGAATATCGCGCCGGAGTTCGGCTAAGCGTTTCTCCACTCTCTTGCCTACCTCAATGATATTTTCGCCCGACTCCATTGAAAGCGAAATGCCAATAGCTTTCTGATTGTTCACCGAAAGGGTGTTGCGCAACGGTTCGGCATAAGTGCTGCGCACCGAAGCAATATCGGAGAGTTTGAAGATTGTTCCGTCTATGCTCTTTATCAAGGTATTAGCAACATCTTCTGTGCTTTTTATCTGTCCGTCAACGGCCATTGGGATACGTTGTTGACCGGTTTGCATCGGGCCGGGATAAACAGTTGCTGCCTGGCCTTTCAGTGTGGCCATCAACTGCAAGGGATAGATGCCCATTTCGGCCATGGCCGAAGGAGTAAAAACCACTTCAGTGACGGGTTGTTGTTCCCCATAAAGTTCAACACGCGCTACCCCATCTACGGCGAGCAGTTCGCGCTGGATGTAGTGCGCCATCCGGCTCATCTCGTCATAGCTGAATCCTTCGGCTGTCATGGCATAAAACATGCCGTACACATCGCCGAAATCATCGAAGATCATTGGTGCGAAGGCACCTTCGGGAAGTTTGGGCTGCACCTCGGTCATCCGCCGGCGAAGATAGTCCCAGCGCTGTTCAATTTCGTCCTGGGGCACACTGAGTTCAAGGGTTACTGCCACCACCGAAAGGTTGGACATTGATTTTGAACGGATGCTTTCCACATTGGCCAAGGTGTTAAGTTGTTCCTCAATCACATTGGTTACCTGCATCTCCACTTCGTGAGCCGATGCGCCCGGATACACCGTCACAATCTGGCTTTGCATCACCACCAACTCGGGGTCTTCGAGCTTTCCAATGCGTTGATAGGCCAGTATGCCTGCCGCCGCCATGGCCACAAAGAGAAAATAAAACAGGGATTTGCGATGGAGGATTGAATCGGCAAGGTGTTTCATAACATGCCTCCTACATTGCTTTCGGAAACTGTTCCGACAGGTTCCACCCGCTGGTTGTCGGTAAGTTGGCCTACGCCTGCGGTAACTACTTTTTCGCCGACCCGAATTTCGCCGCTGATGCGGATGTTCCCTTCACCGGCTAAGGCGCCGGCCTTTACCTCGCGCCGCATCACCTGACCATTTTCCGGCTGATAAATCCACACGAAGGTTTTGCCGCCTTCGTGATAGAGGGCATTGACCGGAACGCAAAGCCCAGCCTCGTGGCCTTCTTTGAGATAACTGATATGAATCAGGATGTCCATCCCGGCAGCCAACTGGGTGCGGGCCTCAGGCCCAAAAGCGAGCTGAAGACGATAGAGCTGGTTCTGATTGGCTTTTTTGCGGAATCCCAACGGTTTGAGGTCGAACACCTGATTGGGCAGATGTGGCTGTGTGGCCTTGTAGGAAATGATTTGGTTGCGCATCAGGAAAAGGGATACAGGAATATCAACACCAGCCTGCAACTGATTGGCGCTGATGAGAGTGGCCAAAGGCATCCCGAGGTTGATGAGCTCGTTCACACTGAAATTGATTTTCTGGATGAAACCGGATGTTGGCGCGTAGAGGCGGGTGTCGTTGAGCTGATCTTTGGCACGTTTGAGTTGAGCTGTCACCATACGCTCGCCCGATATCATTTTGTCGTAATCGTTGCCGGCCACACTTTGCCTGTTGTAAAGTTCAGTAACCCTTCCGGCTTCAGCCTTCACCTGATCGTATTGTGCCTGAGCCACTTGCATCTGAATCTCATAATCGCGCGGATCAATGCGGGCAATCAACTGACCGGCAGTTACATAATCTCCTTCTCTGACTGCTATTTCGGCGATCTGACCGGCAACTTTGAAAGCCAGATTGATTTCGTCGGTAGCTGTCACTGAACCCGGATAAGCTGCCTCATAAACCGAATCGGCTGCCATCACTTCGCCAAGTTTTACCTTTTTTATCAGGGTTTCGGCTTCCGGCTTTTGGCCTCCGCAGCCGGCCAGAAAAGCAGCCGCCAATCCTATAGCAATTGCATTTCGAATAAATTTCATAGGTGTTTTATTTTAATCGTTTGATTTCTTAAATGCAAACTTAAAGTCTCATTCCCCGACGCGCCATCACGAATTACATGAAGTGATGAAATACGTGTCTGAAATGCAAAGGGAGGTGGATAGAAATGGGTGGTTGAGTTGTTGATTCGTTGATTTGTTTGTGTGTTTAGTTATTTATTCGTTAATGGTTTTTTTGGGTGCTTTTGGAAACAGAAAAAGCACAGAAAACAACCTGATCAAGACGCACAAGGGCGGCTTCGATTTTACTCAGCCGCCAAGCTCAACTCAGTTGCCAAACCCAATGAGACGAAGCGGTTTCATCGCTGTTATCCGCAAAAAAATACGACTTTTGCAATCCAAACGTCACTACACATGGAAATTGCCTCGCTTGTTTCGGGCGGTGTTGACAGCTCGGTAACCATCCCCTTGCTCAAAGAACAAGGCTACGATCCGGTTATTTTCTACATCAAAATCGGAATGGAAGATGTGCCCGGGTACATTGACTGTCCTTCAGAAGAAGACATCGAAATCAGCTCGTGGATTGCTCATAAATACAACTGCCATTTTGTGGTGGTTGACCTTCAGAAAGAATATTGGGAAAGCGTGGTGGCCTACACCATCGAATCGGTGAAAAAGGGTCTGACCCCCAACCCCGATGTGATGTGCAACCGATTCATCAAGTTTGGGGCTTTTGAACAACGTTTTGGCCATCAGTTTCCAAAAATCAGCACCGGCCATTATGCACAGATCATCGAAAACGAGAAGGGTTTCTTCCTCGGCACTGCCGCCGATACGGTGAAAGACCAAACCTATTTTCTGGCACGCATCACCTATGCACAATTGTCGAAACTGATGTTTCCGGTCGGCGGTTTACTCAAATCACAGGTGAGGGAAATTGCCCGACAAATGAAGTTGCCCAGCGCACATCGGCCTGATAGTCAAGGGATTTGTTTTTTGGGAAAAGTCAACTATAACGATTTCATCCGGCGATATACCGGCGAAAGAGAAGGAAAAATCATTGAATTAGAAACCGGAAAAGTTTTAGGCATCCACAAAGGATTTTGGTTTCATACCATCGGCCAGCGCAAAGGCTTGGGTCTGAGTGGCGGACCCTGGTTTGTGGTGAAAAAGGATGTAGACGAAAACCTCATCTATGTTTCCAACGGCTATGATCCTATTGCCCAATACAGCCATACCATTCCGCTGACCGATATCCAATTGCTTCATCCTGATTTTTCGCTCCACACCGGCATGGAGGTGCGTTTCAAAATTCGTCATCAACCTCATTTCAATTATGGCAAGCTTGTTCAGAATAACGACAGCTTTGTGATTCATTCTGAAGAAGCCATTTCGGGTATTGCCCCAGGACAGTTTGGTGTGCTTTACCATGCCTCGGAACCCTGGTGCCTCGGAAGTGGCGTGATTGACCAGCAGGAAACAGAAATTGGTTAGTTTGATACGGGTTGAGAAATTCCTTCATTTAAACCCTGTTTTTTATACTTTCGCACTGCTTAAAATAGATTCGGGTTCCTTAGCGGAGATCGGTCAGTTTGAGCTTGTTCTCCGGTTTGAAAAACCTTCATCAAAAAAACCCTGACACCATGCGCATCGAACGCGTTGAAATACGGCATATCCGGATGGAGTTGGTTCATCCTTTCACCACTTCTATGGGAACCGAATTTGATGAAGAGCACATCATCGTCCGAGTTGACGGCGAAGGGCTCAGTGGTTGGGGCGAGGTGGTGGCCGAAGGAAACCCTTATTATTCCTACGAGACCGTGCAAACGGCCTGGCACATCCTGAGCGATTTTTTGATTCCGGAGGTGCTTGGCACAAATCTGGCCGAGCCGCAACAGGCAGTTGACCTTTGGGCTAAGGTACGCGGCCATCGGATGGCTAAAGCCGGTTTTGAGGCTGCCATATGGGATTTGCTGGCCAAAAGGCGGCAAATTTCGCTTCAAGAGATGCTGGGCGGAAGCCGAAAAACCATCGAAGTTGGAGTTAGTATCGGCATTCAGCCGAATGTGACTGATCTGCTCAAAACCGTGGAAAGATACCTTGACGAAGGCTACCGCAGGGTGAAGATCAAAATCGCTCCCGGAAACGACCTGCCTTTCATCAAAGCATTGCGGGATGAGTTTTCCGAACTGATACTTCAGGTAGATGCCAATTCAGCTTATACGTTGGACCATATCCCGCTATTGCGCGAGATGGATACCTTTGGCCTGCTGCTCATCGAGCAACCTTTGGGTTATGACGATATTTACGAACATTCGCTGCTTCAAAAGCAGCTTGCCACGCCTTTGTGCCTCGATGAAAGCATCCATTCGCTGGCCGATACCAAAGCGGCTCTTGGTTTGGAAAGCTGTCGCATTATCAACATCAAACCCGGACGCGTGGGAGGGTTCACCGAGGCAAAGCTGATCCATGATTATTGCCGCGATCAGAGGGTTGCGGTCTGGCATGGCGGCATGCTCGAATCGGGGATTGGCCGGGCCGGAAATGTGGCTTTAGCCTCGTTGGAAAATTTCAGCCTCCCTGGCGACATCTCGGCCAGCAGGCGATATTATGTTGAAGATATTGTGGAACCAGCCTTTGAGGTGAATCCCGATGGAACGATGAATGTACCCCAAGAGCATGGAATTGGCGTTGAAGTGAACCAAAAACGCTTAGATAAGGTCACTGTTCGAAAAAAAGTCTTTAAAGCTCCAGCCAGGAAATGATTTCCGAGATTTCTTTAAACTCCTGAAAACGCGGGTTTTCTATTTTGATGTCGGTTTGTTCGTATTCCCAGGTTTCGTGAAAAGGAACATACACCGCATATCCGCCAATATTCAACACCGGCAGGATGTCGGATTTCACCGAATTGCCAACCATCAAAAAGTTTTCAGGTTGAACATCAAGGGTTTTCAACAGTTGTATGTAATTAAGCTCGTGTTTTTCGCTCACCACTTCCACATGATGGAAAAAAGGGAAAAGACCGGAGCGGGCCAGCTTGCTTTCCTGGTCGAGCAGATCACCTTTGGTGACCACCACCATTTTCTGTCCTTTCTGATGCAAGGACTGCAACACATTACCCACACCATCGAGCAGCACCACATCCTTGTTGAGTTGTTCGCGGCCAAGCGCAACAATTTTGCGGATGGTTTGCGGTGGCAGCTTGTCGCCTCCGATTTCAAGTGCTGTTTCCATCATCGAAAGCACAAAGGCTTTGATTCCATACCCATAGAGGGGCAGGTTTTTCACTTCGGTGCGAAATAAAATCCGCCGTACCAATTCAGGCTCCATGAAAGGGCTGAGCAGATGCGAAAAAGCCCGTTCCGTCTCCCTGAAATAAGGCTCGTTCACCCAGAGGGTGTCGTCGGCATCAAAAGCGATGACCTCAAATTGTCGTTTCATTGGCCGCCGGATTTCGGGTGATTGATCTGATTCAGAACGGATTTCACCGTGTCGTAGATCCCCTGCGGACCAAAGCCGCAAAAATCATGTTGTTGTTCGGGTGTTCCCTGAGGGATAAAATCATCGGGTATGCCCAGACGCTTCACGGGAATGGTATGTCCGTTGCAGGAGGCCCATTCCAGCAAGGCAGAGCCCATTCCTCCGTCAATCACCCCATCTTCAACCGTGACAATAGCTTGATGATTTAAAAATACTTCTTGCAACAAATTATTGTCTAATGGTTTAAGGAACCGAAGATCGTAATGCGATACGTTGATTCCTTCGTGCTGAAGCCGGTCGAGGGCTTCGGCAACAAAATTACCGGCATGCCCGATGCTGGCCACAGCCAGAGTTTCACCTTTGCGCAGGAGTCGTCCTTTGCCCGTTTCGACAGGGGCAAAAGGATTTTTCGGGCAGAATGCTGGAATTTTTCCACGGGGATATCGTATCACATAAGGCTGACGGGACAAAGCTGCGCTATACATCAGGTTGCGCAACTCACAGGCATCCATCGGGGCAGCAATCACTAAGTTGGGAATGCATCGGAGAAAGGCTAAGTCAAAAGCGCCATGGTGGGTTGCGCCATCTTCGCCCACCAATCCCGCACGGTCAACACAGAGCGTCACGGGCAGGTTTTGCAGGGCAATATCGTGAATGAGCTGATCGTAGGCACGTTGCAGAAAAGTGGAATAGATCACACAAAAGGGTTTCAACCCGCGACTTGCCTGTCCGGCGGCAAAAGTTAGCGCATGTTGTTCGGCAATGTCCACATCGAAGGCCCTTTCGGGAAAAGATTCCATGAAAATGTTGAGCGAGCTGCCGGTGGGCATGGCCGGAGTAATGCCCGTAATTTCGGGGAAAAGTGTTGCAAGCTCGGAGAGTGTTTCGCCAAAAATATGTTGATACAACGTTGCTTCGCCCGAAGTCTGGTTGGCTGCCGTTTGTCCGGTGATGCGGTCGAAAGCACCGGGTGCGTGAAACAAAACCTGCTCTTTTTCGGCTCTTTCAAAACCTTTTCCTTTGGTGGTAACCACATGTAACATTCGGGTTCCCTGCATGGCTTTCATTTTTTCGAGTGCGGGCAACAGCTCATCAAAATTGTTGCCGTCAACCGGTCCGAAGCAGGGAATATTAAAGGCGTTAAACAAGGGATAATCAGCATCGGCCCGGGCTTTTGAACGCATCATTTTCAGGTGTTCGCGAATAGCGCCAGTGCCCTGATCAATGGAAATGCCGTTGTCGTTGAGCACAATCAGCAGGTTGGGCTGTAACCCGCCGGCCTGGTTAAGGGCTTCGAAAAACATCCCGCCGGTGATGGCTCCATCGCCCACCACCACAAGATGCTGACGGGAGTGCTCTCCGGCCTTCAGCGAGGCCACTGCCATTCCGAGGGCAGCCGAAAGACCGGTAGATGCATGGCCTGTGCCGAAAGAATCAAAAAGGCTCTCTTTCCGCGAAGGGAACCCGCTGATGCCCTTCCATCGGCGCAAAGTATCGAATCGGTTGCGGCGACCGGTAAGTATCTTGTGGGCATAGGCCTGATGGCCCACATCCCACACCAACAGATCGTCCGGAGTATCAAAGAGATAATGTAAGGCAATGCTCAGTTCAACAGCCCCGAGAGAGGAACCGAGATGACCCGGATTGACCGAAACCACATCCAGAATAAAAGCGCGCAATTCGGCAGCAAGATGCGGCAGCAGCTCCGGACTAAGCTCCCGCAGAGCGGCAGGCGACTCGAGTTGTGGCAGCAAGGGTTCTGACATCGGCAAATTTTTTTCAGAATGCAAAGGTAACAAGAATGGCTTTGGCAGTATTGTGTAAAACCCAGGAGGGCGTAACTGCCCGGAAAAAAGCTGAGCTGGTCAAGAAAAACAGGACAGAATTATTAACTTTATTAATTTTATGTCTTATGAAACAGAATCGAAGAAAATTTAGTTCGGCCTTCGAAACCCAAGTAGCCCTTGCGGCTGTCAAAGGTTTAAAAGCTGTGTCCGAAATTGCTTAACAGTTTGTGTTTCATTTTTTTCCGATATGGATAGCACATATGAACTTCTATTTGTCAAAAATTTTTACAGTCAAACAAGACTGTAACCATCCTGTTTTTCTAAAACAGCTCAATTATTCACAAACCATTTCAGCCCACCCATTCGATCAATCTCAGAGATAATAGATGACAAAAGCCAGCGGGATGAGGATGCCCAGCAGAGTGAGCCATGCGCCGCGTGCCGTAATGCCTTCGGCGCCCCGTGGAATGAGAATTCCGGTAAGCGCCAGCAATACTAAGGCGCCGGCATAAATATCGGAAAACCAGGTCCAATATACCGAAGGGTTATAGTGTAGATAGTTGGCTTCGCGAAAGAAAAAGCGTTTTTTGGTGATTTCGATGGTGCCCTGTCCGGTTTCGAGGTTCAGGCTCGCCATTCCCCCTGTGAGATACACTTTCATGCGTTTTTCCGAAGGGAAGGCATATTTGCGGTAATAATCGCCGACACCGTATTTTTCAAGCAGTTCTTTCACCTGGCTTTTGGTAGGTTTTTCGGTAAAAGGCGGCTCGTTGACTACTTTTTCAATCACGATGTAGTTGGGATTCCAGTCGTTGCGATGATTCAGGGCAATGCCCGAAAGAGCATAGATCACGGTCATGGCAAAAAACAGGTAGCCGAAATCGCGGTGAATGGCTCTGTTCCATTTTCTCCATTTGAATTGCATACAATATTCAGATTGACATCATAAAAAATGAAAAACCAGACAGTTTCATTGTCTGGTTTTTCAATAAAATGGTGGAAATTATT
Source organism: Bacteroidales bacterium (assembly GCA_019454985.1). Lineage (GTDB taxonomy): Bacteria > Bacteroidota > Bacteroidia > Bacteroidales > F082 > JALNZU01. The sequence goes on from JACFNF010000008.1 coordinate 146,220, forward strand.
CGTCTTTAACAACCTTATACGAACTGGCTTCGATGGAATAGAAAGAGAGTTTGTTGACACCTTGCTCGGCCATCTGGTCGCGATATCTCTGAATGGATTCCATCGCTTCCTCATCGCTGTGATGGTCTTCCTCATTGGCTTCGGCAGATTTTCCACCTTCGAGATGTTTCTTTTCTTCGATGCCGGCTTTGATTTCTTCTTCCCACTCCTGCAGGTAAGTTTCGTCAACAACGGTTTCGAGTACTTTACCGGTAATTTCAAAGTCGTAGCCTTCGTATTCACTGTTGAAAGCAACCGTATTTTCGCCGGTGACGACTTTCACCCGACCATCGGAAATGGTATCCACAAGGAAGAGTTTCTTTCCGTCATGTTTGCAGATATGGTCTGCAATCCCGCGAATGAAGACCAGTTTGTCCACGAGTTCGGGAGCTTTTTCGCTGAAGTTGGCTACGGTAATCTGCACAGGTTGATTACTTTCGTCTGATGAAGCGTTATCGGAGGATGTTTTAGGGTTGTTTCCGCACGACATCAAAAATGCCGCAATGAGGCTCAGAAAAGCAATTTTCTTCATAAGTTTTTCAGGTTAAGGTTTGGGACAAAGATACATTTTTCGGATGAAGTAAGTTGAAAGAATTTGACTTTCATTGATTCCGCATTGATGAAGCAGTCTCTTTCAGAACGGGTTTATTCATCAATGATGAGTTGATCTTCTTCGGGTATTTTGATGCCGTCATAAGCTTTTTCGATGCTGTTCTGATATTCTGTTTCGAGGATAAGGCTTCCGTCTTCGTTCCATTTACGCCAGATGCCGTTTTTTCGTCCCATTATATAGAATCCTTCTTCTTTCTTCACTCCATTGGAGTAATACCAGGTATGTTTTCCGTTGGGATTATCCTCGATAAATGCGCCTTCAAAGACCAGACGGTTGTTTTGATCATAATGTTTCCATAATCCGTTGCGCATTCCTTCCGAAAAGCTTCCTTCCTCGCGTTGGTAACCGTTTTGCAACACCCAGGGACCTTCTTCCTTGTTATCAATATATTCTCCGTTTGCCAGAATTCGGTTATTCCGGGCATATTCCACCAAATCCCCGTCGCGCTCGCCATTGCGATATTCTTCGCGGCGAAGTACCTTTCCATCCGTATAATACCAAACCCATTCGCCTTCGGGCTCGCCTTTGTTGTTGTATTTTCCTTCTTGCTCAAGACTTCCCTGCGGATAGTAAAATAACCATTTTCCTATTTTTTTTCCTTCGTAAAAAGCGCCTTCGCTTTTAAGCTTCCCATCGGGATAAAACTCTTTCCATTCGCCTTGTTTCTGGCCGGCATTATCCATTATTCCGCGGGCTGTCATTATTCCTTTGCTGAAGGTGTAAGCCTGGGTCACGTTTCCGGCTTCATCAAATTCGCGTCGGACCCCTTCGGGAATCCCGTTGCGGTAAGTTGCTTCCACTTTAACTTTTCCGCTTGGATAATAATCTTTCCGAAGCTCGAGTTTGGCCACTTCTTCGGCGCTTTCTTGTTTTACCCCATCACTGAATTTTTCAATGGTGATGAGGTTTCCGTTTATATCAAAGGTTTTGAAAATCCCGTTTTTCAAGCCGTTTTTAAAATATCCTTCCTGTTTCAGGTTTCCGTTTTCGAAAAACCATTTCCAGGGGCCTACTGCCCTTCCTTCGGGGTCGGTTCGGTTGATTCGTTCGCGCGAAGTGATATAGCCTCTTTTATATTCAACAATTTCCTGTATGGTTCCTAAAGTGTCGTATTGCCAGGCGGTTCCGTTTTCAAGGCCATTAACAAAGAGAATCTTTTTCAGTAAGCGTCCTTTCAGGTCATAATGCAGGGTAAAACCGTCTTTGACATCCTGATTAAAGTTTTCATAAATCACCTCATCGGCCAGATAGGTAACGCGTTTCCCGTTTTTTTTACCATTCATATAGTTGATTTCCAATGATTTTCGTCCATTTTCATCATAAAATGTCCATACACTGTCGAGCCGAAAATTTTTACGGTTTCCCTCGGTTTTGAGTGTACCGTTTTCGTAATAAGTTTTCCAATATCCGTCGGGTTTTCCTCGTACGAGCCATCCTTCGCTGGAAATGTTTCCGTTGGGATAACGAAACATGGTATATGTGGTGTCGGATTGTGCTTCGGACACAAATGGAAAAAGAAAGATCAAAAAAATGATTGCAGATTTCATAAGGTTTTGCTGCTGCAATTATTTGGAGAGTTTCCGTCCGGGCGCCACTCTTTCCTTTCTGTCGAAACGGTAAATATCTTCGGCTTTTATTTTTAGCAAAGCTTTTTCGCCACCGGGTTGGATATAATAAACCGTAGTGTCGTAAGCTATTTTTCCGTATCTGTTTTTCCATTCCATTGCCGAGAGGCGGTAATAATCCTTACTGTCGAGTATGAATTTGAGTTTCGTGTTATCGCCATGCTCAAAGGAAATTTCAAGAAAACGGTCATCAAAATTTTCGCATACCCCGGGGGTTCTTTTTTTAATAATAATTTTTTCGATAAACCGTCCGTTTTCGAAACGGATTTTTCCGGAGGCTACTTTTGTTTCTTCATAACTCAGGTCGCGTGCAAGAACGATTTTTTTCGAGTTATAGAATTGTATATCAGGCAGATCTATTCCATAGGATTCTATATTTTTCCGTATTTGTTGATCAAAATAGATTGTTTTACGCGAAGCACAAGCCGAAACCATCAACAACAAGGCAATGACAATGAATTGTTTTATTTGTTTTTTCATGTGTCTAAACTATTTTACAAGTCCGAGCTGCAGCGACATTTCGAGCATTCGGTCTATAGGTTTTCTTGCTTTTTCCATCACTTCTTCCGACAATTCGATGGCGGGTTTTTCGTTTTTGAGTGCAAGATAAAGTTTTTCAACGGTATTCAGTTTCATATAGGGGCAGTCGTTGCAACTGCATGTTTCGTCAGAAGGAACGATGAGAAAAGTTTTCGAAAGGTTCGATTTTTGCATCTGATGAAGGATTCCGCTTTCGGTAGCCACAATAAATTTCTGTGCACTGCTTTTTGCTGTAAAGTTGAGCAAAGCCGTTGTTGAACCCACAAAATCAGCAAGTTCGAGGACTGCAGCCTGGCACTCAGGATGAGCAATCAACAGGGCATCAGGGTTTTCTGCTTTCATCCGAACGATGGCTTCGGCCGTAAGGATATCGTGAACCTCGCAGGTGCCATCCCAGAGAACCATATCGCGTCCGGTAATTTTGTTGATATAGCCACCCAGGTTTTTGTCGGGTGCAAATACAATTTTCTGATCTTTTGGCAACGACTCCACAATTTGAACTGCATTGCCCGAAGTGCAAATGATGTCGGACAAGGTTTTCACTTCCGCAGTACAATTGATGTAGGAAATCACTAAATGATCGGGATAATTATTTAGAAATTGGGCAAAACCCTCGGCCGGGCAACTGTCGGCCAACGAACAGCCGGCTTTCAGGTCGGGAAGCACCACAAGCTTATCGGGATTAAGAATCTTAGCCGTTTCGGCCATAAAATGAACCCCCGCAAACACGATCATCTGCGCATTGGTTTTAGCAGCCTCGCGTGCCAAACCCAGGCTGTCGCCCACATAATCGGCCAAATCCTGAATCTCTGGGACCTGATAATAATGCGCCAGAATAATGGCGTTTTTCTCTTTTCGCAGTCGTTCAATTTCCTGTAAATAATCAATTCCTGACATATTCACTGTATTATCGTCATTTTTACTTTTGACAAAAATAAGACAAAAGCAAAGAACAAAAATTCATTCGGCAGATAGCGAAGCCTGATATAAACATCTTTTTATAAAAAAATATTGTTATTTATATAACGTTGTGAATAACTGAATAACTTTTTGATTAAAAACTTGCTTTTTTGGGTTATCAGACTTTATGAACAAACTATTCACAAAAATGAAGTTTTAAATTGTTGTGA
>JACFNF010000074.1 GCA_019454985.1 Bacteroidales bacterium
AGCTTGTCCTGCAGCTTGTCCTGCAGCTTGTCCTGTAGCTTGTCCTGTAGCCTGGCTGTTTTTCCTCCAAATAATCACTTTAAAAAACTCTTCTTGAATAAAATCAGGTTCTTTCGGAAGTCCTGCTTCTCTACACCATCTGACAATGTCTCCTGTTCCTGTACCGATACGCTCGATATAACCAGCTAAATACATCGGCTCTGCCAACAATAAATTGGCAGGAACAGAACTATGAGGTTTTTTCAATTTTTCAGGAGTCAAACCAAAGGGTAATTGACCTGGATTCCAAATCTCCAGGCGATCTTTGAACAACATTACCTGCACACTTGCATTACTAGTGTAGTCGCGGTGTACAATTGCATTTACAACAGCCTCTGCCACAGCAGCACGAGGAATTTCGTAGCGAGTTTCAACCCTCGTTGACCCACTGCGATCTCCAACCTCTAAGTCTATTTTTGACAGGATAAAATCAACCGTTTGATCCACTAATTGAAACACATCTCCTTTGTAAGTTTGATAGGATGGAATGGGTTTTGCAACTTCTATTCCATGAAAGTGAGCACATTTCACGTGAGATGAAATAAAGTAGTCTTGAGGTGCATATCCAAAAAGGAGCAATGCAGCATTCGTAACTTTTTCGTCCTGTATCAAATTTAAATGTGTCAGTATCGTTTCTATGGATTCCCGCTCAGAAATCGGAAAGTTCCTTCTTGTTTTTGCCTGCCTTACAAAGCGCTGTACTTTTTCTTCATCAATATCAGCAATAGATGCGGCTCTGTGAAGCGTAGCATCAAAAGGTGATGTCCTGATGTATTCCCTCTCCTCCAAGTATCGAACCAACGATGTATAAACTGAAGCTTTCAGCTCGGTAGGAGAGTCAAAAGATTTTCTTATAATTAAACTTTCAGCTTTACGAATCAAAGCCAACTCTTTAGGATCGCGTTCCTGTTCTGAATGATTAGTGATAAAAACAAGTTTTGTTTTTGAAAGTTCCTGTGCACGATCAAATTCTCGCTCTGTAGGTGACACACCTTCTTCGTCTTCATAACCGTATGATTGACCGAAAAGCCCCAGGTAAATATCAGACCGATCCACCTCCTCAAGATATACTTTTGAAACATTATGCTCCATGGCTGGTGTCCGCTCAAAAACAAATGGTTCAAAAAACAAACCTAACAGAGGATCGCTCATCAAATAATCAAACAACATCAAGCGTTCTCTCTCAAACTCGCGTTGAACACTGCTTATGAATATTCTTATTTTCTTCATATTCTCAGTTACTTTATTCCTGCTCCCGACCGCCCATCTTGGCGAGCGAGAGGTAAATTGGTTGGTTTGACATTGTTGTATAAATTATTTCAATTGTTTTATAACTTTACACCTGTTTCCTGCTGCAAGTGAATAATCCGGAATATCTTTAGTAACTACAGAGCCTGCTGCAATGATACACCATTTGCCAATTCTCACACCGGGGATTACAATTGACCCTGCTCCAATCCAGCTTCCTTCTCCAATATGCACATTTCCGCATAGCACCGATTGCGGAGAGAGGTGTACAAAATCTTCTACCACACAGTCGTGATCTACCGATGCACCGGTATTAACGATACAATGCTTTCCCACCCGTACATCAGATTGAATAATTGCACCCTGCATTATTACAGTGCCATTATCAATGGTACTGTTAGGTGAAATCACCGAAGAACTGTGTGATGCAATACCAAACTGATGGTCGGACAACTTCTCAGCTACTTTTTTACGGATACCATTATCACCGATACTGATAATTACCGGATTTAGTCCGGCAGCATCATGCTGCACAGGATAACCCAAAAGTTCCGTTACGAATTTGTTGTCATCAATCAATCCTTTAGTCTCAACACCTTGTGATTTGAGTAAATCGATAATCACTTTTGCGTGACCGCTTGCCCCGTATAAATAAATGGCTTTCATAATTAGCTATTATGAAGCCAAGGATATGACCAGTGAATGAAGTTTGGAAAGCTCGGAGTGCTTGATTACTAACGGTTTACCCCCCCCTCCCTGTGCTTTCTGTTCTCATTTTAATAACTTTGGCAGGTACGCCAACAGCGATGCAATTTTCCGGTAAAGTTTTTGCAACTACTGCTCCTGCACCAACAATAGTATTTTTACCAATACTAAGTTGATTGATGATTTTTGCGCCAGTACCAATATACACTCCTTCTTCAATAATTACTTCTCCTGAAATATTTACGGTTGGCATGAATGAACAATAATCGCCAATAATGGTATCATGGCCAGTTGTGCATGAAAGATTCAGAATGACATGTTTCCCGATATTAATATTTGTTGTGATGATATTTCCGGCACAAATAATCGTCCCTTCACCAATGCTATTATATTTCATATCACCTATCAAAACGTTTGGATGTATCAAGATTGGATATTTAATGAGAGGGTTTTTAATATTTTCAATAACTTTTCTTTTTGTTCCCGGCTCTCCAATTGCGTAAACGATATATATTGGCTCTTTCCAATTATTTAACTCATTTTTTCCACCCAAAACCGGAAAATCGTTGAGTACTATTCCTTTTTCGATTCCATCATCGAAATATCCAAGAAATTCCCAGTTTAAAACCTTAGAATTAATTTGTTGAATAAGCATGTGCACTTCACGTCCAAAGCCACCCGCTCCAAAGACAGCAATTTTTTTCATAATTAAATGTTGTTTGTTCCTTTAACAAATTCCATAGCTACCAGTCTCTCCTGCGAGATACCCTTTCTTACAAACACTTTTTTAACAGTCAGTAAAAGTATTTTAAAGTCAGGAGCAAAAGAAAAATTATCCACATATCAAACATCATACTCAAACTTTTCTTTCCAACTAATGGCATTTCGACCATTTACTTGTGCCCATCCTGTGATGCCGGGGCGCACTTCATGGCGGCGCTTTTGCTCCGGGCTGTAAAGCGGCAGATATTGCACCAACAACGGCCTCGGCCCAATCAGACTCATATCCCCTTTCAGCACGTTGATGAGCTGCGGAATGTCATCCAGCGAAGTGGAGCGTACAAATTTACCTATTTTTGTCAATCTTTCCGCATCCGGCAGCAAATTTCCTGCGGCATCGCGCCGGTCGTTCAT
>JACFNF010000029.1 GCA_019454985.1 Bacteroidales bacterium
GGCTGGTTAACCAATACTTTAAGCACAACAACTGATTTATCAAATGTTGCAGCAGTTTGCCTCCGACAGGGTAGTGCCAGTAATGCAGCAACGGTATTGATTGACGGCATCCGGGTTTCAACGCTTTGGACTGATATTGTGGGCACAGGTGGGGGCTCACCACAGGTCAATGTATCGCCTGCTTCGTTAAACGGATTCACCTATATCGGAGGCACCGGGCCTTCGGCAGCGCAGTCGGTGAGTGTGAGCGGCAGCCTTTTAACAGGCAATATTGAGTTGAGCGTTGACGAATATTTTGAGATGTCGCTTGCCGAAAACGGCACCTATTCCCGAACGCTTTCGCTTACGCCTTCGGGCGGCACGGTGAATGCCACTACTGTATGGGTTCGTATGGAGAGTGGTCTGGAAGCCGGGACATACAACACCAACATTGAGATCACTTCTGTCGGGGCTGACAACAAAAGTGTCAGTCTTTCGGGAGCGGTAACCACCACTGTGGACGAACCCACCAATCATCCGACAAATTTCACCGCCAGCGCCAACACAACCACTTCCGTTACGCTTGCCTGGTACGATGCCGTACCGCCTGCCGATGCTTACCTCATCAAAGGCAATACTACTGGTTTCGACAACATCACCGCACCGGTTGACGGCAGCCCGGTGGCAGATGGAAGCCTAGTCAAAAACGTGCAGAAAGACATTGAAATGCATCAGTTCACCGGACTCACGCAAGGAACTACCTACTATTTCAAGATATATCCCTATAATGGATCCGGCTCTTCCATCAATTACAAAACCAACGGAACTGTGCCTCAGACCACGGCAAGCACCATCTCTCCCGACCCGGTTGTGACACTCACCGGCATCGACCCTTCCTCGTCGAACTTTACCGTCAACAGTAGTAACAACGTGCTTTACCGAATCGGAATAAATGTTCAATATCAGTCTGTAACGCTTAATCAAGTTGAGATATCCACTTCCGGTACCTATACCTCCGCCGATATTCCTGTCAATGGATTTAAACTTTGGCTTTCGGCCGATAACGCTTTTGGAGGCGACACCCAACTGGCCGAACTCAGCTCGGCCACCGGCCATGGCGAGAGTCTGATTTTTGGCAGCCTTGCCCGGGTGCTCAACCCCGGAACAGTTTATCTGTTCGTAACGGCCAACATTGCCCCATCCGCAACCCTTGGGCATACCATTGGTGCACAGGCCACAGCCAACAGTAATTTCAGCTTTGCAGTGATGCCCACCTTCAGCGGCAGCACTTTTGGCGCGGCTAATCTCCACACCCTGAATCCTGAACCCGAAATTGCAAAGGTCTTCATCAGCGAATATATCGAAGGCTCAAGTAACAACAAAGCCATCGAAATTGTCAATAAAGGCGCAACCCCCATTGACCTGAGCAAACTTACCATCAAACTCTATGCAAATGGAAGTGGGACTGCGAATAATACTTTTACCGGACCGGCCGGCAGCTTAAACCCAGGCGAAGTGATTGTGATTGCCAATGAAAATGCTCAAGCTGAACTGAAAAACAGTGCCGATTATATATCAACCGTTACTTTTTACAATGGCGACGATGCGCTTGAAGTGCTTTATAACGGTGTGCGCACCGATGTTTTCGGTCAGATCGGCACAGACCCGGGAGATGGTTGGGCAGTAGGTGGCGTCAACAATGCCACCAAAGATAAAACCCTGATCAGGAAACTGACCGTTAATACCGGCAACACCAATTATCTCGGCTCGTTTGGAACAAGCCCCGAAAATTCGGAATGGATCATTAAACCCACCGACTATTTTACCAATATCGGCGCACATGGGACGGTATTCACCGGTGCTGCCGATGCCAACTGGAACAATGAAGCCAACTGGGATATGAGCCTTCCTATTGCCACAGCCTCGGCCGTTGTTGCGACAAGCACAAACCATCCAGTGCTCACTGGCACATCAGAAGTGGGGAACCTGATTCTTAGATCTGGTAGCAATCTCACCATCAAAGGGGCGCTGACAGTCGGCGGCCGTCTATTGAACCCTAACGGCAGCAACAGTCTGGTCATTGATTCCGATGGCAGTGGCAGCGGTTCGCTTTTACATCACACTGCTGATGTGGATGCCACAGTGAAACGCTATCTCACCGGTAACACAGTACTCACGGCCTACGATTATCACCTTGTTTCGGTTCCGCTCAATGCTCCCGTTACCACCGGACAGTTTCTCGGCTCTTACCTCTATCGTTTTGATGGTCCCACCCAGAGCTGGACGAGCATGGGAACCTCCACCACGACCCCTCTCCCGGTTGACCAAGGCTATATGATTTACTATCCCAATCCTTCTACGACCTACAGCTTCGCCGGAAAGCTCAACAACGGCAGTTTCAACGCCTCTACGCCACTTTCGGCTGCCGACCATTTTGCTTTGGTTCCAAACCCCTATCCTTCGGCCATTGACTGGGATGCTACCGAAGGCTGGACAAAGAGCAATATCCGCGATGCCATCTGGATTTGGGATCCGGTGGCCAACCAATATGCCACTTATGGCGGCCACATTGGTGTGAACGGCGGAACAAGATATATTCCTCTCGGGCAGTCGTTTTTCGTAAAATCCAACGCTCCTTCACCTGTGCTTGCCATGAACAACAATGTGAGGGTTCACAGCAGCCAACATTTCTTTAAAGAAGGACAAGCCACGGCCGACCTGCTCCGCGTGAAGGCCGAAGGGAACGGTTTCAGCGATGAGATTGCCATTTGTTTCAGCCCCAACGGCCAAAGTGGCCTCGACGAAGCCGACGTTGACAAGCTTTTTGGTGCCGACGGAACCCCGCAGATTTATACCACTGTGGACGACAATCGTCCTTTATCCATCAACCATTTACCTTTCACTACGGAACCACTGATGATTCCTTTGGGTTTTGAGCTCAAAAAAGACACCGAAGTCACACTTCAATTTACGGGAACCGAAAGCTTTGAACCAACGGTAGGCTTCTTCCTCGAAGATCAATTTACGGGAAACATGACCAATCTGCGCGAAAGCTCCGTTTATCAGTTCAGTCATAGCGAAAATGCTGACCCACAACGTTTCAGGCTTCACCTGAGCAGGATCACGGGATTAGACGACATTCATCAGGCCTCTTCACCTATATGGAGCGATGGTCATTCCCTGTTTGTAAATGATGCGTCTTTGTCAGGACAACAAGCACTGCTCGAAGTACTTGACCCGGCTGGACGACTCATCGAAAGCCGTGCCATCACCTTAGCGATCAGCCAACATATCGAAACAAAAGCTTCCGGTGTGGTGCTCGTCAGATTAAGCACGCAAAAACAGGTATTTGTTACAAAAGTATTCATCCGTTAATCCCGACTGCCATGAAAACGAGATATTTCAAAACCCTTTTGCTGATTATTTTTATCGTTGTTTCGTCTCAGCTTTTGTCTCAGGGACCTCCTAATCCTCCGGGCGATCCCAGTTCGGGTGGCGGCCCTGTGGGCGGATCAGCACCCATTGGTAGCGGCATCGGAATCCTGATTACACTTGGCGCTGCCTACGGCGGACGAAAAGTTTACCGATATTTCAGCCAATCCGCTGATCAAGAGGACGATAAAAAATAAAACCCCATTGCATTTTGGGCATCAGGTAAAACCGCTTCCCTATCGCCTAAAAGAGGTTCATACGGTTTAATAAAGCCACTGTTCCAAATCATTGAAACAGTGGCTTTCACTGATTTTTGATCATTTCCTTTTGAGGAGTCCGTGCCACAATCACAAATTGATGGGTGAGGCCCAGCATCTGTTCATCGGAAGCTGTGGCACTCAAAGTCAGATAGAGAAGTTTTTTCTGATCGGGAAGCGCAAAATTCTTCAGCCTTTCGCTGCTGTACAACGAAGCCACCCCTTCGATATTTTTGACACAAATGGTTTCGAAACCGCTGTCAATAAGCAGTTTTTCAGCAAAATAAGGCCAGCAACGGTATTGCGGCACATTGTACCCCTGAAAAACGACATGGGTGACCATTTCATCCTGATGGCCGGGATGATGAGCACAACATTCGGTAAAGAGAGGAGTATGACCTTGAGATTTCTCGTTCAGCAGCAAGGGAAAAGGGCTTAAAAAAACAGCTATCATTTTTCCACCGGGTTTTAGGATACGCATGGCATGTGCAAGGGCTTGGTTGCGCTGTCGGGCGTTGGTCAGGTGGTATAGCGGTCCCATCATCAGCACAGCATCCGCTGTCTGCGATGGGATCCAGTCCAAACTGCTGGCACATGACACCTTGCTGAACATTAACCGTTCTTTGGCAAAACAACCAATCCGTTGGGCAAACACATCTAACGATTTGACGGAAAGGTCAACCAAGCCCAGATGGCAATGACGTTTGAGCAAATATTCGGCATAACGGCCGGGACCTGAACCAATATCAAAGACCGTAGCCCCCTGCGGCACATACTCGTCCAAAAGATCGAGCATCAACCGATGTTCAGCTTCGCACAATGGGCTGCTGTCTAGGCGCGCCATCTCCTCCTCTACCCCAAGGTCGTAAGCTGATGCTATGATTTCGCGATAAGGCATTGAGTCAGCTATAATGTAATTTTCGGAAATACAACAGCCCTGTCGTTAAACGGAACTGACTGAAATTCACATGGGTAAATCTCGTTCAAAAAACCGGCATCCCATGGCTCAATGCCGTTCGGAGGGCGAAAAATCGTCCCTTCTTTCACAAAAAGAAAGTCATCCCCAAAAAGAAATGCCAGATTGGGGTCGTGCAAAACCGAAACCACAGTAAGGCCTGCATTGGCAAAAGTTCTGAGCAATGAAAAAAGATACGATTGGTGATGAAAATCAAGTTGGGATGTTGGCTCATCGAGCAGGAGAATCCGCGGTTGCTGAGCCAACACACGAGCAAGCATCACCAATTGTTGCTCGCCTCCTGAGAGTTCGGAATAGATCCGGTTTCGCAAATAGCCGATCTCCATTTTCTCAAGGGTTTCCCTGACTACCTCAAAGTCAGCTTTTTTCGGAGAGAAACCGGCATATGATGCGCGCCCTGTCAGCACCACATCTTCCACTGTAAAAGGGAAAACTGCCTGATGCTGTTGATTGAGGAAGCCGAACATTTTGGCACGTTTCGCCATGGGAATATCTTTCAGATCGCGTCCGAAAACCTGGATTACCCCTACCCTACAGGGCAGCAAGCCCGCCAGAAGTCGTAAAAAGGTGGATTTTCCGCTGCCATTACGTCCAAGTATAAAAAGAAGTTTCCCCTGTGCAATTTCAATCTGCACATCACTCAAAACCAGCGCTTCCCGATACGAAAACGAAAGGTTCTCAACGTTAAAGGCAGGCGTCAATCGTTCCATCCGATATTATTTTTTTTCATCAGGTAAATAAATACCGGCCCACCCAAAAGCATGGTAAACACCCCAATCGGTATCTCAAGCCCGGCAAATGAACGCGAAAGGTCGTCAATCAACAGCAAGAATGTGCCACCAAAAACAAAATTCAGCGGTACAGCCTGCCGGTTATCAGGGCCGCTGAACATCCGCACAATATGTGGCACAATCAATCCGTAAAGGCCTATGATGCCGGCCACTGCCACGGCCGATGAACTGGCTAAGGTGGCTGCAATGAGCAAGATAGCTTTGTCGCGCCCGGGGTGTATGCCTGAGCTTCGTGCTTCGTCATCGCCAAGGGCAATCAGGTTCATCCGCCAGCGGTACACAAAAATCGTTGCACTGCCTAACAGCAAAGGAAAAACCGCCATCTTGAGTTTAGTCGCACTGGCCAGGTGCAGATTGCCCATCGTCCAGTGGACAATGGATTGCAAACGAAAAGGATCGCTGAAATACTGCACAATGGCAAGAAGCGAAGTAAAAATTCCGGAAACGATGATCCCTGAAAGAATGAGTGACACAATGGCCACAGTATTGTTTTTTCGCGCCATGAAAAAACTCATTCCTACTGCGGTTAAGCCAAACACAAAGGCTGAGAGCTGTACGGGCAGCCACGCGGTGGCCAATGCCAATGCTGCACCAAAAGCCGCCCCCGACGAAAGCCCCAGGATATAAGGATCAGTAAGCGGATTTCTGAAAACGGCCTGAATGCTGCAACCCGAAACAGCTAAAGCCCCGCCAACCAAAAAAGTTAGTAATACCCTCGGCAACCTGATCTGATAAATCACGGTGAAAACAAGATCTGTATTGGTTCCACGGCCCCACAACGCATCCATCCATGCACCTAAGCCTGCTGACTGCGTTGGCCCGACAAAAAGCGACAGCACGATGATCGGCAAAGCCAGCACATAAATCAATGTTATGACATTGCGGGTTTTCATCATGGTATATTTTTTTTAGCCTGCTCAGACGGCAACAATAAACGTTCGGCCTTACTGCCGTACAACTTTTGTATCAGGCGATGCTGATCAGACACAAGGTCAAGTTGCGAAAATTCTTCCGGATAACACCATTTGGCAAGAAGACGGGCTGCATGGATGAATTTTAATGTCCACAAATCACACCAAAAAACGGGTGGCAATTCATAGATCTGATTATTCTTCACCGCTTTCAAGGCTTCCAGCCCCGATTCAATTAAAAGTGGGACAGGTTGTTTTGACGGATTATTCCAAAAAACGATCAGATCGGGCTGCCATTCAAAAAGCATTTCCTTGTTCACGACAACATGTTCCTGTAGCAGGGCACAACTGTTTTTTGCCCCGGCCAATTCAATTAATTCATTCACTGTGCTGTTCGTTCCCGATGTTTCGAGCACCGACTGTGGCCAGACGAAATAGACGGATCGCCTCGGAGAAGAAAGGTGGTTTTTTGCGAGACTCTGAACTTCCTGTCTGGCAAAACCAATGAGCGAATCGGCACGTGGCCGGCAATCGGTCAGCAAACCAAAATCAGCCATTTCTTTGAAAACATCCTCAAAACTTTTCAAAAAAATGCCATAAACCGGAATATCATGTGCTTCGATGGCTTCAATGGCTTCTGTCTGCGAAGCCCAGATCAACACCAAATCGGGTTGTAAAGCCACTAAACTTTCAATATCCACAAAATCCCAATTGCCCGGTGCAGGCAACTCCCTGTTTTTGATTCTTTGATCTAAAACAGCATAATGTGGGGCTGCACTTTCATAATATACTGCCGATGAAACACCGATCACACGGTTTTCGGCGCCAAGCATATAAAGTCCTGACATAGCGCTTTCGATCAGGCAGACAATACGGGTGGCCGGACGTTGAAGGCGAAGTGTTTTCCCTCTAAAATCAACCACCTGAATCGGTTCGTCAAACTTGCCGGTCGAACTCTCATGCCGGACACAAGCTGTCAACACAAGCATCAACAATGAAAGACCGACCGGCAATATTTTTTTCATATCTAAGGTTTAAAAAGTGGCTTTGACGCCCGCCATCATCGAGAATCCCGGATCCTGAAACTGCCAGGGCATCTCGAAACGGTTGTTCGTAAGGTTGTAGAACCTGACAAAGGCAACAAGTGATGTTTTGTCGGACAAGCTAATTTTTTTGTGAATATCCAGGTTTAAGAGCTCAAAAGAACTATATAGTCTTCTGCCCGATTTGGATGAACTATCGTAGATTCTGCCGGCCAAATGAATATATGGGCTCACCGTGATTTGCCAGGGCAGCCAGGCAGTCAAACCAAAGTTAGCCACCTGATCGGGAACAAACGGCAGGTTTGAGCCATCCTGATCCGGATCGAAACGATTTGCTACCTCAGTCTGGAAAAAGGTGTAATTGGCAAACCACTGCAACGACCCGCCAATACGTTGTTTCAACTCCATCTCGAAGCCTTTGGCAATGGTTTTTCCGGCATTCACCGACTTTGACTGCGAAGTGGTGCCGTTGTTACGTACACTGTTTTCAACAATGGCATCATCAATGCCGTAATAGAAATATCGGGCAGTGAAAATTGTTGCCGGATTGATCCGATAGTCGAAACCAAAATCTAAACCTGTTCCCTTTTCAGGTTTCAGATCGGGGTTGGGTAACTGGCCGCTTGTGAGCGTATCACCGGGAGCGACAGTCCCTCCGACCGATTTAAGTCCGGGAGCCATGAAACTTGTACCGACATTCAGAAACGGGCTGAAATTTTCGTTTGCATTGTATTTCATTCCGGCGTTCCAGAGCACAACATCCCAGCTGCGCTTTTTATCCACCGGAGCCGAGCCACCCAACAGGGCAATATCATTGTTCACAGTCACATATTTCAGTCCGCCTCTCAGCACGGTTTTTCCAAAAGTCAACTCTTCCTGGGCATAAATGCCAAACTGCGAAACCTGTGCATCATTGCCTGTTGTCTCGACGCCATTCACCGGCAAAGCATTAGTGTTGTAGTTGGCAAGCTGAAATTCTCCCCCTACGATAAAACGGCTGATTTTTCCCGATTTATAGGTTAAATAGAGGTCAACTGGAAGGATAGATTGGTTCACATCATCGGTTTCGCGCAGGGAAAGATCGTTCAGATGAAAGTTATCTTCTTCCGACGAACGTTTGTAATTGCGATAACCAAGTTTGAGCCCCATACCAAGTTTATCGGTAATATCGCCGGAATAACCGAAGTGGAGCAAAGAATAGGCATGTTTAAAACCACGATTTGGCCGGCCTGCATCGCCGCTATGCCAGGTTTGATTGGCAAAAAAATCAATCTTTTGGTTTTTCTCCGGGTTCAGATGCCAGGTACCGCCAACAAAAAGCTTAGTTTTCTGGTATTCGGGATTATCAATCATATTTAACCAGGAACCAGGGCTTCCATAATCAGTATAATCCGATTTTTCGATATTCAGGCTGCCCATCAGATGCAAATTCCCGATTTGGTTTTCGTGGAATGCGCTTCCATTCAATGTATTATACGAACCATAGGCAGCCGAAACTGAGGTCAACGGCTGATCAGTGCGATCTCTCAGGATGAAGTTTACCGTACCGGCCAGAGGGCTCTGATTCCCGGCAAAATCCTGCGAAAGATAGTTTGGATACAACACCGATGCAGGCCCGCGTTGTACCTCCACGCGTTCAAAGGCATTCAAATCGAGCACCATTGGATCAACAAAAGCATCAATAGGTAAGCCTTGCAACATATAAGTACTGTATTTTGGTCCTATTCCCCCATAAGAGCCCCAATTGGCATCATTGCGCGAAAGTGCACTCACAAATGCACCGGGTTTATACAGCATCAGTTCGCTCAAATTACGGTTGCCCGATATCATGAATTCCATCTCACGGGCATCAATGACATCCATTTTTTGCGTCAGATGGCTAAGCGATTGAGGGGTTTTCGAGGTAGTTACGACCACTTCATGCAGGTTGAGTGTATCGGTGGCTGGCTGCTGCGCTGAAAGAGAGGAAGCAAGTGAAATAACCCATGCAAAAAGTAAAAAACATTTCAGATTCATAATAATTGATGTTACTTTTTTTTAAAACGTGTTACGAATATGATAAAAAAATTATTCGGTTTTACTCATGATTAATTGTCCGTGAATGACCCCTTTCAGCCCGATCAGTTTGTCGGAAAGCTCGGTTAGTCGTGCCGCATGACCTTTTACAGCAATGATTTCCATACAGTTATCGTGGCTCAAATGAAAATGCTGCGATGATAGAATTACATCGGCATAGTGATGTTGCAGATGATTTGCTTTGTTGGTTACATCGCCTTTGTGATGGTCGTAAAGCAAAACGACAGCACCGGCAACCAATTCATTGCTTTGCCACTTTTCTTCAACCAGGTTTTTCTCGATCAAGTGGCGGATAGCGCGCGAGCGATTGGGGAAACTATTCTCGATCACGAAATGATCGAGTGCGCGTAGGACTTCTTCTTCAAGACTAACTCCGAAACGTGCCAAAGCCATAGTGCCCCGTTTTTAAAATTCGTGCCACAAAATTAATGGAGAAATTAAAATTTCCAAAAAAAGCATCGTTTTTTTGGAATGAATTATTGAGTTAATGTTGATACCAAAGCCTGAATCAATATGGCTTTGCGTTACTTTTTCTATGTTTCTAAATAGTGAATTATTTATGTATTTTATTGATTGTCAAACGCTAAACAAGCATCCTAATACTTATATTATTGATCCAATAAAAATTGAGTTTAATAATCTGTTTTTCTGTTATTTAGACTTGGTATAATTTAGACAAAAACGTTTTACCAAGCAGTAAATCATCTAATTTTGCAGCGAATTTTTTCTTTAAATGGGTTGACTTTTAATATTGAATTTTTTATATATGATTATATCTATATTTTTAAATACGAGTTCCAATATTCAGAAACTCGTTCAGGTCTTTCTCCGACCTGAATATGTTTCTTTTTAGACTTCAAAAAGGCTATAACAGGCTGTGTATCAATGCTTTAAACAATTAAATAAAAATCTAATTTATGTTTTGTAACCAATGTCAGGAAACAGTCCGGAACACCGGCTGTACAACGAAGGGAGTTTGCGGTAAGACTGTTGAAACCTCCAACATTCAGGATTTATTAGTATTTGCCTGCCAGGGGCTTTCGCATCTCACTCTTGCCGCACGTGAGCAGGGCATTGAAACCCGTGCCGAAAGCAGACATATCATTGACTGTCTGTTTATGACCATCACCAATGCCAACTTCGATGATGCTGCGCTCAATGCAGCCATCACCAAAACTTTTGCCTATCGCGATGCGTTGAAGTCCAAGGTGAAGATTGCCGAAAGCCATGATTCGGTGCACTGGTCGGGCAATGCTGAAGATTATCCCGAGAAATCGAAGGAAGTCCCGGTTACCGCTTTTGACGCCGATGCCGACATTTGCGGCCTGAAACAATATGTATTATATGGTTTGCGTGGCTTAGCCGCCTATATTGAGCATGCGTTCAACCTGGGTCATGAAGACGATGCACTTTACCGTTTTGTTGAAGAGAGCCTGGTGATGATTGGGCGACCCATTACACTGGACGATGCTTTTGCGTGGTTGCTACGTACGGGTGAGCACGGCGTGAAGGCAATGGCATTGTTGGATAAAGCCAATACTTCTACTTATGGCAATCCGGAAATCACCAAAGTAAAAATCGGCGTTGGCAAAAGACCCGGTATCCTCATCAGCGGTCACGACCTGAAAGACTTAGAACAACTGCTCATTCAAACCGAAGGCAGCGGCGTTGACCTTTATACCCACTCGGAAATGTTGCCGGCCAATGCATATCCCGAACTGAAAAAATACAGCCATCTTGTGGGTAATTATGGCAATGCGTGGCATCGTCAATTAGATGAATTTGAACATTTTAACGGTCCGGTCTTATTTACAACCAACTGTCTGGTTCCCCCGCGCAAAACTACCACTTACAACCACCGTATCTTCACAACAGGGGCTGCCGGAATGCCCGAATGGAAGCATATTGACAAGCGATTGCCGAACGGACAAAAAGATTTTAGCGAGATCATTGCTTTGGCCAAAACTTGTCCGCCCCCTGCCGAGATAGAAAGTGGCGAAATTACGATAGGATTTGCCCACAATCAGGTGCTGGCCTTAGCCGACAAGATTTTAGAAGCCGTCAACAGTGGCGCCATCAGGAAAATGGTGGTGATGTCGGGTTGTGATGCCCGTGCCAAGAGCCGCGAGTATTACACCGAGTTTGCCAAACAACTGCCGAAAGATACCGTTATCCTGACTTCGGGATGTGCCAAATATCGTTACAACAAGCTCAATCTGGGCGATATCAACGGCATTCCGAGGGTTTTAGATGCCGGACAGTGCAACGACAGCTATTCGTGGGCTTTTGTGGCATTAAAGCTCAAAGAAATACTTAACTTAGAGGATATCAACCAGTTGCCCATTGTGTTCAACATTGCCTGGTACGAACAAAAAGCCATCATCGTTCACCTTGCCCTACTCTATCTCGGCATTCGCAACACCCATATCGGGCCTACCCTGCCAGCTTTCCTCACACCCAATCTATTGAAGACCGTTCAGGAACAGTTTGGCATTCAGACGATTAAGACGGTTAAAGAAGATATGAAAATTTTCGAACTGGCTTAAACCCCGCAACTATCTACAAAAAGCAGATAGAGTTCACTGCCCGGCTTTTCATCGCGAAAGTCGGGCAGTTTTTTTTGCCTAACCCATCAAAGTTGCCTTCCAGATGGTTTTTGTTTTTTTCCCAATGGCAAACTGCCCATTGATTCGCAAACCCGGAATCCAGAGGACGGTATCTTCGGCATC
This sequence comes from Bacteroidales bacterium, assembly GCA_019454985.1. Taxonomy (GTDB): domain Bacteria; phylum Bacteroidota; class Bacteroidia; order Bacteroidales; family F082; genus JALNZU01. The sequence goes on from JACFNF010000029.1 coordinate 12,195, forward strand.
AGCAAGCAACAATTGTTTCTCTTTTTGAACGCGTGAGATATGAAGATCTGTCAGAAAGTCGCTTACCAACCGGCTGCCTTGCACCCCAAACGGCTGAAAACGATCCCCTTTCTTCAACAACCTGATTTTCAGTGGAAACTTCAAACTGTCGAAATCAAGTAAAGCTATCGAATTAGGCTGTTTGAGAATGATCTCCGGGTGGTTTTCAAAAACTTCGATCCCGATATGCAAAGGGCTTGAAATCAAACGAGTTTCGGGCTGAATTAGCTCGGAATAGCATCTTTGAACATAGGATATTTCTTCGATACTCAGTTCGTTACGTGCCATGGTAATGCAGTGGGTAGCGCTATAAAACCGGGTTCCGGCTTGCTGTGGGATAGCACGGAGAATCGCAGTGATGAGAGCTCCTTTAAACCCAAACTGTGCAAGCAAACCGAAAAGCAATGATCCCGCCCAATCTTCCTCCATCCAACCGGCTTTTTCGATCACCCAAACATTTTCTTTTCGCTTGAGAAGTCGCTCCCGCTCGATTCGGATGAAATATTCAAAGAGCCCGGCATCCTGCTGCAACCAGCCCAGACTGTTGAGTATTCCCTCCGTTACGTCGGAACCAATCTGTTGAAAAGCCGGTAATACCCAATGACGCAATTGGTTACGAAGGTACTTTGTTTCGGTATTCGAACTGTCGTCCCGCCAGGAAAGGTTGTTTTGCTGGAGATATGTTTCAATCTCTTCGCGCCGGAAATCCAGCAACGGGCGGATGATGTGACCGTTTTTAGCCCGCATAGCTTTTAGCCCACCAATACCAGAACCGCGTATCAAGTTGATAAAAAAAGTCTCAAGTTGATCATCGGCATGATGGCCAACAGCGACGGCCTGACAATGTTTTTCCTGACGAAGCTGCTCAAACCAGGCATAGCGCAACTCGCGGGCTGCCACCTGAATCGAAACCCGATGCCGGGCAGCATAATCCATGGTTTCGAAACGCTTCACATTCAGCTCGATGTTGAGTTGTGCTGCAAAGGATCTGACAAATTCTTCATCTTCGTCCGATTCGCCTTGACGCAGTCCAAAGTTACAATGAGCTGCAATCAACATAAAGCCCGCGCGATGTAGCAAATGAACCAGCGCCACCGAGTCGGCACCACCGCTCAGACCCACGACAAGGCGGTCGGACAGATGCGCCAGACCGCTGTCAATGATGTTTTTTTCAAACCTTTGGAACATGCAACAAAATTAACATTTTGACTGTTTAACGCATTATCTCCAATCAAAACGAATGAAGAAAATAAAAATCGTTGGTGATGATAAAATGGAAAACTATTTGCTCCTTATTGTGTTATTTTTCAGAATAGTTTAACAATTTGAAAGCAACAATCATGATTTATTTCAAAAGAAAAAATGTAGATTTGCCGCCATAAATTGCGATGTTCGGTTTAACGCAGCTCCGAACTTATCTCATGCAAATGAAAAATGTATAACTCCCAAGTTTACGTTTCTGTGATTCTCAGAACAACCAACTTTTCTTACGTTTGATTTAACTAATTATTAATCACATGCTTAGACTAAGTCTTTTATTTCTTGTACTGTTGATGGCAACGGTTCGTCTTGTTGCAACTCCGACTATCAATCCTACGGTGGCTTTACCGGCTGCGCCTGCGGGCAATCCGGAAGTTCGCATTGGCACGGTTACCGCTTCTCCGGGAGTTGTATTGATTCCATTTGAAATGCTCAATTTTCCGGATAATATTAACTCCTTTACTTTTAAGATTGTGACTGATCGCAGTGTTCTGGAGTTCATTGAACTAACCAATAAAACAGGTTTTACCGGACCAAATTATCAAGCCTACCAGAATGGCAATCTTTTAAGCATTGTGTATTATGACTTAGGAGCAGGTTATGCCCCCAACGGCAAGATCTTCGACATGAAGTTCACTTTTAGCGGAATTGCTAACACTCCACTTACTTTTGGAACAGGCAATGAGGTTACTGCCGGCATATTTCCTGTTGAAAACATCACTTTTACGAATGGAGAAGTCATTGCCAATGTTGGCAATATCTACACCATTAACGCCTCGGCCGGTGCCAACGGTTCGATTTCACCTTCGGGCAATGTCAGTGTTCCTGAAGGCATGAACAAGACATTTACCATTACGCCCAATGCCGGCTATCAGGTGGCGGATGTTCTTGTGGACGGAACGAGTGTGGGAGCAATCAGCAGTTATACTTTTACAAATGTGACGGCCAATCACACCATCAGTGCCAGCTTTTCCGTCAAAACATATACCATCACGGCATCGTCCGGCGCCAACGGCAGCATCAACCCTTCGGGGACCATCACGGTGAACCACGGCGAAAACAGAACCTTCACCATAACGCCCGATGCAGGATTTCAAATTGCCAATGTGCTCGTTGACGGCGCCAGCGTCGGGGCGGTCAGCAGTTATACTTTCAACAATATCAGCGCCAATCATACCATTAGTGCGAGTTTTAACACTGGTACAACTTACACGATTTCTGCTTCGGCAGGCACCGGAGGAAGCATCAGTCCTTCGGGGAACATCAGTATTAATCCCGGGGGCAGTCAAACCTTCACCATTACACCCGATGCCGGATACAGAATTTCAAATGTACTTGTTGATGGCACGAGCGTTGGGACGGTTTCCACCTACACCTTCAACAACGTGACGGCCAATCACACGATCATTGCAAGTTTTGCAGTTGCCCCACAAGTAAAGATCGGAACCATCACAGCTTCGGCCGGTGAAGTGTTGATTCCATTTGAAATGCTTAACTTCACCGAAAACGTAAACTCCTTCACTTTTAAAATCCTTACCGACAGAAACGTTTTGGAATTTATCGAGTTAACCAACAAGGTCGGATTTACGGGTCCAAATTATCAAGCCTTTCAAAACGGTAATCTGTTAAGCATCGTCTATTACGACATGGGGCCTGGCTATACTCCAAACGGCAAAGTCTTCGACCTGAAGTGCAACTTTAGCGGTACAGCCACCACCGATCTGATCTTTGTCAGCGGAAACGAAGTGACAGCTGGAATCTTCCCCATCGAAGGTATCTCCTACACCAACGGAAGGGTGAATGCCTCAGGTGTTAACATTTTTACCATCACTGCCACTGCTGGAGCCAACGGAAGCATATCCCCTTCGGGAGCAGTCACCGTGAATCAAGGAGAAAACAAAACTTTCACCATCACTCCAAATACCGGATATCATGTGGACGATGTCCTTGTGGATGGCGTCAGTGTTGGAGCTGTAACGAGTTATTCCTTTAGTAACGTAACCACCAACCACACCATCAGCGCCAGTTTTGACATTAATACTTATACGATCACTGCCACAGCTGGAGCAAACGGGAGTATTGCACCTTCGGGAGCTATCACAGTAAACCATGGTGAGAATATAACCTTCACTATTACCCCCGATGTCGGATATCATGTGGCCGAAGTGCTTGTTGACGGCATCAATGTTGGCACTGTCACGAGTTATACCTTCAGTAATGTTACAGCAAATCGCACCATCACTGCTAACTTTGCCATCAACACCTATACCATCTCAGTCTCCGCAGGAGCCAACGGAAGTATCGCGCCATCGGGAGTCGTTACGGTGAACCACGGCGAAAACAAAACCTTCACCATTACTCCCAACACCGGATATCATATTGCCGATGTACTCGTTGACGGAGCAAGCGTGGGTGCGGTGGCAACCTACACTTTCAGCAATGTTACGGCCAACCACACCATCAGTGCCAGTTTTGCCATCAACACCTATACGATTACGGCCACAGCAGGAGCCAACGGAAGTATTACGCCTTCGGGAACTGTTACGGTGAACCACGGCGAAAACAAAACTTTCACCATTACCCCCAACACCGGATATCATATTGCCGATGTACTCGTTGACGGAGCAAGCGTGGGTGCGGTGGCAACCTACACTTTCAGCAATGTTACGGCCAACCACACCATCAGTGCCAGTTTTGCCATCAACACCTATACGATTACGGCCACAGCAGGAGCCAACGGAAGTATCGCGCCATCGGGAGCCGTTACGGTGAACCACGGCGAAAACAAAACTTTCACCATTACCCCCAACACCGGATATCATATTGCCGATGTACTCGTTGACGGAGCAAGCGTGGGTGCGGTGGCAACCTACACTTTCAGCAATGTTACGGCCAACCACACCATCAGTGCCAGTTTTGCCATCAACACCTATACGATTACGGCCACAGCAGGAGCCAACGGAAGTATCGCTCCATCGGGAGCCGTTACGGTGAACCACGGAGAAAACAAAACTTTCACCATTACTCCCAACACCGGATATCATATTGCCGATGTACTCGTTGACGGAGCAAGCGTGGGTGCGGTGGCAACCTACACTTTCAGCAATGTTACGGCCAACCACACCATCAGTGCCAGTTTTGCCATCAACACCTATACGATTACGGCCACAGCAGGAGCCAACGGAAGTATTACGCCTTCGGGAACTGTTACGGTGAATTATGGAGCAAATCAGACTTTCACATTTACAGCAAATACCGGTTATCAGGTAAGCAGCGTGTTGGTGGATGGCGTTTCTGTTGGTGCAGTCAATAGTTATACTTTCAGTAACGTCACTGAAAACCATACCATTTCCGTCAGTTTCATTTTAAAATTCTACACCATCACTGCATCAGCAGGCGAAAACGGAGGCATCTCGCCTTCGGGAGCTGTCACAGTGAATCATGGCGAAAGCAAAACTTTCACCATCACACCCAATAACGGCTATCACGTTGCCAATGTGCTTGTTGATGGAGCCAGTGTAGGTGCTGTTACAAGCTATACTTTCACCAACGTTACTGCTAATCATACCATCAGTGCCAGCTTTGCCATCAACACATACACCATCACGGCCACATCAGGAACCAACGGAAGCATTGCACCTTCAGGGGCCGTATCGGTTAACCATAGCGAAAATGTTACATTCACTTTCACCCCCGACACAGGGTATCACATTGATCAAGTAATGGTTGACGGAACCTCGGTTGGCGCACCAGTCAATTACACATTCAACAATGTTACGGCCAACCACACCATCAGCGTCAGCTTTGCTATCAACACATACACTATTACGGCCTCGGCAGGAGCAAACGGCAACATCAATCCTTCGGGGACTGTTACGGTGAACCATGGCGAAAACAAAACTTTCATCATCACTCCCAACACCGGATATCATGTGGCCGATGTACTCGTTGACGGTGTAAGCGTAGGTGCAGTTACGACATACACTTTCAGTAATATTACTACAAATCATACCATTAGCGCCAGTTTTGCAATTGACACCTTTATTATCTCGGCTACTGCGGGTGAGCATGGCAGTGTGAATCCGGCCGGTGAGGTTCAGGTAAACTACAACGAAAACAAAACGTTTACCTTTATTCCTGCTGAAGGTTATAAAGTTCTGGCTTTCTGGATTGATGGCGACAGTATTGGTAATGCTACGTCCTACACTTTCAATGCCGTCACAGCAAACCACACTTTGCATGTTGAATTTGATCTTATTATCGGGTTAAATCAGATAGAAGATGGTTTTGTATTGAAAAACTGGCCAAATCCTGTTGCAGAAAGACTCAATATCCAATTAGATGAGCGCCTGTTTGCAAATGGCACGGTTTCTTATCGCATTGCCGATCTGAATGGACGAATTGTACACGAGGGTGTTTTTGAAAAAGCGCTGCAGCAGATTGATGTGAATGATCTACTACAAGGAGTATATCTTGTGCAGGTCTATCGCGAAGGTCAATTAAAAGACACAATTAAATTCATCAAAAACTAGACTAATTTTCCGGTGAACACCGGAAATAAAAAACAACCTCCAAAAACCTGTAGCGCTGTTTTTGGAGGTTGTTTTTTTTCGCCCATTTTCATTTTTTTGCCTTAGGAAAATCGTATAGTTCTCCTGAAAATGGTGAAAAACCTTTACTTTTGTGAGGGGCAAGCCAGTATTGTTTTACCAGGTTTGCCACTGAATCATCATCTTAGCAAAACCTCTATTTTATGAATGAACAGGAAATCAAAGGTTTACCCGATAATGCTTATCGTGAACTGAAGTCTGGCGAAGAATACAAGCCGCTAATGTCGCCCGAAAAGACATACCCCGAAGTTAACCTTCGCTCGGTTCTATTAGGTTTGCTGATGGCGGTCATTTTTTCTGCTGCCGCAGCTTATCTGGGTTTAAAAATCGGACAAGTTTTCGAGGCTGCCATTCCCATAGCTATCATTGCCGTTGGTCTGTCGGCTGCTTCCAGACGGAAAAACGCACTGGGCGAGAACGTGATCATTCAGTCTATCGGTGCCAGCTCGGGTGTCATTGTGGCCGGAGCGATTTTTACCCTGCCGGCTTTATATATCCTCAATCTGGAAGCCCATTTTTATCAGGTTTTCCTTTCGTCGCTACTTGGAGGTTTTCTGGGTATTTTATTTTTGATCCCATTCAGAAAATATTTTGTTCAGGACATGCACGGCAAATATCCTTTTCCTGAAGCCACAGCCACTACGGAAGTATTGGTTTCGGGCGAAAAGGGTGGAAATCAGGCCAGACTATTGCTGATTTCCGGGCTCATCGGTGGTATTTATGATTTCATCATCGCCACTTTTGGCTGGTGGGCCGAAGTTTTCACCAGTCGCGTAATCCCGGTCGGGCAAATGGTAGCCGACAAATTCAAAATAGTCTTCAAAATGAATGTGGGCGCTGCTGTCATGGGATTAGGCTATATCATCGGGCTGAAATATGCCGCCATCATCACGGCGGGTTCATTTATCGGATGGTATGTCATCATCCCGATCATTTCCCATTTCGCCGAAGGCCAGACCATTGCCGTTGGTGCTAACGTAACTGCATTGATCGGACAAATGTCGGCCGAAGAAATCTTCCGTAATTATGTAAGGCATATCGGCATTGGCGGTATCGCTATGGCCGGTATCATTGGCATCATCCGTTCCTCGGGCATCATCAAAAGTGCCTTCGGGTTAGCTGTAAAGGAGCTTTCGGGCAAACAATCCGTTGCCATGAACGACAAACGTACCCAACGCGATCTTCCAATGAAAATCATCCTGATCGGACTTTTGGTGACAACCCTTGTCATCTTCCTCTTTTTCATGTTTGGCGTGGTAAACAACCTCACACAAGCTCTCATTGCCTTGGGCATAGTGATGATCATCGCTTTTCTTTTCACCACCGTTGCGGCCAACGCCATAGCCATTGTGGGCACCAATCCGGTTTCGGGCATGACGCTGATGACACTGATTATCACCTCGTTGGTTTTGGTTTGGGCGGGACTCTCTGGCACTGCCGGCATGGTGGCTGCCCTCATCATTGGGGGTGTGGTGTGCACCGCACTTTCGATGGCCGGTGGTTTTATCACCGACCTCAAAATAGGATATTGGCTTGGGTCGTCGCCCTACAAACAACAGACCTGGAAATTTATGGGGACATTGGTTTCGGCGGCTACGGTAGGTGGTGTAATCATGATTTTGAACGAGACCTATGGTTTCACCGGCGAGAATGCCCTTGTTGCGCCTCAAGCCAATGCCATGGCAGCCGTCATCGAACCCATGATGTCGGGCAAGGCCGCACCCTGGATGCTTTATGCTGCCGGTGCTTTTCTTTCGCTTATTCTGACGATGATTGGCGTCCCGGCTCTGGCCTTTGCGCTGGGGATGTTTATCCCGATCGAACTCAACACGCCTTTGCTTGTAGGTGGTATCGTGGCCTGGTATGTCACAAGCCGCTCTAATGATGCCCGACTCAATCAGGCGCGTAAAGAACGTGGAACGCTCATTGCCTCAGGGTTCATCGCCGGTGGCGCCTTGATGGGCGTGGTGAGCGCAATGCTCAAATTTGGCGGAATAAATTTCGTGAATGCGGAATGGTTTGCCTCAAATTCTGCCGAAGTCCTTGGACTACTGATGTTTGCCTTGATCTGTGCCTACGTCATCTGGGAATCCCTGAAGGCAAAACCCGAAGAAGAAACACAACTTTAAAAAAATATCCGGTATGAAAGATTCAGTAATAAACCGTTTTCTGAGATACGTCAGCATCGACACACAAAGCGATGAAAACTCCGATAGCTGCCCCAGCACCGCCAAACAACTCAATCTTTTACGCATGTTATATGACGAGCTTCGGGCTTTTGGCCTGCAGGATGTATCTATGGATTCTAACGGCTATGTAATGGCTACACTTCCAGCAAATAATGGAAAAGATGGCCCTGTCATCGGTTTTATTGCTCATGTGGATACCAGCCCCGACATGCCGGGCGAAAATGTTAATCCAAAGATCGTCGAAAACTGGGATGGCAAAGACATTGTTCTGAATCCGGAGCAAGGTATCGTGCTCTCGCCTTCCGATTTTCCAGAAATGAATCTTTATGTAGGTCAGACACTGATTGTTACCGACGGAACCACTTTGCTCGGAGCCGACGACAAGGCCGGCATTGCCGAAATTATGACTGCCATTGAATACCTGGTTTCTCATCCCGAGGTCAAACACGGGCCGGTAAAAATAGGCTTCACGCCTGACGAGGAAATTGGTCGCGGAGTGGACAAGTTTGAAGTGGAAAAATTTGGCGCCGACTGGGCTTATACCCTTGATGGGGGACAAATTGGGGAGTTGGAGTTTGAAAATTTCAATGCTGCCGGAGCAAAAGTATTCATTCAGGGGCGCAACATCCATCCGGGTTATGCCAAAGGAAAGATGAAAAATGCTTTGCTCATGGCCATGGAATTCAACGCTCTGCTTCCAGTCTTCGACAGGCCAGAGTTTACGCAGGATTATGAAGGTTTTTTCCATTTGATCAAGGTGGAGGGAATAGTAGAAAAAGCCATGATGCAATACATCATCCGCGATCACAGCCGACCTGTGTTCGAACAAAGAAAGAAGATGCTTCAACAATGTGTTGATTTCATGAACGAAAGATATGGCGACGGTAGTTTTATCCTAGAGATGAAAGACCAATACTACAATATGCGCGAAAAAGTTGAGCCCCAATACCATATAGTTGAAACAGCCCGTAAAGCGATGGAATCGCTTGGCATTGAACCCAAGATTAAACCCATTCGTGGCGGAACCGACGGTTCGTGGCTCAGTTTCAGAGGTTTGCCTTGCCCCAACATCTTTGCCGGCGGGCATAACTTCCATGGAAAATATGAATTTGTTCCCTTGGAAAGCATGGTAAAAGCCACAGAAGTCGTACTCAAGATTATTGAAATGAACTGCTGAAACAGCTATTGAACTCAAAAAACTTTATTCCTTAAAAATTGCAAAAACAATAACCTTAAACGCCTGTTGCTCCAAGGCAGCAGGCGTTTATATAAGTCAAATGCGTAATTTTGCTCACCAATGCAAAACACACCTTATTACTGTAAGGATTTCTTGTGTTGAGAGCTGAACCTGGGTTCAGCCGTTATGTGATATCAGACAGATCATGAAAATGGGTTTGCAGTTTACGAAGCTCCATTTGGCGTTCCCAAGGCGACAAAGTCAGGCCGCCCTTTTAGTCATCCGGCTTACAGGGGTATTGTTGCTTTATGTCTTTACTCGATGGCTTTTCTATATTGTCAATTTTAAAAACTTCTGTCATCTTCATCTCTGGGAGTTGCTACAACTGATGTTTTGGGGTATCCGCTACGATTTGGTTGCCATCGCCATTACCAACCTGCCTCTCATCCTGCTTTCCACCATTCCCTTTCATTTCAGGTATAGCAACGGATACCAGAAAATGTTACGTTACCTGTTTGTCCTTATTAACAGCTTTGCGTTAATATTCAACTTGATAGATATTATATTTTTCCGTTATATCGCCAAGAGAACGACCTCCGAGGTTCTTGCTTTTTTGGGGAATTCGTCGGAAAATACCGGTTCATTGATATTGACCTTCCTCTATGATTTCTGGTATATGCTGTTGCTTTACCTGATCATCATCTGGCTGCTGTACAAATTAGGCAGCTGGTTTGTCGGACGTAATCCTGCACCGGTAAGGCAATTGCGATGGTATCTGACACATTTTCTGATCTTTTTGGCTTTCATGTTAACAACGATTGTCTTTGGGCGCGGTGGTTTACAGATGAAACCCATCAGCATGATTCATGCTGCCAATCGTACTGAAAGCCGAAATGTCCCTTTGTTGATCAACAGTCCGTTTTCGATCATGCAAACCATCAGCCACCCCAACCTGGAGCGCATCGCTGATTTCAGTGAAACAGAAGTTGAAACACTCTTTAATCCGGTAAAACAAAATTTCACGATTAACCAATACCTGAATCCGGATCAGCTCCCGAAAAAGCCCAACATCGTCATCTTCATTCTAGAGAGTTTTGGTCGCGATTATATTGGCTATTACAACACTCAGAAACAAGGACTTACACCTTTTCTTGACTCTCTACTGAATCACAGTATTACTTTCGAAGGATTTGCCAATGGCAAACGATCCAACGAAGCTCTGCCCAGTATTCTCAGCTCAATTCCTTCGTTAATGGATCGTGAGTTTCAAGCCACTCCATACATTACCAACAAGTTAATGGGAGTTGGAAGCGTATTGAAACGACAAGGTTATCAAACGTCATTCTTCCATGGAGGCAATAACGGAACAATGCATTTCGATCATTTTTCGCACATTGCCGGTTTCGATCGTTATTTTGGACGAAATGAATATGGCAATGATCAAGATTTCGATGGACGTTGGGGGATTTTCGACGAACCCTATCTGCAATATTTTTCGAAACAATTGAGCACTTTTCAGCAGCCTTTTGCCGCCTGTCTTTTCACCTTGTCGTCGCACCATCCCTATCAGTTGCCCGATGCTTACAAAGGCCGTTTCACCAAGGCCACCAACGACATGGAAGCCACCTTCTCCTATACCGACCATGCATTGCAGCGATTTTTTGAATCTGCACAAAACACCGAATGGTTTCGTAACACCATCTTTGTGATTACGGCCGACCACACACCCGAGAAGGCTCAATTCTCCTCTTATATGGATTACTGGGGATTGTACGGCATTCCTGTGGCATTCTATTTTCCGGGACTGGGCACAGGAGTCCGCACCAAAGTCATTGCTCAGCATAGCGATATTCTGCCCAGTATTGCCGCACTTACCGGCAGTAACGATACCTTAGTTACTTTTGGTCGAAATCTCTTCGATTCAATCGAAACGCCTTTTGTCATCAATTATTTGAGTGGAATCTATCAGTTGATCTATAACGATACTTTGGCCATCTTCGCGGGAAATAAAGTGAGTGAGTTATACGACCTAAAAGCCGATTCCAAGTTGAAAAACAATCTTCTTCCTGCCAATCCGACCTCAGGGCAAATGATGAACAAGCGTTTCAATGCAATTCGTCAACAATACAACAACCGACTGATTGACAATAAACTAACCTATTAGAAAAAGTTGAGATGGAGGCGTCAAATCCAAAAAAAATCAGGTTTATTGTCAATCCTATTGCCGGACAACACAGCAAGGAATCTTTTCCAAAATTGGTTGAGAATTTTTTTGATCAGGGCAATGCCTACTATGAAATTCACTTCACCCACTATGTCGGGCACGCTACCGAATTGGCCAATGAAGCAGTCAAAGAAAATTTTGATCTTGTAGTAGCCGTTGGAGGCGATGGAACGATCAACGAAGTGGCCCGTTGCCTCATTCACAGTCAGACCGTACTGGGCATTGTGCCCAGCGGTTCGGGGAACGGGCTGGCACGACACCTGAACATCCCTATTGACATGGAAAAAGCCTTGCAAGTCATTCGCGAAGGGCATGTTGTTCAGATTGATACGGTGAAAATCAACCACGAAGTCTTTATCAGCATTGCGGGCGTAGGCTTCGATGCTTTGGTGGCCAAACATTTTGCACAAGATCCAAACCGCGGGTTTTTCTCCTATTTTAAAATTGTGGCCGCTCACTATCAACGGTATAAACCCGAAGAATACACCCTTGTGCTAGACAATAACAAAACCATTCGGACTAAGGCGTTGATTATCAGCTTTGCCAATTCCAATCAGTTTGGTTACAATACTACCATTGCCCCCGATGCCAGCCTCAACGATGGACTTTTGGATGTGTGCATCGTAAAAAAACCACCTTTACTCGAAATGCCTATCATCATTAACTTGTTGTTTTTAAAGATGATAGACAAATCAAAGCATGTCACCATTCATAAAGCCCACACGGTAAAGCTTGTACGTTCAGCCGCCGATGTGGTGAACCTTGATGGCGAACCCGTGATGATGGACGAGAATTTGCTTGCAGAGGTGGATCCGCTGAGCCTGAATGTTATCATCCCGGAAAGCCGCGATGATTTAAACCCCACAGAAGCGTTGTTGGAAAGCATTGCCAACACCCGCGATAAAATCAAAGACGAACTAATGAAAATCATCTCATGAAACCCAAACGTGAAGGTATTGTTTATTCGACCAATCCCGATTTTGTATTCGATGATGGTCAGCAGGAAGTTGAAACCCTGTCCAACAACCGGCAAAATCTGCGCATTATGCTCGACAAAAAACAGCGTGCTGGCAAAAAAGTAACCCTTATTAGTGGTTTTGTCGGCAGCAACAACGACCTCGAAGCCCTTGGCAAGCAACTCAAATCGGCTTGCGGCGTGGGTGGCACAGCCAAAGATGGCGAAATTCTCATCCAGGGTGATTTTCGTGAGAAAATATTACAAATACTTATCAAACAAGGTTTTAAAGTAAAACTTTCAGGAGGTTGAACTCAGAACCCAAAAATATCCATCAGCCAGCATATTGGCAACGACAATATGAGACCGGCCATCACAAATGGAATATCGGTTATGTTTCCACGCCGCTGAAAGAATATTTTGACCAGCTCACCAACAAAGAGCTTCGGATTTTAGTGCCCGGCGCCGGCTTTGGCTGGGAAGCAGCTTATCTTTATGAAAATGGTTTTCGGCACACCTTTGCGCTCGACTTTAGCCAGGCAGCATTGGAAAAACTCACGCAATACCATCCGTTTTTCCCAAAATCGAATCTTTTGCAGGACGATTTTTTTGAACATCAAGGTCGCTATGACCTTTTGGTTGAGCAAACATTTTTCAGCAGTATCCCGCGCGAACGTCGTAATGCATACGCCGCGAAAGCCCACAGCCTGCTTCGAACAGGAGGTAAGCTTGTTGGTTTACTCTTCAACCACGAGTTTCAGGCGGATTCACCGCCTTTTGGCGGCTCAGCCGAAGAATATGAGTCGATTTTCAAACCATATTTTCATTTTATCAGCTTCAATATTTGCCACAACAGCATCAAACCCAGAAAAGGGAGAGAGCTTTTTATCCTGTTGAAAAAAAAATAATAGACAAAATATGCAGATTTCTGTATATTCGCCCTGTCAATCCTTCACTCATTTACTCATTCACAAAAAAACACTGTCATGGATCATCAGGCTCTTTCATCAATCGGAACTATCAGTAAAAAGGAAAATCTTGCTTCTGTTGAATATCTGACCAACAGCCATGCCCTGATTTTGGAATCGCTCTTCCCCTTTCCGGGGTATAACGGAACCACTGTACCGGATCGCACTGATCCGCGAGCTTTATTTTTTGTGACTAAATCGGTGAACAACGATGACAAAATTATCCGTGCCATACGCAGTGCACGGCAAGCATCAGGCCTTGAATTTGATGGCGCACCGGGACATATCACCCTGCAAAACAATCCCACCGGCGTGATCAGAATCAAAAACCTGCCTTACGACCAAGCCGCACCATTGGCTACCGCTTTCGAAAAAGAAGGTATTGAACTGATGCGCGATCGGAAAGTGCCCGAATATTGCTCTATCATACACATTACCAAATACTTCCAGATTATGAAAATGATTCATGGAATTTATTCCGATCAAAACTGGAAGAATATGTTTTACATCGAAATTCCAATGAAATTAAAATGGAATACTTTCGAAAAGATTACGATGGATATCAAACACAACATTGACATCAGCTCGTTCGACGCTGCCCTCACCACCATGTACGATGCCAGCGGAATCCTCGACTTTGTCCGTATCTACGACGAACATAGCGATGTTGAAAAACTTGATTTCATCCGAAAAAAATATCTCGACGCCATAAAGTATCTCTAATTCACCCAACTTCCAAAGAGCATGCTGTTCGAACCATTCATTCAATTTTTCCAAGACCTTTTCACCTCTTTACATTTTACCGAGCAGCAAGCGCTGGTTTTAGCAGAAAGCTCCATTTTTGTCGGGCTTCTGATTCTTTCGGTGATCATTTATTACATCACCTGGTTTATCATCAAACGCACGGTGATCCGATTGATAGACCGCAGTGCCACTAAATTCGATGATATTCTGCTGCACAACAAAGTCGTCAGTCGTATTTCGTACTATGTACCCAGTTTTATCGTAAGCAAGTTTGTCCCCTACACCCTACCCAGCTTTCCGGAAGCTATTCTGAGTGTACAGAAAATGGTGGATGTGTATGCTATTTTCGTTACCATGCTGGTCATAAGTTCTTTAATCAGTTCTTTCTACGATTATTATATTAGCAAAGACAGCTCGCGCAACAAACCCATCAAGGGCCTTGCCCAAGTGCTGAAGTTGGTGGCCTATATCATTGGTTCACTGATGATTCTGGCCACGCTTTTGGATAAAAACTTAGGCAATATCGTCATCGGACTGGGAACACTTTCGGCAGTGTTGATGTTGGTTTTCAAAGACCCTATCTTAGGTTTTGTCGGCGGTCTGCAACTTTCGGTGAACGATATGGTTCGCATCGGTGACTGGATCAGCATGCCAAAATACAATGCCGATGGCGATGTACTCGAAATCACCCTCACCACCGTGAAGGTTCAGAATTTTGATAAAAGTATTACCACAATCCCCACATACGCATTGGTGTCGGACAGTTTCATCAACTGGCGGGGTATGACCGAGGCCGGTGGCCGACGGATCAAGCGAAGTGTGAACCTCGATATGGAGAGCGTTCGGTTTTGTGATGAGCACATGCTGAATAAATTTCGTCGTTTTCATCTCATTAGCCAATATGTCCATGAGAAAGAAACCGAAATTCAGCAGTTCAACGAAGAAAACAAGCTTGATACCAGCACCTTAGTCAATGGTCGCCGTCAAACCAATCTAGGAGTTTTCCGGATGTATCTCACCGCTTATCTAAAGGCCTTCCCGGGAGTTCATCAGGAGTTGCCTGTGCAAGTGAGGCAATTGCAGCCCTCGGAAAACGGAATCCCCATCGAAGTGTATTTTTTCAGCCAGAAACTCTCGTGGCCCGATTTCGAAAACATACAGAGTGATGTATTCGACCATATCTTAGCCGTTCTTCCCGAGTTTGGACTGCGCGTCTTTCAGCATCCATCGGGAGCCAACATCGAGAAGGGAATCAGCATGTTAAACTTAGACGGAAATTATCCTGAACAAAAAGAATAAAAAAACAATAGGATTGTTGCAGGGAACAAAAAAGTTATTAATTTTGCACACGCTTTTGACGTTAACAACGTTCATTCAATTTCTGGTTCGGTAGTTCAGTTGGTTAGAATACGTGCCTGTCACGCACGGGGTCGCGGGTTCGAGTCCCGTCCGGACCGCACTTTTTCCCGTTTTGTATTGTTTTGTACAACAATATGAAACGGGTTTTTCTGTGCCATGTATTACGTTTATATCATATTCTCCGCTTCATCTGACACCTTTTACAAGGGCTACACTGCTAATCCGGAGAAAAGATTGTGGGAACACAACAACGACTTAAGCCGGTACACAGCCTCAAAAGGACCGTGGGAATTGGTCTATCTTAAAGCTTTCGACAGCAAAAAATCAGCATTGACGGAGGAAAAAAGACTCAAAAAACTCAACAGAAAATCTATCGAACGGCTGATCAGCGAAAACAAAAACGATTAAGATAATGTGATTTACGTGCCTGTCACCTCGTCAAGGAAACCTTGACGAGACGGGTTCGAGTCCCGTCCGGACCGCACTTTTTCCCGTTTTGTATTGTTTTGTACAACAATATGAAACGGGTTTTTCTGTGCCATGTATTACGTTTATATCATATTCTCCGCTTCATCTGACACCTTTTACAAGGGCTACACTGCTAATCCGGAGAAAAGATTGTGGGAACACAACAACGACTTAAGCCGGTACACAGCCTCAAAAGGACCGTGGGAATTGGTCTATCTTAAAGCTTTCGACAGCAAAAAATCAGCATTGACGGAGGAAAAAAGACTCAAAAAACTCAACAGAAAATCTATCGAACGGCTGATCAGCGAAAACAAAAACGATTAAGATAATGTGATTTACGTGCCTGTCACCTCGTCAAGGAAACCTTGACGAGACGGGTTCGAGTCCCGTCCGGACCGCTTTTTTTCCCGTTTTGTATTGTTTTGTATAACAATATAAAACGG
>JACFNF010000030.1 GCA_019454985.1 Bacteroidales bacterium
CAACTTCGAAGGCGAAAAGATTGATTCGAAATTTACTTATGAGATTGATCATCAGAAATCAACATTGCTTTTCACAAAGTTCAAACCCTTGGATGTGGTGGCATATCATATCCTTTATCGTTATTTGGGCGATGTTGACGATGGCTTTAACACCGAGGTTGTGAAATATGACCCGGAAGGAAAACAAATCATGCGCGTGGAAAACGTTTTTGATACAGCCGGTTTGCGTACACACAAAAGGGTTTTTGACGAGCAAAACGCATTAATGTATTTCTTTGAATACAGCTACGATTCGTCAACCGGCAAGTTTGCCACAATCTTAAAAAAAACACCGGAAGGCGAAGTCATATCACTAACCCGCTATACCTATAATACAGACGGACTGACACAGCGTGAGGAGACACTGGATACTAATGGAAAAACAAGCTCTTTGCTAACCTACGAGTACCAGAAATATTGATCACCATTACAATTTGAGATTCAGGCTGATCCATTTGGAATGAATAACTTTCGGGTTAAGTGCATTTTTTTGAACTTTTTTGTAACCTTTCTGTTTTACACCCACTCTAAACGACTATCACAAACTTAAAAATGAAAAAAATGAAAAAGTTAACCCTCATCATTGCCCTCTTTATGGCACTAACCGCAGTCAATGCACAACATCAGGATCATTCCGTAGTTAAAAACGCTGCTTCTTCGGAATTAAGAGCTCTGCAGAAAACCGTGAAATATCAGGAGCTGAATAAGGCCATGCGCGAACTCTGGTCGGCACATATGTACTGGACCCTGATTACCGTAGATGCATTTTATAATGATCCTAAAGGACTCGAAGCCAAACTGAATCGTCTGTTGCAAAACCAAAAAGATATCGGCGCTGCAATTGTTCCTTTTTATGGCCAGGAAGCAGGCGACAAATTAGCTCAGCTGCTCACCGAACATATTCAGGGCGCAGTTCCCGTGTTGCAGTCGGCACAGAGCGGCGATAAAGAAGCTCTCGACAAAGCTGTAAAAGACTGGTATGCCAATGCCAAAGAAATTGGCGATTTTCTTTCAGCAGCTAACCCCAAAAACTGGACAGCCAAAGAAACCGGCGGCGCACTCGAAATGCACATCACTCACACCATTGACTATTCTGTCAGCATTTTGAAAGGAAACTATTCACAATCTTTCGGTGGTTTTGAAGAAGCCCTCCACCACATGCTGCACCTTGCTGATATTCTCACCGAAGGCCTTGCAAAACAGTTCCCCGATCATTTCATGAAATAATCTCAATACATTCTATCGTTTGGCAGGCCACTTTAGTCAGGCCAATGATTAAATAACCCGGTTTGGGTAATTCCCAAATCGGGTTATCTGTTTTATTTCCAATGGCCGTGTTCAAATAAAAAGGATTTTCTTCAGGCTTTATGTTCGGCGAAAAGGAAATGGAAAATATATCCTAAATTTGTGCTGTAACCGCACCAAAAACCAATTGAGATGACAAAACGATTTTTCACCACAGGCTTGTTTCTTTTTCTGATTCACTTTTTGCTGAACGGGCAAATTGTTTACGTTGATCAGAGTAATACAGGACCAAATCCGGATGGAACCTTAACCCGTCCGTTTCCGAATATTCAGGCAGCAATTCAGGCGGCGCAGAACCAGGACACGATCAAAGTGGCCCAAGGTATTTACCATGAAAACATTCATTTTGTGGATAACAAAGGCCTTATCCTTTGGGGCGGATATCAAACGGCCAATTTCACCCATCGCAATATTGACGAATTCGTTACCGTGATAGACGGCACAGCCACTTCAGCCGTTGTCAACATTGCTTTTACAGCCGGCTCCGGGATCAATCGCACCTTTGAAATCAATGGTTTTACGATCCGGAACGGACAGCGGGGGATCGCATGTTTTGATTGGGGCAATGGCGGCATTGGCAATCTGAAAGTATTGAACAATACGATACAGCAAAATAGCGGCCTTACCGGGTCAAATGACTATGGGGGCGGCATCAGCACCAATCTTCATTCGGAGATTGTGAACAACCGCATTTTGAACAATAGCTGTGGTAAAGGAGGCGGATTGTTTCTGGCCGACCACTCTACTCAAAATCCGTTTCTTATCGAGGGGAATCTCATCGAAAACAACGGGATTTACGCCGATCATGGCGCAGGGGCTTATATCGCCGGTCGAAAAGGCATTATCAGAAACAACATTTTCCGGCAAAACACCATCCACGAAAGTTGGGGCTGGGGCGGCGGCCTGATCATTGACGGTGGACTTTTCGACGGTTTTACGGATGAGATTTTTGTGGAGCTGACGGGCAATGTTTATGCATTCAATTTTGCACCATCCGGTGGCGCCGGGCTTTTTGTGGATGAGGGCGCCAATGTAAGAATGAAAAATGAGCTGATCTATGGCAACAGCACTACCGATAATTATCGCAGCGGCGCATTCTATGTGGATGGTCCACGTTCGAGCCTGAATGCCCGAACAGTGGCCGAGAATATCACTATCGCCGGAAACAGTGGAGCCGAAATGAGTTATGGCCACGCTGTTTTTGTGGAAGGCGATGCAGAGGTATCACTGAAAAATGCCATCTGTTGGGAAAATGCTTCGGTGGATAACAAAAACGATTTCTATGTGGAGGCAGGATCGTCCTTGTCCGTAGCCTATTCGCTGTTTCAAAGCGGAAATCTGGGAAGTGGCAATTTTCAGACCTCACAATGTATCCACACTGATCCCTTGTTTGCCGATATGGATGCTCATGATTTTCGCCTAAAATCAACTACAGGCCGTTGGGATGCCCTCTCACAGACCTGGCTGGCGGACGATGTCCACAGTCCGGCCATTGATGCCGGCGATCCGGCTTCGCCTTTTGCTTTAGAGCCGTTGCCCAACGGCGAAAGAGTAAATCTGGGCTTCGACGGGAATACCCTTTATGCCTCAAAATCAGCGGTAAGCAGGGTACAGTCTTTGACGGCAGAAAATCCGCTGATCGTTTACCCCAACCCTGCCAAAGATTGGATAAGCTTTGAATATACATTCGAAGATGAGCAACCGCAGGCTATGCTTGAGCTTCGCGATACTACCGGCAAAGCAGTACTCCAGATGCTGCTTAGCGAACCAAAAGGTACATTTTTGTGGGAAGCTCGTAAACTTCAGCCGGGGCTCTATTTTTTCAGCTTGAAAACGGCTAACTCTACAAAAACCGGCAAGATGGTGATTGTGAAATAAATTGATTTTTTTCCGTTGCAAACGGGTATTTTAAGTTGAAGCTTACCGAGAAGAGAAATAAATCATCAGAAAAACACAATAATACAGACTACTTTCATCGGTCTTTGCCTGAATACAGTCGCGATTCCATAAGGTTTCGCAGGTTTTTATAGGCAATCAGTTCCATTTTTACACTACCGACAATCACTTTTGATTCAGCTAAGATGGGAAGGTGGTTTTTGTCGTCGGTAACCCAGACAAACATTGGATAGGCATTTGCAAAAACGTTTCCGGTAGCCATCATCGGAGCAATTTTCAGGCAACGGAATCGGCCGACCGCTGTTTCGATGGCTTCCGTTCCAAGATATTTGATCTTGCTCACATACACCGAGTCGTCGAGAAAAAAGTCGAGATAATAACTGCTGTCGCTATCGAAATCGGAGAGGTTAAGCGTGCGCATGAAAAACAAAGCCGATACGAAATCGTGTATATTGGAAGGGATTGCCTTGGTTGCCGTACGGCTGGTGGCGATTTTCTGGTTATGATAAAAATAAACATCATCATCCTTCACATAATCGCCTTCACGTGTGCGTCTGACGAAAAGGTAAGGGATGACGGCTTCTTTGTCAACGTATGATTCAAAACGGTCTTTCACCTTAAAAAACCAATTGAAAGCTCCTTTGCTGACGCCGCTTCCGGTAATTTTCCAGACCTCTTTGCCATGCATGGGTTTCCGTGCGGTTTTTACTTCAATCGTGGCTTCGCCGGCCGTGACATTACCGGTAATCAAAGAGCTGTAATACACCCTGTAGCGAAGAAATTCGTCCTCGCCAAATGCCTGATTGGGATGATAGCTGCGCGCCTGAGCAAAAGAGCAGGTGGGTAAAAGGATGAAACACAAGGAAATGCAAAGCAATACCTTTTTCAACCAAAGCTGGGAAATCCCTTTGTCGTGAGATGGTTTCATCCCAACACGATGTTGATGATGCGTTGTGGCACAATCACCACTTTGCGTATCGTTTTGCCTTCGGTCCATTTCTGTATTTCTTCGCTAGCCAGCACGCGCTGTTCAAGCTCAGTCACAGGAAGCCCAACGGGGAGCTCTAATTTCAGGCGTGTTTTTCCATTGAACGAAACAGGATACGCAAAATTGTCTTCGACGAGCCAGCGTTCATCGAGGGCGGGAAACGCCTGCAACACCACGCTCGTCTGATGTCCACAGCGATGCCAGAGCTCCTCGGCCAGATGTGGGGCAAAGGGCGAGATAAGCAGGGTCAATGGCTCCAAAATAGCGCGCTTATTGCATTTGAGATCCGACAGCTCGTTGGTGCAAATCATGAAAGCCGAGACAGCCGTGTTGAACGAGAAGCGCACTATGTCATCTTCAATTTTACGAATTGCTTTGTGGAGCACTTTTAACTCTTTTTCCGACGGAGGTTCGTTGCTCAGCTCAAATCCGTTCTGATCGTTATGGAAGAGTCGCCAGAACTTACGAATAAACCGAAACACGCCCTCAATTCCTTGAGTATCCCAGGGTTTCGACTGTTCCACAGGCCCCAGAAACATCTCGTAAAGCCGCAGGGTGTCGGCTCCATATTTTTCGATCAGATCATCGGGATTCTGAACATTGTATTTCGATTTCGACATCTTTTCAACTTCCCAGCCGCAAATGTATTTGCCGTCTTCAAGAATGAAATCGGCATCGGCAAACTGGGGCTGCCATTGTTTAAAGGCTTCAATGTTCAGGTGGTCGTTGTGCACTAAGCTGATGTCAACATGCAGTGGTTGAACTTCATAGTCTTTTCGCAGATGATAGCTGACAAAGGTGTTTGTTCCGGCAATGCGATACACAAAGCTCGACCGGCCCTGGATCATCCCCTGGTTGATAAGTTTTCGGAAAGGTTCTTCTTCGACGGCCATTCCCAAATCGAACAGGAACATGTTCCAGAAACGGGCATAGATGAGGTGGCCGGTGGCGTGTTCGGCGCCACCCATATAGAGGTCAACATTTCCCCAATAGTTGGCGGCTTCTGCCGAAAAATAACGTTCGTTATTGTGCGGGTCGAGATAGCGAAGGTAATAGCCGCTCGAGCCGGCAAAGCCGGGCATGGTGTTGGTTTCCAGCGGATAGCCATCAGCCGACTTCCAGTTTTTTGCCCTTGCTAACGGTGCCTCACCGCTTTCGGTTGGCAAAAAGGCATCCACAGCAGGCAGTTCCAAGGGGAGCTGATCTTCGGGGAGGGTATATGGAAGCCCGTCTTTGTAATAGATGGGAAAAGGTTCGCCCCAGTAACGTTGCCGGCTGAAATTGGCATCGCGCAGGCGATAGTTGATGCGGGCTGTTCCGATTCCTCGTTTTTCGGCTTCGGCTACCACAGCCCGGATGGCCTCTTTCACTTCGAGGCCGTTGATGAAGCCCGAATTGACGGCAATGCCTTCTTTTGAGTCGTACGACTCTCCCCATCCTGTCGGATCACTGAGGGCTTCACCGGGCTTTTGAATCACCTGAACGATGGGAAGCCCGAAATGGCGTGCAAAGGCAAAATCGCGGCTGTCGTGGGCCGGAACCGCCATGATGGCTCCTGTTCCGTATCCCATTAACACATAATCGGCAATCCATACGGGAATACGTTCGCCATTGAAGGGATTGATGGCGTAGGTTCCGGTAAAAGCTCCGCTCACTTTTTTCACCTCCGACATACGTTCGCGTTCCGAGCGATTTTTGGTGCGGAGGATATAGTCATCAATTTCAGCTTTTTGTGCCTCAGTGGTGATATGTGGGACGAGCTCATGTTCAGGGGCTAAAACCATGAAAGTCGCGCCAAAAACAGTGTCAGGACGTGTTGTGAACACTTCGATGGTGCGGTCGTTGTCTTCTAAGGCAAACGTCAGGGAGCCTCCCACCGAACGGCCAATCCAGTTGCGCTGGATATCTTTTAACGAATCGCTCCAATCAATCTTTTCCAAGCCATCGAGCAGTCTGTCAGCGTATGCTGTGATGCGCAGCAGCCAGTTTTTCATGGTTTTACGTTCAACAGGGTGGCCTCCCCTCACCGAAAGACCCTCGCTCACTTCGTCGTTGGCCAAAACTGTTCCCAAAGCCGGACACCAGTTGACAACCGTGTCGGCCAAATATGCTAAACGATAGTGCATCAACAATTCCTGACGTTGATGCTCGTTCATACTTTTCCATTCGTCAGCCGAAAAAGCAGGATGAGCCTGCGCGGCTGCTTCAATGCCGCCGGAGCCGTTTTGCTCAAAATGAGCAATCAAATTGGAAATGGGCTCGGCACGCTGGGTTTGTTTGTTGTACCACGATTCAAAAAGCCGAATAAAAGTCCATTGTGTCCATTTGTAATAGTTTGGGTCGCAGGTTTTCACCTGCCGATCCCAGTCGAACGAAAAACCGATCCGATCTAATTGCTCGCGGTAGCGTTCAATATTTTTGTCGGTGGTCACGGCCGGATGTGTTCCGGTTTGAATGGCGTATTGCTCGGCCGGTAGTCCAAAGGCATCGTAGCCCATCGGATGAAGCACATTGAACCCTTTCAACCGTTTGTAGCGCGAAAAAATGTCCGATGCGATATACCCCAACGGATGACCCACATGAAGGCCGGCGCCCGAAGGATAAGGAAACATATCGAGAACATAATATTTTGGTTTGCTGTGGTCAATGTCCACTTTGTAAACCTTATACTCGCGCCAGTAATTCTGCCATTTTTTTTCGACTTCCGTGAAATTATACTCCATTTTTACACAATGCTAGGTCGTTCAATATTTCTGATTTCAAGCCGCGAAATTAACAAAAAGGGTCAAACCAAGCGCATTGCCTTGTCAGATAAGGTCGTTGCGTAATTTTCGGGTAAAATGATCCCGAAAAACCGGTTTGAAGATGGGGAATGTTGACTTTATTCAGCCCGGAAAAGGCTGTCGAGTTGTTCGAAAGAAAGGTCGAGCAGTCCGAATTTTTCCCAGCCTTGAAAATCGAAATGCCACCATTCAGTAGGATAAACGCTGAAGCCGTGTTTCTTCATGACGTCAATGAGCAGTTTCCGGTTGTGTCGAGCCTCATCGGGCAGATTGTTGTAATCGGGCGCAGCCGCAGCGCTGAAATCATCGAATTTGGTGGGCATCTGCACTTCGAGGCGGCTTTTCTTGTCAATCAGGCTCACGTCAACGGCCGCGCCGCGGTTGTGTCTCGATCCTTGCCAGGGAGCAGCCACGAATGAGGTGTCGGGATATACCTCAAAAAACTTCAAACTTGCCTGATAAGGGCGGTATGCATCGTAAATCTTGAGTCCCAGCCCAATGCTGTCCAACGACTGCTGAACCTTCAGTAAGGCTTTGGCCACCGGCCTACGGACAAAAGCCCGTGCATGGGTATAAATCTTTTGCCGTGTAAAATTATGACTCCCCGCATATCGGATATCAAGCACAATGGAAGGAATAAATGCTTCTAAATCAATCATGCTGTTGGAGCTGTCGGCCAAAACTAAAGCCTTGTATGCTTCCATACTGTTGACTAACGGCAGATTGTAAGGATTGGAAGCAGTCTGTGCATTGCTGCCAAAAACGGTGATGAACAGGAGTAAAATAAAATAGAAGCGACGCATAACGTATGAAGTCAATGATGAGGAGAGCTAAAATATAGAAATTTCAAGATTGGAAGTGATTGTCGGTAAATTTGTTTTCAGAAAAAATAGTTCCGGTTTTTCATGATTTAGCCAATCATACTCCAGTCAAATTGCTTTTTGAAGAGTTTCTCGAATTGTTTCAAGGTGGGTTGGTGCTCCGGCAATTGCAGCCGGGGGTCTTTTTCGAGCAAAGCAGTAACGTCGGCCACGGCTTGACGAATAAGCTTCTCGTCTGTGGCTAAATTGCCAAGTTTGAACTCGAGTGCGCCCGACTGCCGCGTGCCTGCCGTGTCGCCTGGGCCGCGAAGCTCAAGGTCGGCCTCGGCAATCTTAAAGCCGTCATTGGTTTCTACCATCGTCTTGATACGTTTTCGCGCATCGGCGCTGAGTTTGAAATCGGTCATCAGGATGCAGTAGGATTGTTCGGCTCCCCGACCCACACGCCCACGAAGCTGATGCAGCTGCGAAAGGCCGAAACGGTCGGCATGTTCAATCACCATCACACTGGCATTGGGGACATTCACCCCAACTTCGATGACCGTAGTAGCTACCAAAATATGCGACAAACCACGGGCAAAGCGCTGCATTTCCCAATCTTTGTCTTCGGCTTTCATTTGCCCGTGAACCATGCTGATATGGTATTGTGGCTCTGGAAAATCGCGCATCAACGACTGATAGCCTTCTTCAAGATTGATCAGGTCGAGTTTTTCCGACTCTTTGATGAGCGGATACACCATATAAATCTGTCGGCCCAGGGCGATTTGTTTTTTCATGAAATCAATGAGCCTGAGTCTTTTTTCGTGATAGAGATGAAGTGTTTCGACAGGCTTACGGCCTGGCGGCATTTCGTCAATCACAGAATAGTCGAGGTCGCCGTATTGCGTCATGGCAAGGGTGCGCGGGATTGGTGTGGCTGTCATCACCAAGATATGGGGCGGACGGCTGCTCTTTTCGTACATACGGGCGCGCTGAGCCACTCCAAAGCGATGTTGTTCATCAATAACAACTAGGCCAAGCGAGCGAAAAACCACATTATCTTCAATCAGCGCATGTGTTCCGATCAGGATCTGGAGGCTGCCGTCGCTGAGGCCGGAGTGTATTTCTTTTCGGTCAGCTGTTCGTGTTGATCCTGTGAGCAGCCGGATGTCAACGGGCATCCCTTTGAGCAGTTCCCTGAGTGACTCGAAATGCTGATTGGCCAAAATCTCGGTGGGAGCCATCAGCGCAGCCTGATAACCGTTATCAAGAGCCAGAAGCATCAGCATGAGGGCCACAATGGTCTTGCCGCTGCCCACATCGCCCTGAAGCAGACGGTTCATCTGGCTGCCCGAACCAAGATCAGCACGGATTTCGCGAATGACCCGCTTTTGAGCGTTGGTTAATGGAAAAGGAAGATGATGGTGATAAAAATCGTTGAAAAGATCACCCACTTTAGCGAAAGGCAGGCCGCGCACAAGCTCGTTGCGTCGCATTTTGTTTTGCATCAATTGCAACTGAAAGAAAAAATATTCTTCCCGTTTAATGCGGTCAATAGCCCGTCGCAAACTGCCGGTGTCGGGCGGCAGATGAATATTAAACAGGGCTTCTTCGCGTGAGGGAAGTTGATGTTTCCTGATCATCTCGGGAGGAAGCACCTCTCGGATAGTGCCTTTCACCTGCAAAAGAATGGTTTTAATCAGCCGCGCAATCTGTTTGCTGCCCAGGCCGCTGCTTTTCATGGCTTCGCTGGTGTTGTAAACACCCTGAAGACTTTCGCCTATGGTGAAGTCGGCAGGATTATAAGGTTCCACATCGGGGTGAACAAAATTGAACTTGTTGTTGAAAACCGAAGCTTTGCCGAAAACAACATAGCGTTGGCCGGACTGAAAATAACTCTTCACCCAGCTTAACCCCTTGAACCAAACCAGCTCGATGCTGCCGCTTTCATCGCTGAGCATGGCAGTGATGCGTGTGGTGCGTGGCGCTCCGTGTGCTTTCAGATTGCTCACCGTGCCCACAAGCTGATAGTACACGGTATCGTCAGTGATTTCAGCCGCTTTGTGTATCTTGCTCTTGTCCACATACCGGAATGGAAAATAAGTCAGCAAATCGCCAAAAGTGGCCCCCTTTAGCTCTTTCTGAAGCACCTGAGCTTTTTTTGGACCGACTCCTTTCAGAAATTCGATACTGTTGTCTAAAAGACAGATCATGCGGGGTTTTCTCTTGTTCCGGCCATTTGATGCCGGCAGGCTGCTAAGATACGCCGCTTTTTTCAATGATGAAAAAGGCCACCTTTGAAAAAAGGCAGCCTTTTTGTTCTCTTATACTGACAAGATCGGCAACCGGTTAATATTCCCAGAGGTCGTGTTCGAAGTTGAAGATATCCATCTTCACACGTTCCGATTCCAAAAGTGCATCCAATCCCGTGGCGTACTGATTGATGCGCCGGTCATACACATTTTCCTCTTTATAGATATAGCTGTCAAACATCCTTTTCAGAAATATCTCGTCATAAGTCCGGCGTTCGGCGGCGTTATGACGGTTGAATACCTGTGCTTTAGCCAAAACTTTTCGCGACTGGTCATACGATACCCAAAAGAGCGGCTGGGTGTATTCTTTGCCGTCTTTCTCGACAATCATCACCGGGCAGAAAGCGATGATGCGAACCATAAGTTGGGAGCGCTGTTTGTCGAAATACCAGTCTTCTTTAAGTCGGAGGCGCATCACTTTTGAAGGGTCGAACTGCCTGATGATCATGGTGTCATATTCTTCGTAGGGCGGATAAGGCCTCCGTTCACGCACAAAACTGGTATCGGTTTGTTTGGCAATAATCTCATTATAGGTAATTGGCACCAACAGCTCATCGGTATTACTGATATCGTAGGCCCTGAATTTGCGTTCTTTCAGCCCGTCCATCACCACATTGATGAAGCTGCGCCAGTTGTTATGCGATTCCAAAGGATAATAAAACGGCTGATTGAGCTTTTGCCGGAAGTCAATCTCGCGCCAAACCCTTTTTTGCCAACTTACATCGGCAACCCTGATTGATGGCAGAGGGATAGGGTCTTTGTCAATCATACCATTGTCGGCAAACAGACCATCTAACGGTTTCTCGTCGGTAATCTGTGCCTGAAGGCTGAGGCTACTCCAAACGGCAAAAAGGAGTGTCAGCAAGCTGAGGATGATTTTTTTCATGATAGGCTATGCTTATGGTGTTAATTGATTTCTAAGTTGATCGGGTTGAGTGTACGCATGGTTCCATCGGGCCCTTTGGCCTGGATACGTTCAAAATAAAGACGTTGGCCACGGCTTGCGTTTTTAATCAGGTTGGTCACTGCATCGTTAAACACATTGCCGCGTACGGTTCCGGTACGTTGAAGCTCAGTGCCGCGATAGGTGGACAGCTCGTACGACACAATCTCGAAATGGAAACCCTCGAAATCGAAATCAATCATTTCGGGGATGATGGCCCGCGAAGCAAGCAGGCGGCTTTTATCAATAGCGCCGTCGGTCATGTCCGCTATTTTGGCAATAGGATCGGGAACTCGTTTCACCCTAAACTCGAAACTGCCCAGCGGAAGACTCTTGCCTTCAACATTGGCCGTGGCGCTGATGGTTGTGGTGCGCTCGTTGCTGGGCACTTCCACTTCCCAATTGCCATTGGCAGCACGTGTGATCTTTCCTTTGCTTATTGAAGGAACAATTTGTTCGTTGGGAATACCGGGCGAACTAATTGAGATGGGATTTTTCAGGCCGGAATACAGAATGTTCATCTTGAGCGGCGCCACGGTGAGCGAAGGAGGCGCCACAATGTATTCGGCTGAAAAAGGATAACGGATAATATCCTGTGTCACAGGGTCGTGCATTTCGATGATACCTGCATAGCGCTGAGGGCCAACATTCTGTCCGGGAAACTGAAGCTTCACAATACCATTCTGACTTTTAATCACCTGTGCACTGCCAATATTGGCGTCGTTTACACTCGAGGCACCGCGGACAATCTTCACTTCCGACTGTGTCTTGCTGTCGAAAGCAGCCACCAACACCTGAGCCTCATAGTTCTGACCGGCTAAGATATAGGTGGAATTGGGGATGACCTTGGCCGAAATATTATCAAACTTGAAGTCTTTCTCCGAAATATTCTCGTACAAACGATTGATGGCATCAAACTCGGCGCTCTGCACTTCGGAAATAATCTTGTTCAAAATTGTGACATCGGCTGCCAGAATGGTATGATAAAAGTTGTAATACATCCAGTCTTTGCTGGTATCGGAGGCGCTTTTGTATTCCTCTTTGGTATTCAAACCAATTTTATCGGCATGTTGCTGGCCCACGATTCCTAGAATAAACTGGCGGTATTCTTCTATTTTGCCGGCCATTTCGTATGCTTTACCATTTTTATTCTGGCCAATCATATAATTGGTGGCTTCATCGTATTTGTCGCGTGTGGGTACTTTGGCTAAGTCGAGCACGCCTTTTTCCACCATATGGCCGGGATTCATCAGGTCGGGAACCTGAATGGGGTAGTAATAAAGTTGCTTAACTTCTTCCGGGCTTTTTTTCTCGGACTGAGCGATCACTTCAAGTTGCACATTCTCGATATAATCAATCAGTTCGCGGCTTTTTTTTCTGACTTCCTGAGCTTTTTCCCAATATTCGCCAACTTTGCCGGGATTCATGCTGTATTGGCTTTCGAAGCGGCTGTAAACACCGGCCACCTTACTCGAAAAACGCTCGTTGGTGCTTGTCATTCCTTCGTTGACCACCAGAAAGGCATCTAAAATGTCTTTTGACACATTGAGCGCCAGCAGAGCGGTAAGCACTAAATAGAGCATACCGATCATTTTTTGCCTGGGGGTTTCTTTATATCCTGCCATGGGCTATGGGTTGTCTTATCGTTAGAATAATGAGATTAAGGTTTCACATTCATGGCGGTGAGCATATTGCCATAAACCTTGTTCATTGCACTGATTTTGGTGTTGAGCTCGCTGAGTTGCTGGTTCAGCTGACCGGTGTTGACGGCCGTCTGGTTCATTTTTTCGAGATATTCGGTCATGGTCTTATACAGCTTGTCGGCGGTTTCAGCGGCTTTGCCTGTTCCTTGCAACTGAAGCTCATACATGCTGTTGATGGCGCTCATGTTTTTGGTAATCTGCTGCAACTGTTTGTTGTAGGCTTCGCTTTCGACCGAACCAAAATCGAGCGCTTCTACTGAGGTTTTAATCATCGAGGCTGATTTGTTGTAAGCATCAGCCAATTGTTTTGCCGAGGTAGAAGCCATCTTCACGGTATTGGCAAACTCTTCGGTAGAGCGGGCTTCGTTTTGCAGGATGCCGGCTGCCTGATCATAGGCTGCGCTAAGCTTGGCAGCATTATCGGAAGCTGATTTCATATTGGTAAGGTAGTCAACCGAGGCGGTGGCGTCTTTGCTGAGCACTTCGGAGGCTTTTTTGTAGGAGCCTGAAAGTTCGCTGGCCGACTTGGTGGCGCTGCGCATACTGTCAACATATTCGTTGGTAGCCACAACAGCATTGCTAAGCTGACCCATCTGAACGGCATTTTCACTCAGTTTTTTCAGACCCTGACCCAACCGTTCAAGAGTTTCCTTTTCAATATTCGCCTCCTTAAACATCTGATCCAATTGTTGTGTAGCTGTCTTTTTCGACGAAAGTTCCTGTTCAATCGGGTTATCGCCATACATTCCTGCAAGCTGGGGGTAAACCAAACTCCAGTCGGGCTCCACGTGTGGTGGCTCAAAGGCCGAGAACAAGAAGATGAGGGCCTCAGTTCCTAAACCAATGATGAGCATCTCATTGGCGTAGTTGTAGTGGTTGATTTTAAAAAGTGCACCAATAATTACAACGGCGGCGCCGATGCCATAAACTTTCGACATGAAGTTTTTATACTTCTTGCTTCTGACAAACTGGTTGAAATTCATATAAGTAATAAGTGTGAGAAAATTGAAAATTCGAAATAATTATCTGTAAACTCTTGAAGCCTTCAACGGATTATCGCCTTTGTTGCGGCCAAGGTATGGCTGAATCGTACGGAAACCGATATAGCTTTTAGCGGTATCCTGATATTCATACGAGCGCGAAGTGGTTTGCAGGTAGTAGGCGATATCTTTCCATGAACCTCCACGGATAACCTTGCGTTTCATCACCGGAGGGTCGTTTTCGCTGGCATTGTAAGTGTAGTTGGGGTTCATATCCCAGGTGAGGTTGTAGCTGGCAGGGTCGAAAGCGCTATTGGTCCATTCGGCCACATTGCCGGCCATGTCGTAGAGGCCGAAATCGTTCGGCGGATAATGAGCCACTATCACCGTGCGCAGACCGCCGTCGGCGATATAATCACCCCTCATGGGTTTGAAGTTGGCTAAGAAACAGCCCTGATCATTGCGGGTGTAAGGGCCTCCCCAAGGATACGGGTTAAGCGGATTACCGCCACTGGCAGCCCATTCCCATTCGGCTTCGGTGGGCAAACGAAACTCGGCCAAAGCCACCTCACCTTTTTTCGACAACAAATAACTGTTGAGTTTCTCAGTGCGCCAGACACAGAAAGCCCTGGCCTGACTCCAGTTGACTCCCACCACAGGATAATGGTCGTAAGCCGGATGCCAGAAATATTTTTCGGTCAGCGGATCGTTGAACGAATAAGCATAGTCGTGTATCCAGGCTAAAGTGTCGGGATAAACGTTGATCATCTCACGTTTTACATAAACCGAGCGGTTGGTAAGACCCTGCGGACGGTTGGCTAAGCCTGCATTGCGGTAGTCGTATTGCTTGTTTTGGTCAAATTCCTTTTTGGCAGCAGCCTGAAGGTCAACCCAGTAATAAGCATAATTGAGTTTACGGGTATCAATTTCTTTACGCCGAAAATAACGCTCTAAATCAGGTAGATACATTGCCTCTAAAGCATCGCGTATTTGCTGATCCTTACTATTCCAATCAATTTTGGCTTTCCAGTTCAGGTGTGGCGGGTCGTATTCTTCTCCGGTTTT
The DNA here is from genome assembly GCA_019454985.1 of Bacteroidales bacterium. Classification (GTDB taxonomy): domain Bacteria; phylum Bacteroidota; class Bacteroidia; order Bacteroidales; family F082; genus JALNZU01. Next base: position 14,815 of record JACFNF010000030.1, read on the forward strand.
CTCATTTTTACTGATGAGATAAACATCGGCATTTACCTCGCCCAGCAGGGTGCGAGCGATGGAGTCCCTCACGTAATGCACAAACTCGCGGTATTCGTTATTGGTGATTTCGGTTTCATCCATAAAGAAAGCCGATACCGAGATTGACTTGGGCTGGTTGAGTTGGCCATAGATGATGTCTTCGCCACCGGCTCCCATCGTAAAACTACCTTGTGGGATAAACACCATGCCGTAAGGATCGGGCTGGTAAAAAGGCTTTGATTTCTGCCGCACCCCAACGAGTTCGCCTGTGTTGGAATTGCCGCATCCGGCCAGCAGAAGAATGACTGCTGTGAATGACAGAATGTGCTTCATGGTGTGGTATGAATAGGTTTTCAACTGTTTTGAATTCGTTTTCGACTGTTTTGGTTTCAATAACATCTTTTCTCTCGTTTTATTGCCGTCTTGTTCTTACAGATATCTGGTGTTTCTGTATGTACGGATGTTCTTATCAGTATTAATCTTAAAACAATATCCCAGACTGACTTCATGTGAGCCCGGAACGCCCAGCCCCAAGGTGTTCACATCGTAGGCATAACCAATACGCAGGTCGAGCACGCTCAGGCCTACCATCAGTCCTACCGATTCCTGTGGCCGATAATTAACGCCGCCCCAGAACTTTTTATTGTATATCACCGTGCCGGTAAGGTTCATTTGAAGGGTGGAAAGATTGCTCATCACACTGATCGAGGGCTGAAATTCAAACATCGGATTCCATTCTGGGACATAATGATAGCCCCCGGTGAGGTATAGGGTACGGTCGCCCACAAAACTGGCACTCGAGCTCTCACTGAGTACCTTGCCTTTAGATTCGAGCAGGCTGGTAACCGAGAAACCAACATAATAACTCTCCGGCACTTCGAGAAAGACGCCAAGGTTAAGATCGAAAAGCATGTCGGAAAGTTCGTTGGTCGGAATGAGCGGATCGCCGGTTTGATGGGGTTTGAACTTGGAAAAATCAACCGTGCGATTCAGAAAATTGACGGCGGTACCAATGCCCAGGTTTGCGGCCCCAATCTCGGTATGCCAGGAATAGCCTAATTGAACACCCACATTTTTCTCGAAGCCAAGCTTGTCCTGAACGATGGCAAGGCCAACCCCGCCGTGCAAAAACTTCAGAGGCATGTCGCCCGTAATCAGAAAAGTTTCGGGAGCCACTTTGTTTCCCTCCATATCTTTAAAACCCGCCCATTGCTGCCTGATGATGCTGTTTACACACATCCCTCCGTTCATGCCGGCATAGCCCGGATTGGTGAATGCATGTGTCTGGGTGTGGTGCGTAAAAATAGGTGCCTGCTGCGAAAAGGCTACGTCTTCACACACCAAGATCAGCAACAGAATAGCTAAATATCTGATTGACAACTTGATCAACTTATAAGTACCTATCAATTCAAGGCGGCTAAAATAGTAATTTTTAGCCATATATGTTGGCTTAACAGAATAATTGACCCAATGTGCAAAATTCTTCAAGTGTTTTTGGCTTTGTTGGCATTAACCACGTTTTTCTTCTTTTATTGTATTTACGGTCGTTTTCGCTTGATAAACCTTAAATTTTGTTGTTTTTTGCGACTTCCATTTTTTATATGCCGGACCGTTTATTTCGTCTATTTTTGCAGCAAATCTTGATCTTTATGCCTTTTATTCAGAAAGATAAACTTTTTTCAAAGCGCTGGCTGATCAACTACAGCCTGATTCTGACAGGTTCGTTCATCCTTGCTGCCGGTTTTGTGTTGTTCATCACGCCCTACAAAATTGTTCCGGGTGGTGTTTATGGTATTGCCATCATCATCCATTATATGTTTAACCTCCCGGTTGGTTTGACGGCTCTTTCGATGGACATTCCGCTTACAATTATAGGAATCAGGGTTTTAGGCCCACGTTTTGGCTATAAAACCGTCACCGGTTTCCTGCTGACAGCCGTGTTCGTTGACGGCCTGACATGGCTCTATGGCGTCGAGCCTTTGGTGCCCGACGAGCCTCTGCTATCTTCCATTTTTGGTGGTGTTTTTGTCGGACTGGGGCTGGGGCTCATTTTTAAATCAAAAGCCACTTCAGGCGGAACCGACATCGTGGCCATGATCATCAGCAAATACACCAAATTGCCTGTGGGTCAGTTGCTTATTTATGTTGATTCAGCCATTGTGCTGGCCAGTTTGCTGGTTTTCAAAGACTGGAAAATACCCCTTTACAGCCTCATCGTCATCTTCATCACAGGCCAAGTGGTGGACACCATTTTGCAGGGGATCAATTACGACAAAACGCTTTTTATCATCTCCGAGAGGTATGAAGATATCCGCGACAAAATCATCAACGATCTGAATCGCGGTGGCACCTATATTAAAGGTACGGGGATGTATAACGGCAGCGAGAAAACCATTATCTTCACGGTGGTCAATCGCCGCGAATTGGCCATACTTCAGGAATATATCCATCAGGTTGACCCAAAAGCTTTTGTGACGGTGATCAATGCCAATGAAATTTTGGGTGAAGGCTTCAAATCGTTGAAAGACAAAGTGTCCGACTAAAATGGCATTTATCGTCCGATATGATCCTTTCTCCCGACCCTGGTTCAAAGCCTATGCCCTCATCGTGGTCGGCGCCCTGTTCATTGCTTCGGGCTACGCCTTTTTTATCACCCCACACAAAATTGTTCCGGGTGGCATCTATGGTATCAGCATCGTACTTCATCACACTTTCGGCACCCCCGTGGGTATGATGGCGCTGACTTTCAATTTGCCGTTGACGCTTGTAGGAATCAAAGTGTTGGGACCGAGGTTCGGCATCAAAACCTTCACCGGTTTTATGCTCACCTCGTTGTTTATGGACTTGATAAGCCTATGGGTTGGCGACATGGCATTAATTCCCGATGATCTGATCCTTTCATCAGTTTATGGTGGCGCCGTCATCGGGCTGGGTGTCGGATTTCTGTTTAAAGCCAAAGCCACCTGCGGAGGAACAGATGTGATGGCCATGATGCTGGGAAAATGGACCGGACGCCCGCTCGGCCAATTGATGATGACTGTAGATACCATCATTGTCATCATGGGTTCGCTGGTTTTCCTCGACTGGAAAATACCGATGTATTCCATTATCACCATCTTTGTGATGGGTAAAACCATTGATACCGTGCTTCAAGGGTGGACACACGACAAAGTCGCCCTTATCATATCCAATCGCTACGAGGAAATCAGCAATGCCATAACCGACGATATCCAGCGAAGTTCCACCCTGATTCACGCCAACGGAATGTTTGCCGGTGCCGAGCGAAACATCCTCTATGTGGTACTCAACCGGAATGAAATACCTGTGCTCGAACAGCGTGTTCACCAGGCCGACCCCACAGCTTTTGTGGCCATCATCAATGCCGATGAGATTCTGGGCGAAGGCTTCAAATCGCTGCGCGACAAAGTGTGCGACAGCTAAAAAAAGCGTCATCCCTCTGATTTCCACTTCTCTATTGTGAATTTCTTAACAATAATTTGGCAAACTTGACAATGCTTTGCCAAAAAGTGCTAATTTTGCAGCAGAAATGGCATGATAAGGGTTTGGAATTCATGCCTCAACGATAATTCATTACATCATGGAGCATAAAACGAATAAGCTATTCAACGAATTCCCCGAGGTAAGCGCCTCGCAATGGGAAGAAGTCGTGATGAAAGACCTCAAAGGTGCCGATTATACCAAAAAGCTGATCTGGAAAACTCCCGAAGGTTTTGACGTTAAGCCTTATTACCGGGCCGAAAACCTCAGCGAGATCCCTTGGATCAATGCTTTTCCGGGCGATTTTCCCTTTGTCAGGGGCAACAAGGCTTCGGGAAACAACTGGCTTGTGAGGCAGGATATCGTCGTTGACGATATTGCCCAGGCCAACGCCAAAGCCCTGGATATTCTGATGAAAGGTGTTGATGCACTTGGTTTTCAGCTCGATTGTAAAAAATACTACACCATTGATCAGATTGATGCGCTGCTGAAAAATATCAGAGCCGACATTGCAGAAATCAATTTCATCGGCAGCAGTCAACACTTAGAATTAGTGAAAATGCTGGACCAATTGGTCAGACAGTACAATCGTCCGTTGGACAAGATTACCGGCTCGGTGAATTACGACCCGGTTTTGCGTTTTAGCCGTCGTGGTATTTGGTACGACAGCATGGAAGCCGACTTCGAGCGCGCCCATGATCTGCTGAAAGCTGCTGCAGCCCTGCCCAACTACCGTGTAATAGGCGTCAACGGCCATATTTTTGCCGATGCCGGAGCTACCATTACCCAGGAAATGGCATTCACCTTGGCCGCTGGGACCGAGTATCTGACCCGTTTGGTTGGCAAAGGGCTGTTTATCGGCGAAGTGGCTCCAAAAATGAAGTTTAATCTGGGCGTAGGTTCCAATTATTTCATGGAAATCGCCAAGTTCAGGGCGCTCAGGATGCTCTGGGCTCAGATCGTGAATGCTTATGGACTCAATGATGCCCGCAATGGTCGGATGTTTATCCATGCCACCAACAACTCGTGGAACTTCACCATTTACGACCCCTGGGTGAATGCCTTGCGTACAACCACCGGTACCATGGCTGCCGTGCTCGCCGGAGTGGATTCTTTCACGGTGAAACCTTATGACCATGCCGTAGAAAAACCTACTGCCTTTGCCGAGCGTATTGCCCGCAACCAGCAATTGGTACTCAAAGAAGAATCATACCTCGACCGCATTGCCGACCCGGCAGCTGGCTCATATTATATCGAAAACCTGACTCAGCTTCTGATGGATGAAGCCTGGCAACTTTTCCTAAAGATTGACGATGAAGGCGGGTTTATTCAGGCATTGGAAAAGGGCATGATACAGCAACAACTGAAAGAAAGCGCCACCCGTCGCAACAACAACATTGCCTCGCGCCGCGAGATATTATTGGGGACCAATCAGTTTCCGAATTTCAATGAGAATCTTTCGGAAGAGATTTCGGCCGCTGCAATGCAAGCCGACGATAAAAGCGATCCTGCTGCTACCATAGAAACCATTAAAGTTTACCGTGGCGCAATGGAGTTTGAGCGTTTGCGCTATCTCACCGACAGGTTCAGCCTGAAAAACGAGCGTCCAGTTGCCTGGATGTTAACCTTTGGCAACTTAGCCATGCGGAAGGCACGCGCCAACTTTGCCGCCAACTTTTTCGCCTGCGCCGGTTTTGCCGTGAAAGATAATCCGGGTTTTGCCACCATCCACGAAGGCATTGCTGCTGCAAAAGCCGAAAAACCGGCAATTGTGGTCATCTGCAGCTCCGACGAGGAATACGAAGGCAATGCGCTGGCTATCTTTGAGGCCCTGCGAAACGAAACTCTCGTGGTGTTGGCCGGACAACCGGTCGGACTGACCGATACCCTCCGCCAGGCCGGAATGGAACATTTTATCCATGTGAAGTCAAATGTATTGGAAACACTCCGCAGTTTTCAGCAACTGCTGGGAATGAAAGAAGGTTTATAACTTAAACGGAGAAATCATGAAACCCAACTTCAAGAATATCAACATCAAAAAAGTTCCGCAAAGCGCATTGGATGCCGCCGCATGGGAACAAAAAAACAATATCTCGGCCGAGTGGGAAACTCCGGAGCATATCTCGGTAAAACAGGCTTATACCCGTGCTGACCTTGAGGGAATGGAACATCTGGGTTATGCAGCCGGTTTACCGCCTTTTCTGCGTGGACCCTATTCCACCATGTATGTGATGCAACCCTGGACCATCCGACAGTACGCAGGTTTTTCCACGGCTGAGGATTCAAACGCTTTCTATCGTCGCAATCTTGCTGCAGGACAGAAAGGGTTGTCAGTTGCTTTCGACCTGGCAACGCACCGGGGCTACGACTCCGACCACGAAAGAGTGGTGGGCGATGTGGGGAAAGCCGGCGTGGCTATTGACTCCATCCTCGACATGAAGATCCTTTTCGACCAGATTCCGCTCAACAAGATGTCGGTTTCGATGACCATGAACGGGGCTGTGTTGCCCGTGATGGCATTCTACATCGTGACAGCTCTTGAACAGGGCGCCAAACTTGAAGAGCTGGCCGGTACTATCCAGAACGATATTTTGAAAGAGTTCATGGTGCGCAACACCTATATTTATCCGCCCGAATCTTCGATGCGCATCATTGCCGATATTTTCGAATACACCTCGAAGAAGATGCCCAAGTTCAACTCAATCTCCATCTCGGGCTATCACATGCAGGAAGCCGGTGCAACGGCGGATATCGAACTGGCTTACACCCTTGCCGATGGATTGGATTACATCCGGACGGGCATCAAAGCCGGCCTCGATGTTGATGCTTTTGCTCCACGATTGTCGTTCTTCTGGGCATTGGGAATGAACCATTTCATGGAAATTGCCAAGCTTCGTGCAGGACGTTTATTGTGGGCCAAAATTGTGAAACAGTTTGAGCCTAAATTGGCCAAATCCATGGCCTTGCGCACCCATACACAGACATCGGGCTGGAGTCTGACCGAGCAAGACCCGTTCAACAACATTGCCCGCACTTGTGTTGAAGCTTTAGGCGCTGCTTTGGGTCATACACAGTCGCTACACACCAATGCTTTGGACGAAGCCATTGCACTGCCCACCGATTTTTCGGCCCGTATTGCCCGCAACACCCAGCTTTATCTTCAGGAAGAAACCAATATCACCAAGGTTGTTGATCCCTGGGCTGGTTCCTATTATGTGGAAAAACTCACCGAACAGCTCGCCGAACGTGCTTGGGAACACATTCAGGAAATTGAAGCGATGGGCGGCATGGCCAAAGCCATCGAAACCGGATTGCCCAAAATGCGTATCGAAGAAGCTGCCGCACGCAAACAAGCCCGCATTGACTCGAACAAAGATGTGATTGTGGGGGTTAATAAATACCGCCTCGAAAAAGAAGACCCGATTGATATTCTTGATATTGACAACACTGCTGTTCGTCAGTCGCAGATCGAAAGGCTGAAAGTGCTTCGTGCCAACCGCAATGAAGCAGAGGTACAGGCTGCCCTTGAAGCGATCACCCGTAGCTGTGCCACAGGTGAAGGGAACCTGCTTGAGCTGGCCGTTGAAGCTGCCTCCAAAAGGGCTTCCTTGGGCGAAATCAGTATGGCTTGCGAAAAAGTCTTCGGACGTTACAAGGCTGTCATCCGCTCGATATCAGGCGTTTACTCGGCCGAAAGTAAGGGCGACCAGAGCTTTATCAAGGCTTCGGAAATGGCCAATGAATTCGCTCAGCTCGAAGGTCGCCGTCCGCGCATCATGATTGCAAAGATGGGACAGGATGGCCACGACCGTGGTGCCAAAGTCGTTTCCACCGGCTATGCCGACATCGGTTTCGACGTGGACATTGGACCGCTCTTCCAGACTCCGGCTGAGGCTGCTCGGCAGGCAGTGGAAAACGATGTGCATGTTTTGGGCGTTTCGAGTCTCGCCGCCGGACACAAAACCCTTGTGCCTCAGGTAATTGAAGAGTTGAAAAAGCTTGGACGCGAAGATATCATGGTCATCGTCGGCGGTGTGATTCCTCATCAGGATTACCAATACCTTTATGAAGCTGGGGCAGTAGCCATTTTCGGTCCTGGAACCATCATAGCCGAAGCTGCCATCAAAATCCTTGACATTCTGATCCAGATGCGGAAATAATAATTTCTGAAAAAAATAAAAGGCCACTGGTTATCAGTGGCCTTTTTTCTTATCTTGGCTGGCTGTGCAAAACATCCGAAATTTCCGGTTTCCACGAGGTTTCGCCTCGTTGACACTTTCCCTTTTGGGAGGTTTGATGATGCACTGGGCATGGTTTCCTGACCTGTTCACACCCCTTATCTTCGTTGCCTTAGTTCCATTCCTTGCCATAGCCGACGACGAACATCAGTCGGTGATCGAAGTTTTTGGCACTGTGTTTTTTGGATTTTTTGTGTTTCATCTGACTGCAGGATGGTGGATGTATAGCTCAACCATAGCCGGGAGCCTGATGGCGCATCTTTTTAACGCGGGCTATATGGCCGGGATTTTTGCGTTATGGCGCATATTGAAAACGGAGCGCTGCCTCAAACGCTGGCCGTTGATGCTTTTCATCATTTTATGGCTGATGTTCGAGGTTCTTCATCAGCGCTGGGAGCTGGCCTGGCCTTGGTTTACACTCGGGCATGTGTTTGGAGCAAGGCCTTCGTGGGTGCAATGGTATCGGTTTTCGGGAACCTTAGGCGGTTCATTTTGGATACTAATGGTGAACTTGCTCATTTTCCGGCTTTTAAAATCCTCCAAAAATCCTTTCAGCAGTAAATCAACGATAAGGGCGATGTTGATTATCCTGGTGCTGGGATTGCCTCTTTTGCTTTCTTTTTGGCTGAGAAAAAGCCATGACAATCCCACGAAAACCTTGAAAGTGATGGTGGTGCAGCCCAATATTCATCCACAGCAAGAGAAATTTGCCGGTATGCCGGCATTGGCTCAGCTCGAAAAAGCCCTGAAAATCGTGCATCGGCATGCGCTCGACAGCCTGAAACTGATTGTCTTTCCAGAAACCATGTTAGTAGATGCCATTGACGAAAACAACCCGCAACAATCGGCTCTGCTGCAACCTTTGCTTGAGTTGGTCAACGAATATCCACTTGCTGTCGTCGCCGGCGCTTATTCAATGCGTTACAAAAACTGGAATCTTTCCGATGGCCAGGCCGTGATGAGAGATTCTGTTCCTTATGTGCTCTATAATAGTGCGTTGTGGATTCATGGAGACGAAATAGCTTTTTACCACAAGGAGAAACTCATGCCATTAGTCGAAAAACAACCTTTTGAGCGTTGGATGAAACCCATGCGGAAATGGATTGAACAATCGGGCGGTTTTTTTGGACGTTACGGAACTTTCAATACAAAAATTTATTTTTTGTTGGATAATGCGGTGATGATCAGGCCTCTCATTTGTTTTGAATCGGCTTTTTCTATTGATGGTAAAAGATGGTCAAGCCGGAGTATTATTGTTCTGCTCACCAACGATGGCTGGTGGAAGACAAGCGGCGGCTATCAGCAGCATCTGATGCTGGCCCGACTGCGGGCCATCGAAACCGGAAAATGGATTGCCCGAAGTGCCAATACAGGTGTTTCGGCTTTTCTTGACCCGAAAGGTGAAATTGTGGCACAATGTCCTTACGGCAAAGAAGGAGCCTTGATATATGATGTGCCTGTAAACGAAGATGTTACATTTTATTCCGCTTTTGGAAAATATTTTGATGCTTTGCCATTCTCCATTGGAATGAGTCTGTTGTTGTGCTTTGCTTGTAAAAAATTTCTCCTTTTTTGGACGAAGTCGCGCAAAAAAAATCATCTCCAAAAAAAATGAGCTAACTTAGCCTCGCCGGGCAACGTCTGTCAAAGCATGACCCGTTGACGAGTACGAATGAAATGACCTGAATGGGCACTTGAATGCACCCATTTTTTAAACGAAACGAAAGAAAATGAAGCGAAATTTTTTCACCGGTTTCACTGCCCCCATCGTAATGGGCTTGGCATTGTTCATTTTATCCGCTTTTGGAGCCGGAGCGCAGAATTCAGATTTGATTGGTTATTTTCAAAACTGGCACACAGCCAGCACGCCCTATATTCAGCTCGATCAGGTGGATGCCCGCTATACCATTGTGAATGCAGCTTTTGCCGTCCCAAAATCGGGCACCGACTACAATATGCAATATATCCCCGAAATGGTTTCGCAGGGGGTATTCATCTCCAAAGTGGCCGCGCTTCAGGCACAGGGTCGTAAAGTGTTGATTAGTCTTGGAGGCGGCAATGCGCCGGTAAAACTCGACACGGAGCAAGAGCGCGATATTTTTATTTCGTCGGTAACAGGGATACTGAATACTTTTGGCTTCGATGGGATTGACATTGACTTTGAGGGCAGCTCGCTGACTGTTACAGGCGGCAGCATTGGCAATCCTGTTGACCAGCCGGTAAACAATCTCATTCAGGCTATCCGACAGATCATGGCCAACTATCGCACTGCACACAACAAACGGATGCTTCTGACCATGGCGCCCGAAACGGCTTTTGTTCAAGGCGGACAGTCGGCCTATGGCGGCGTGTGGGGAGCCTATCTCCCGGTGATTCATGCTTTGCGCGATTCACTTGAAGTGATTCATGTTCAGCTCTATAACAGTGGTTCGATGTATGGCATTGACGGCAAAATCTACACCCAGGGGACGGCCGATTTCATTGTGGCAATGGGCGAAGCCATGATTCAGGGATTTCATACGGCCGGTGGATTTTTTGAAGGGCTCCCTCCCGAAAAAGTAGCTATTGCCTTACCGGCCTGCCCGAATGCTGCCGGCGGAGGCTTTGCCAACACCAATATAGTGAAAGCCGCCCTGAACTATCTTCTGGGAAAAGGCCAGCGACCCGGAAACTATGTGCTCGCCAATGCTTCGGGTTATCCGGATCTAAGAGGAATGATGACATGGAGCATCAACTGGGATGCAGTGGCAAGTTGTGGAGGAGTGTATGAGTTTGCGCAAAACTATCAGGAAATCTTTGGAGAGGCTTCAGGCATTGACCCATCTCAAGCAGTCAAGGGCGAATTTGCCGTCTATCCCAATCCGGCAAGCGACTTCTTAGTCATCGAACACCACAGGGATGACTACCAACCCATTGTTTTCATGCTTTTCAATGCAATTGGTCAACTTGTTATTTCTGAACAGCTTAGCCATCCTTCGCAGACCGTTTCCGTAGGCTTTCTTCCAAAAGGAGTTTATGCTTTTCATATTGGAAATTTCAATGGCAAAGTGGTGCTGCAATAAAGGAAACGATAAAACATTTCCGCCTTCATCTGACGAACTTCGGTTAGAGAAGTCCAATTCTGCTTGCGCCCCAGGTGAATGCGATGGCAAGGACAAAAGCCACAATTGGCGCTATAATCCAGATAACCCAGAATTTCTTCACTGTGCTCTTGCTGAAAATTTCTTTCCAGCCGTATTTGGCACAGCCTATTCCGAGAATGGCACCTGTGTTGAGCTGAACTAACGAGGCAGGGATGCCTTTGGTGATTGAAACCAGCAGCAGTAACGAAGCCGTGATGGTGGCAATGACGGTGGCCGACAGTGGTCCGAATTCAATGATTTCTTTTCCGGTAGTACGTACCACCTTGTTGCCCAGAAGAGAACTGCCGATGCCAAAAGCCGGTGCAATAATCAACACCGAAAGTGCCACCACTAAATTGAAATTTGATTTATTATCTGCCAGATGCAATTCGTTCATCACCATCGAAGCCACCGGGCCGCTGGCGTTGGCCACATTGTTGGCACCAATGGAAAAGGCTACATACAATGACGAAATGAGGACAAAAGCCTGTAAACCCGGATGGTTTTTCAAGGTGTCAAAATCGAAATTGGCGCGTTTTTTTAACGGGGTGTAGATGTATTTTCCGGCCAAAAAGGTAAGCAGGAACGCAACCAATGGAAGAATGAACCAGGTGGGGATGATCTCAAAAAATAGTTTTTTTGTCTGTAGCACATCGAAATACAACGCCACACCAGAAAGCGCGAATACCGTTGACTGGCTGGTTGACTGCGGTACTCCCAGCAAGTTGGCCAGCAACAACGAAAGCGAAACCGAAAACAAGATGATGGTTGTCAGGGCAATATTCAGATGTTCGTGGGGTACAATCCCCCTGCCGAGGGTAAAGGCCACATTTTTTCCGGCAACGATGGCTCCAACAAAAACCATGATGCCAAAAAGACCCGGAATGAGTGCTCTGGGGATGAGATTGGCGCCGTATGCCGCCGAAAACGAAGGCGCCGTGCCACTTCCTCCCATGTTAATGGAAAGAAAAATGGCCACGATAAGTGGTAGAATAAGCTGAGAGTAAACAGGATCGAGCACCATACCCGGAAAATAATTATCCTTACAAAAATCCTAAATTATTCCGGAATATTCACGATTTAATGAGCTCATTTTCAGAGAAGCTAAACAGCCTGAACCAAAAAATAATTCTTTTTACCTTTTTGAACCAGAATATATTTTCCTTGCAAAAGATGTTCTTTGCCAATGCGGCTCGACTCATCGGTTTTTTCCTTGTTGATGGAGATGCTGTTTTCTTTCAGGCTTCGGCGGGCTTCACTTTTTGAGGGAAGCAAGCCGGTATGTGTCACTAAAAACTCGGTGATATCCACACCTTCTTCTAAAAGCCCGGAATCAATGTCGGCACGCGGTACGCCTTCGAAAACCGAGAGCAGGGTGTTTTCGTCGAGCCGGCGCAATACATCGGTGGTGCCTTTGCCAAACAAAATCTGACTGGCTTCTTCGGCCAATCTGAAATCTTCTTCGGAATGAGCCATCACCGTAACCTCTTTGGCCAAAGTTTTCTGAAGCAGTCGTAAATGAGGGTTTTGTTGATGTTCGGCAACGAGTTGCTCCACAGTGGCCCGATCGAGAAGAGTGAAAATTTTCACATACTTTTCGGCATCCTCGTCGGAGCAGTTGAGCCAGAACTGGTAAAAAGCATAAGGTGAGGTTTTAGCCGGATCAAGCCACACATTACCGGCTTCTGTTTTGCCAAACTTTCCGCCATCGGCCTTTGTGATGAGCGGACAGGTTAAGGCGTAGGCATTTTCTTCGAAGCCCAGCTTCCGGCGGATGAGTTCGGTGCCGGTGGTGATATTGCCCCATTGGTCGGAGCCGCCCATCTGAATTTTGCAGTTTTTGTCCTGATAAAGACGCAAGAAATCATAGCCCTGTACCAGCTGGTAAGTAAACTCAGTGAACGACATCCCGCTACCCGAATCGGGCTGTAACCGTTTTTTAACTGAGTCTTTCGACATCATATAGTTCACCGTCAGGTGCTTGCCAATATCGCGGATGAATGCCAGAAAAGTATAATCCTTCATCCAATCGTAGTTGTTCACGAGCTCGGCACGGTTGGGAGCATCGCTTTCAAAATCCAGAAAACGCGCCAGTTGTTTCTGAATGCACTCCTGATTGTGCCGGAGGCTCTCTTCGTCCAACAGGTTGCGTTCCTGCGACTTGCCCGAAGGGTCGCCAATCATGCCGGTTGCACCGCCAACCAAGGCAATGGGTTTGTGTCCCGACAATTGCAGGTGCTTGAGCATCATAATGCTTACCAAATGGCCAATATGCAGGCTGTCGGCCGTTGGGTCAATGCCCACATAAGCGGCGGTCATTTCTTTTTCAAGCTGTTCGGAAGTGCCCGGCGTCATGTCGTGGATCATGCCGCGCCAGCGGAGTTCGTCAACAAAATTCTTCAGCATGATGTAAAACTAAGGTTTTAAGCCGGCAAAGATAAAAAAACAAACTATGCTACTATGCTGTTGCAGGCTTCCCATTTTTTCCGGCAATTGGGCAACCAAAGTAAAAGCATTTTTTATTCATAACCCTTGATTGCCTCAAAGCTAAGTGTCATGCGGACTTCAGATGATGTTAGCATCACTTTTGCCCAAGCCATTTCTTTGTAAAGAAATCGGCAAGTTCTTTTATGCTCATCCTTAATCATACCACAATTTTATTTGAGACAGCAATAAGCATTCTATCAAAAAGCCTCTCGCCAAAGTATCTTCGATTTAATTTATAGCAAAATTTATCAAGATACCTTTGTAGATATTTACCATCTACCTAATGATAGATCCCTAACAACGTGCGTTTTGAATCGCTGATAGCTATATGAAACCAACGAAGTGTTGTTTGAGTGGTTTCTTTACCTGATTTCTCGGTGATGTGAACTTCAACAAAC
>JACFNF010000075.1 GCA_019454985.1 Bacteroidales bacterium
ACGTGATCGAGGAGCGTCATGAGCGCATCCAGCTCAGCATCGAAGAGCGCGCCCCCGTCATCGACGCGCCACTGCCAGCGCCCACCCTGACCACGTCCCCGGTAGAGCCCGGCCGGGTTGATGCCGGCGCCGCGGGTGAGCCCGTAGGCGCGCGAGAGCACGAGGTCCGACGCCCCGACCGTGGGCTGCCAGCCCACACCCGCCCACAGCCAGCCGATCGCCGCTCCGGCGCCGGCCCCTGAGACCGTCACGCGCAGATAGCGCGCGCTCGCCCCGGCGGGCGGTACTGCGAGAATCGCGCCGTGCTGCACATCTGGGCTCACGCTCCACTCGTCGGGCGCAGCATCTCCACCGGCAACCGTGGCGGTCGCCCCGGCCGGCAGCGTATGCAGCGCGATCAGCACCGCCTCGATGGGCGCGATCGCGCCGAAGTCGACATCGATCACAACGCCGCTGCCTGCAAACTCGAACGCCTGGCCGATGCGCGGGCTGCGCATCCGGCTTGCGCCGTACTTCGCGACCGCCCGGTACGCCCACGCGTCCCCCTCGACAAAGCTCGGAGACTGCCCAGATTGGGCTGTCAGCGTCAGGCCATCGCCCAGATCATGCACAACGTCGTAGAGATCGCCCTCGGTCCATGCTCCGCCATCGCGGCGCCAGCGCAGCCGCCCGCCCTCGATCGCGATGCGGATCGCGTCGCCGACCTGAAACGGGATGCCACCCGGCGCAAGCTCGGCCGTGATCTCGCCGTCGATGTATGGCGCCGGGGCGTCTGGGTCAAACGGCCAGTCGGCAAGCGCCCCGGAGACCGAGCCGCGCACTGTCCACAACTGTGTTGGGTCGCCATCAGCCCCGCCCGTAAACGGGGCCGCGGCCGCAGCGATCACGGGAATCGTGATCGTGTCGCCCTCGGCGTACGCGTAGCTGGCCGCAGCGCCCCGGATCGTGATCGTGAATCGATCGCCCTCTTTCAACCGGTGCTCACACGGCGTCACGATGCCGAAGCCGAACTCCTGCGTCGACACGATCTTGCCCGACTCGTCGCGGGCCACGGATACATAGGGCTTGTTGGTAAAAGCGGGGAGGTATTCACCCGACTCGTCGACCCACCAGTGGGTCGCGCTCGGGTCATCACGCCAGCAGGAGCTTCCCCCTGCGCCGCTGGCGTCAGATTTTGGGACGATGCCCGCCAGGGTGCGGCACACGTCCATCCGGGCACTGAACGACTGCACAACCGCATCCATGTTCTGCGTCGTGCTGTACCAGTAGAGCCCCCCGTCCACGTAATCGACGAGGTCCGCCAGTGCAACAGCCGATTCGCTCGACCCCACACGCGTCCACACCACAGAACCATCGACCACCGTGCCGGCACCGACAGGCCAGTACGGCTCCGTTGCGTCGGTCGTTCCAGCGGTCGTGACGACGTAGCGCTCCCCGTTGCCCGGTTCGGCCGCATCGCCGAGCGCCCTGGCCGCGGTCGCAGCCCAGTACGCAGGCAGAATTTCGAGCGTGGCCGAGCCGTCCGTGATGGGGTTCGAGGCTGCGCCCCAATCCGGTTCGGTCGCACCCAGCTGCCCGGCTGCTGTAACCAGGTAAAGCCGCCCATTCTGGGTAGTCGGTTTGATGAGCGTATCCGGCCCAACGTCCAGGTTCGCGCCCCATGTGACCGCCTGCTTTCCTCCTCCAGCCAGACCCACGCTGCCGGGGATGCCATCAAATGTGGCGGCAAACGCCTGTAGCGTCGCGAGCGCAGCATCCCATTCCAGTCGTGCCGACGCGCTCTCATAGATCTCGGACAGCGCATCTGCGTAGATCGCACAGACTCGATCGACAAACTCAATGTCGTAGCGATCTGCGCGCAACACGGCCTTGCCGGCATTTGCCGCCGACTGCGCGAGATAGATCGACACATTGCTTGCGAGGAAATCCCGCCGCCACTCGTACAGATCTTCGAGCCGAGTCTGATACTCAGCATCCAAAGCCATTTCAGACCCTCCATCTGCAAGCCCGAGGCACGCGTCCGAGACGCGCAGCGCGGGCATGTTTTCACACACGCAATCCGCGGGCGGGCGCCGGCGGTACGTGAACGTCACACTCTTGTCGGTTGCTGCCACGCCCAGGCGCAGCGGCTTGAAGCAGATCGCCGGCAAGCCCTCTTCGTCCGTGCGGCTCGTAAGCGTCACCACGGCGCTGATGCGTGCGGTCGTGCCCGGGGGAGCCGCCAGCGCAGGAATCGTGAACGAGACCGGCCCATGGGCGTAGGGCACGCCCGTCGACGCGTTTGGCAGCGCCCCCGACACACCGCCCGCGACCGACCATGCGCCACCCCCGGCGGCCGTGCGGCCCACGAACGAGAGGGTAAGGTTCTCGGTCGGCGCCCCCGGGTCCACAACGATGTTGTCGAGCCCGCGAAACGCAGCCGCACGCACGGTCGACTTTGCGGGCAGCGCATGCGCATCGGTTCGCAGCGGGATATCGGTCACCGCCATGCCCCCCGGGGCCGTGTCGCGCGCGATCGCACCGCGCACCGCCACGAGCGCGCTTCGCGCCTCGATCTGGGC
>JACFNF010000031.1 GCA_019454985.1 Bacteroidales bacterium
GGCTGTTTTGCGGCATCCTGCTACAAACGCGGAATCAGTTGCATCAACATCCCCACCACACTGATGGGCATGGTTGATGCCGCCATTGGAGGCAAAACGGGTGTGAATTATTCTGATTTTAAAAACCATATTGGAACTTTTCATCTTGCAGAAAAAGTACTGATATTCACTAAGTTTTTAAAAACATTACCTCCCGAAGAAATACTCTCGGCCAAGGCAGAAATTCTCAAATATGGATTTATCGCTTCACCCCACTTTCTCAATCGCGACTTACTGACGCAACCAACTGATTCTGAATCATTACAGCTGGTGAAAGAGTGTGCCGAAATCAAGGTCAAAATCACCCAAAGCGACCCGCACGAACGGGGAATCCGTAAAATATTGAACTTCGGACATACTGTTGGCCATGCGTTTGAATCCTTTGCACTCGAAAATGGACTGAAGCTTTCTCACGGAAAGGCTATTGCAGCAGGAATGGTCGCTGAATTATATCTTTCGTATCGCCGACACAGCCTCGACAAAAAAGTGCTTGACGATTATGTTGATTTATGGCATTCATATTTTACCCCATTCTTTTTCAATAAATTACATATTGACGACATCGTTGGGCGCATGGCTCAGGACAAGAAAAACAAGGGTGGTGAATTGCATTTTGTGTTGATCAGTGAAGCCGGTAAAGCCGATTATGATTGCATTGTTGAGCGAAATTTGGTAAAAGAAAGTTTGGAATTTTACTTAAATCAAATTGGAGATGAGCCTTGTTGTCAGGAGAAATCTCGTTGATTTTCAGGCAAATATTCATCTGCCTTTGAGCAAAAGTATCAGCAACCGTGCGTTGATGATTCAGGCTTATTCCAAACCCGTAGCCATTGATTGCGGCGCTCTTTCCGATGCCGATGACACCCGTCTGTTGCAGAAAAACCTAAAGCTTATTCGTAAAAGTCACAACTCTCATATTCAGACTGTTGTTGACTGTGGCAATGCTGGTACGGTTTTCCGTTTTTTAGCCGGTTTTTTGGCTTCCACAGAAGGCTGCTGGCTTCTTACCGGAAGCGAAAGGATGAAACAGCGTCCGGTTTCTGATCTTGTTGTGAGCCTTCGTCATTTAGGGGCTGAAATTGAATATGCTGAAAAACAGGACTTCCCACCTTTAAGGATCAACGGGAAAAAACTTCCGGGCGGCAAAACAAGGGTAAGCATGGAAAAAAGCAGCCAATTCGCTTCTTCACTTGTGATGATGGCTCCCACTTTGGAAAAGGGTCTCGAACTTCAACTCGAAGGTGCGCTCTCGTCGCTGCCTTATTTGGATATGACTTTGGCCATGATGCGCCAAAGTGGTGCAATAGCTGTGAGAAATCATGATTTAGTAACCGTCTATCCTCAGGCTTATGGCAAGGCACAGCTTAAAGCGGAAGCCGATTGGAGCGCCGCTGCCTTTTGGTATGAATTAGTGGCCTTGAGCCATGGCGGAAATGTGTTGCTCGCAGGTTTAGATGTCAACAGCCTTCAGGGTGATCGTGAAATGATCAAAATGTTTGAGAAGCTTGGCATCAGTTCCCGGCAGGAAGCCGAAGGAGTTCGCATCCGCCGCATAGGAAAAGTTGAGCCGAATCTGAAGTTCGATCTGCATCATTTTCCCGATATGCTGCCATCTTTAGCAGCTTGTTGTGCCGGACTTGGCGTAGAGGCAAGTTTTTGTGGTCTGGCAAATCTCCGCCACAAGGAGTCGGATCGAACCTTGGCTCTTCAGCAGGAATTCTCTCGATTTGGAACCCAATTTCTCCACGAAAGCAACGACAGTTACAGGCTTCTTTCAAACCCTTCAACTGCTCAATTTCAGGAACAAACTCCGGTGTTCGAGACTTACAACGACCATCGGATAGCCATGGCCTTTGCACCGCTGGCAATGGTTTTTCAACAAGTCGAAATCATAAACCCGGCAGTCGTCGAAAAATCCTACCCTCGTTTCTGGGAAGAAATGGCCACTTCCGGTGCTGTTCATTTAAAGTTTAAAAACGAAAACAACTGATTTTTCATTCTCATTTTTCAAGTGATTGGGTTATCTTTGCCAAACAATCAAATGATTATGACGGTTGACCTTTTCATCCCTTGTTTTGTGGACCAGTTTTACCCCGAGACGGCTTTCAGCATGATGAAGGTTTTGCGCAAAGCCGGGGTTGACGTTCATTACAATCCCGAACAAACCTGCTGTGGTCAGATGGCTTTCAACAGCGGTTTCTGGGACGAAGCCAAAGCCCTTGGCGGAAAATTTCTCAAAGATTTCCCACACGACAGACCCGTTGTCGGCCCATCTGCCTCATGTACCGCGTTCATTCGAAACTCGTACCAGCAACTTTTTCACAACACCTCCAACCATCTGGAATTCAAACGTATCATTAAAAACATCTACGAACTTACCGACTTTTTGGTCAACCAACTCGGGATCATTGATTTTGGAGCTAGGTTTGAACATAAAGTCACTTTTCACGACAGCTGTTCCGGCCTGCGCGAATATGGCCTGAAAAACGAAGCACGCATGTTGCTCTCAAAAGTCAAAGGCCTAGAATTGGTCGAAATGCAGGATCGGCATGTATGCTGTGGCTTTGGAGGAACTTTCAGTATCAAAAATGAAGCCGTTTCCGTTGCCATGGCCGAACAAAAAGTGCAACATGCTTTAGATACCGAAGCCGAATACATGGTTTCGACCGACCTCTCGTGTCTGATGCATCTTCAGTCGTATGTCAACAAATACAAACTTCCTATCAAAACCATTCATATTGCCGACATTCTGGCTGCGGGCTGGTAAAAAAGAACGGGAGTAATTGAAAACTTCTCCCGTTCTTTTTTGAATTTTGCGTCCGATTATCGTTTCTCTTGCGGACGTTTGTAGATATTTTCCTCATTGCGATAGCCGGGTTTGTCGAGGTACCAATCCTGATATTCAGTTCCTGATGACATGGCCCATTCAGCAAACTTGAGATGGGTGAGTAAGATATCCACTGTTTCCACCGGATAGTCGAACTGAACAGGAATTTCAATGGCCCAAGGCAGGCGTTTATCGGTTTGATAATATTTGCCTTCGTCAGGTTTCGAATCGTCTTCCCACATTCCAAAATACGAAGCATCAACAAGTTCAGTTGGTTTATGGTCAATCAGATGTACCTCTTTGCCCCTTTCCTGATTGATGAAAATGAAGGGATTAAAGGGAGCGACGCCAAAGTCAGCTACGGCAGTACCCAAAACCATTTTGAGGGTAATCATATCTGTTTCCACATAAGGACGTTCGGGTTGGGTATTCAGAAACTCGCCGTACAAAGTGCCGATGGCATCAAGCACCACGATGACAGTTTCGTTGGTATGGCCATCTTCTACCCCATTGGCAGCCATGGCAATAGCTTCACCAACTAAGTTTGTCCCTTCCAAACGCTGAACTTTGTCGGGGGCAAACGGCATTGACACGGCAAATCCGTTGTTCAGGCTGGCTCCTGCGGCTTTTAGATGGAACCTGCCGACCATATCTTTCAGCTCATTTTTCGCGTTGGTAATCATTTCATACTGAAAATCAACCACCACATCATTGAAATCGAAATCACCAAGGCCAGGCCACAAATCTTCGTAAGCAAGGGTAGCAAAGGTGGTTTTTGAAGGATACCACGATCTGAAGGCTCTTTCGGGATCGTTCGGGAAGTCGTCAAGATCATCCGGAACACCATCGTTATCAGTGTCCACAATTCCTTGCGAACCTACTCCTTCGGGGTTGCAGCCCGTGATGGGGATGAAGTTCGTCATCTCGTCAGGTTTCACAAAAGTTGCCCCATTGATGATGTGTTTCGAAGGTGGGGTTCCTGCATTTATTTTCAATTCCTGGCTTGCGGCCTCGATAGGACCTGAGATCACGTTATTACTATTGATGACTATATGGGTCTGAGCCAACACTGTATTGCGGTCATCAGAACCATAGATACTGGCATTCATAACCAGTTTATCGGTCGAAATCATGCTGGCCTTGCTAATCTTAATACTCGCACCTCCATTGAGGGTAAGTTTTTGGGCCACTTTCAGATAACCGTTGACCATCTCGAAACCTCCTGAGTTGACATCAAAATTGCGTTTTGAGATCATCTGGCAATAGTTGATCAGTTTGCTGCCGCCATTCAGATTGATATCTTTTCCGGAAATGATAACATGATAGTTTTCAGAAAGCACACCTGAGTTGAAATTGATATTCCCTGTTTCGGTAATCACCGTGCCCTTATTGTAAAGTTTTCCTCCGGCATTGACATTGAAATACCCATCGAGTACTTTCAACTCACCGGTATTTGTAACCGGAGCTCCGTTCAATTCAACGCCTGTGCGGGCTACAATTTTTCCGGTATTGGTCAGTCCCGAATTGGTATTCAGGTGGAAATGGCCCGGAATGTTTAACACTCCATTATTTTCCAATGTAGCATTTTGCATTTCAAATGAACCTGATTCAAGGGTAATGGTTCCATTGTTAATGGCCGGTGCTGAAAGATTTTGCAAATTAACCCTGCCCTTGACTATAATCTGCCCATGGTTTTCAAAATAACCCGAAGTCGTTAATTGATTTCCGAGAAAAAGCTTTGCCTTGGCATAAACCGCAATGGTCGGACTTCCATACATTGACAAAATATCAATTGTCAGTTGACCTTCTTTTGTGACAATAACTTTGCAGTTATTTCCCAGTTCGGTACTCCCTTTCAGCGTAGCAATTCCGCAAACTTTGAGGATCCCGCCGCCATTCCAGGGTTGAAATTCAATATGACCCGCATAGCTGTCGGTCACACAATAGGTTTTCCCGCCACTGATGGTCGCAGGTTGATTACCGGATAAAACCACATCACAGACATCGCAATCAGGGCCTTCGTCGGGCACAACATCAACGGCTTCAACGGCATCCACCATTTTCACTCCCGAAGTGAAAGTATAGGCTAATTGCTGATTTACAATATTCACTTTCTCTATTCTGATATTTCCGGTAGTCGTTTCTAACTTGATGAACATCTCTTTCACATAGCTTGGAATTTTCACCTTTCCGACATAAGCCTGTGAAAGGCTGACACTCCCGCTGCTGATGAGTGGCGCTCCGGTGGAGGGGTCATCAACATAAAGGCTTATTTTGGATTTAAGTGGCAAAAAATCATTGCCGCTCAGCACGATATTGAAATCAACCTCCTGGGTGGTTGACCAGTCAAAGTTTTGGCTCACGCGAAGATCAGCAGTACCATTGAAATTGGGGCCATCAATGGGTGAGTTCTTTCTGCACGAAGTCAATGCCAATGCAAATAAAACAAAGGCTAAGGTAATGACTGTCTTTATGTTTTTCATAACACCTAATTTTTAAATATAATAATACCCTGATAAAGGCCAAAAGCATACCAAAATCATAAATCATTGATTATCAAGCATAATATTTACTCCCATTTTTACAATAAATTCCAATATATGGAATAAATTCTAATTTATGGAATGGCTGATTGAATACAGCCAAAGATACAAAACTTTTGGGCAAACCGCAATTGTGAAACTACAATTGCGTATCAGAAGCAAGTGGATCAAACCAGGCCACTAAATCCCATAAAGGCCAACGCAAGGATACCTGCCGTAACGAGTGCGATAGGCACACCCTTCATTCCTTCAGGGACTTCCATGATTTCGATATGTTCGCGAATCCCGGCAAACAAAACGAGCGCAAAGCCAAATCCGAGCGAATTGGCAATTGCAAATACAACGCCGTGGATAAGGTTAAAATCTTTCTGAATGGTAAGGATGGCCACTCCGAGCACGGCACAGTTTGTGGTGATGAGCGGGAGAAAGACTCCGAGTGCCGAGTAAAGCCCGGGGCTCAGTTTTTTAAGAATAATTTCCACCATCTGCACCAATCCCGCAATGATAAGAATAAAGGCAATCGTTTGTAGAAATTGGATCCCCAGTGGGTTGAGTACATATACCTGTACTAACCAGGTGACGATAGTGGCCAAGGTAATCACAAACAAAACAGCTCCACTCATCCCAAGGGCAGTCGGGATCTTGTTGGAAACGCCGATAAAGGGGCATATCCCAAGAAATTGAGCCAATACGATATTGTTGACAAAAACCGCCGAAATTATGATGATGATATATTCCATTGAGTCAAAGGATTAAATATGATCTTTTAGCTTACGTGTAATGGCAATCAGATAGCCTAAGGCAATAAAGGCACCCGGCGCGAGAATAAAAACCAGCATCAGGTCGCCGGGAATAATCTTGACATTGAACACAGCGCCGCTACCCAGAAACTCGCGGATTGATCCCAGTACGGTGAGGGCCAGAGCAAAGCCAAAGCCCATTCCAAGCCCATCTATCATCGAAGAGAAGGGTTTGTTTTTCGAGGCAAAGGCTTCGGCTCTTCCCAACACAATACAGTTGACCACGATGAGCGGGATAAAAAGTCCAAGTTGCTCGTACAGAGCCGGTAAGAATCCTTGCATCACCAATTCCACCACTGTAACAAATGAGGCGATAATGACAATAAAAGCCGGGATTCGTACTTTATCAGGGATAAAATCGCGCACCAAGCTGATGACAATATTGGACATAGTGAGCACAAAAGTGGTAGCCAGCCCCATTCCAAGACCATTGAATGCCGAAGTGGTTACACCGAGCGTAGGGCATGTACCTAAAACCTGTACAAGAATCGGGTTTTCTTTCAGCAGTCCTTTCGTAAAATTCTGTATTTGATTCATTCGTTCCCTCCTTCCTTCTTTGCGTTTTCAATGGTTTGCCATGCGCGGTCCACGGCTTCGGTAAAGGCTCTTGAACTGATGGTAGCCGCAGTGATGGCATCCACATCGCCCCCATCCTTTTTTACTTTCAATCGAAAATCAGCAGGGTTTTTATCCAAAAACTGGCGATACCAGTCAGATTTGGATGCTTGCATTTTATCTCCAAGTCCGGGTGTTTCTTTATGATCAAGCACTGAAATATTTTTAATGCTTCCATCCGGTTTAAACCCGGCGATCAGGTTGACTTCTCCCCCAAAGCCCTTTTTCGACCAGGTTTTAACTGCCCATCCGGTGAGTTGACCATTTTGAAAACCCTGAAAAACCAATAATGAATCAGGTTCAAAAGCTGATTTTAGCTTGATGGGCTGTATGCTGTCAAAATCGGGAAGCACCAACCTCAGTGCGTCCTCCATTTTTTTTGCGGCGGCTGCAGCAATCGGCGCTTTGGTCAGATTATATACACTACCGAGTGAAATACCTGCCACAAAAGAAATGACAAGCAAACTTGTAAACATATTGATAAAATTCGATTCTTTTTTACCAGCCATGGCTTCAGATTTTTGCAGTTTTTAGCACGTCAGAACCAAAACGCTTTGGTTTGAACGCTTTGTTAATCAATGGGGTAAAAGCATTCATGATCAGAATAGCAAATGAGATTCCTTCCGGATATGAGCCCCACAAACGGATGGTAACGGTGAGTAACCCAATCCCCACACCAAACACCACTTTTCCCTTGATGGTCATAGGCGAGGTCACCATGTCTGTTGCCATGAAAACTGCACCAAGGATAAGTCCGCCAGTAAGCAAATGGAACATCGGCGGAGCATAAACAGCAGGATTGATCAGATAAAACAAGCCGGAAAACAGGAAGGCTGTAAGTAAAATACTCAAAGGTAACTGCCAGTCAATCACTTTTTTATAGACCATATAAGCACCGCCCAATAGAATGGCAATAGCCGACACTTCCCCCAAAGAACCGCCCATTTCACCAAAGAAACGAGCTATTTCGGTGGGCATTTGCGACGCATGCAACATGGTTTGGGCTGACTGACCCGCATCAACTCCCTCTTTGAACAACCCCAAAGCCGTTGGGCCGGTGATGGCATCGGCCAGGCGAGTTGCAAACAAGGGTCGCGGAACAGGCCATTTAGTCATCTCCACCGGGAACGAAATTAACATAAACACCCTACCAACCAAAGCCGGGTTAAAAGGATTTTTACCCAGTCCTCCAAAAGTCATCTTTGCCACCCCAATCATGACAAAAGCACCGGCCACGACCATCCAGGAAGGAATGCCGGCGGGCAAATTGAAAGCCAATAAAATTCCGGAAACCACTGCGGATCCATCATTGATTGTCAATGGGCCTTTCAGCAGAAATTTCTGAGTTGCCCACTCCATTAAAAGGGCAGAAATGACTGCCACCAACATCACCCTGAGGCTGTCGAAACCAAAAAACCAAAACGAAGCCAGCATGGCCGGGATCATGGCCAAAACCACTGTGTACATGATTTTGCTGACACTGTCGTGGTCGTGAATATGCGGAGAACCTGAAATAACCAACTTATTCATATTCTTCTATTTACGGTTACGGAGATAAGATGCCGTGCGTTGTTTTCCCAAACGAATATAATCGAGAAGTGGCAAAGCCGAAGGGCAAGTATATTGGCACGAACCACACTCAATACAATCCATAATTCGCTCTTTTTCTGCCCGTTCGACCAAAGACAGCTTCGAAATTCTGGCTAAAAGATAAGGTTCGAGCCCCATCGGACAGACGGTGACGCATCGGGCACAACGAATACAGGTGTTGGGAGTTGATCGCCTGCTCTCGCTTTGATCTACCAACAATACGCCCGACGAACCTTTGGTAATGGGGATATCGGTTGTCGGAAGCGCTTTTCCCATCATAGGGCCCCCGTTGACAATCTTACCGGTATCTACGGGCATTCCGCCTGCCGCCTCGATAAGTGCTGACATCGGAGTGCCAATTCTAACCAAAAAATTCGATGGCTTTGTGAGTTTTTTCCCGGTAACCGTCACTACTCTTTCGATTAATGGCCGGTTTTTCTGAACTGCTTCATACACGGCAAATGCTGTTCCAACATTCGACACAACGCAACCTACTTCGATTGGAAGTTTTCCGGAAGGCACTTCGCGGCCCAAGAGGGCTTTGATAAGCTGCTTTTCGCCTCCCTGCGGGTATTTCACCTTCAGGGCATGCACCTCAATTCCATTGTCGGCATTACAAAACTGCTGTAACCTGTTGATGGCATCGGGTTTATTGTTTTCAACCCCAATAAGGGCACGCTTCACATCAATGGCTTTCATGAGGATACGAATACCCAAAATAATTTCCTGGGTTTTCTCGAGCATCAACCGATGATCGGAGGTAAGATAAGGCTCACACTCCACCCCATTGATCAGCAAAACCTCCGCCTTTTTCTCCTCGGGGATCATCATTTTTACATGAGTTGGAAAAGCGGCTCCCCCCATGCCGACAATTCCAGCTTCTTTGATTCGCTCCCGAATCACTTCAGATGAAGGCAAGTTTTGGTGAATGAGTTCATCAGTAGAATCAATGCCTTCCATCCATTCATCGTCCGTAACATCCAAGAATATTGCCATGCGACGATAGCCCGATGAATCAACTGCATCATCAATTTTAGCAATTTTCCCGCTCGCCGGTGCATGCAGGTTTGCCGAGATGAAAGCCTCGCCACGGGCAATTAGTTGCCCTTTTTTCACTTCATCACCTTTTTTGACGACAGGTTTTGGCGCTGCGCCCAAATTCTGGCTCAATGGGATGACCAATTGTTTTGGCAAAGGCAGGCGTATAATTGGCTCATTGGCTGACAATTTATTCTCCGGTGGATGGACACCGCCAATCCTGAATGTAGCTAATTTCATCATTCCCATTTCCGGTTATTCAATATCAACAGTTTTATTTTGAACAGGTTGCACTTTTTCAAGCCTATCGTGTCCTCCCGGCGGCTGAGTGTTCGTTTCCGTATATTCCAGCTTGGGTTTTCGGGGTGGGAAATTGATCTCGTGAATGGCATCTGTCGGGCAAACCTCCACACATTTGCGGCAGAGTTTGCATTTCACAAAGTCAATATAAGCAAGGTTGTTGGCCATCACAATTGCATCGTGAGGACACACCTGTTGGCATTTTGAGCAGCCAATACAGGCGGCTTCACAGTTTTTCTTAGCCGGGCCGCCTTTCTCTTTATTGATACAACTCACAAAAATTCGCCTGTCTTTTTTCCCTTTCGACCGCAGCTCAATGATGCCGCGAGGACAAGCTTTCACACATGCACCGCAAGCCGTGCAGAGATCATTGACAACCGGTAGCCCCGTTGTTGCATCCATGTGAATAGCATCAAAAATACAAGATGCCACGCAATCGCCAAGGCCAAGGCAGCCATATTGACAACCGCCTTCGCCGGCAAAAAGCTGATGCGCAAAAGCACAGGAGGCCGGGCCATCGAATCTGACTTTAGCTGGTGAATGCGCAAAACTACCATTGCAGCGTACAACCGCAATCAGCGGATCCTTTTCCTGAACTTCAAGCCCCAGAATGGACGCAACTTGTTTCATCACTTCGTTGCCGCCGACGGGGCAATTCAGGTCGCCAAGGCTATTGTTTTCATTAGCCGCTTTAACCGTTACTTCCGCAAAATTGCGACAACCCGGAAAACCACAGCCTCCACAATTGGCTTTGGGAAGTACATCCTCAACCAAATCAATTTTCGGGTCTTCGATCACTTTAAATTTCTGAGCCACAAAATATAAAACCACTGCAAGAACAATGGCCAGAAGACATAAAGTGAGCAAGGTAAATAGAAGAATATCGTTCACTTCGGACAATGTATTAGCTTAAACACCAGTAGTTAAACTGTTAGCTTGCTAACAGCATTACAAATGTATGCGATTTACCAAAAAACAGCTTATAATCGGTCTATCGGGGACAGTAAAGTTATCTTACTGACTACGTGATGTTTAAAGTGAAATAGGGTTAAAATGATAAAATCGTCTGCCTCAATATATCTTGCTGTGACTCAATAGACTTACGGTAATATTTATACCTTTTCTAAATTAGACGGTCGGCCTAATTTAGAATCGTTAAAAACAAAGGTTTTCGGGTTCGGGGTTTTGGACGGAGTCTATTTCACTGACCGTAAATTCAAATGACTTTTCGATAAACGAGCGAAAAATGAAGAGCAAAACATAATAAAAAACCAATACCAATAAAGAAGTGAGGCCTGCTTTTCCTTCGGAAAACCCCATCCCAATCAGCCCTGCCAATGTGAAAACCATCACAACAAAAGGCAGAATATAACCCAAAAGCACAGCCTTCAAACCCATGCTCTGTTTCATGCTCACCACTACCTGTTGCCCAACCGAAAAATGCTGTGAGTTTTCCGGTTTAATTTTGACCATTTTTTCTTTCATATCTGCCATGGTGCACACCCCTTTGGCATGGCAGGCAGCGCATGCCGATTGAGCGAGGATCATCACCTCAACTTCATCCGGTCCGGTTTTGACCACAACCCCCGGGTGCTTGACGATTTCCTTAGGCAAATTGGTCATTTTTCAGTTTTTCAAGGAGTTGTTGATGAAACAGGTATCACCTTTCCGTTAAAGAAACGATGTCCGCTCAGGGCAAATTGATGAATAAATGTTGCCATTTCGCGGGCCGAGACCGGCGAAACATACCCTGGAAATGCTTCTTCGAGCATTTCGGTTTGAGCCGAACCTATAGCTAAACAATTCACGTGAATATCTGTTCCCTGAAGTTCGACAGCCAAACACTCGGTGAGCGCAGCCAATGCCGCTTTGGAAGCGCTGTAAAGAGACAGCCCAGGGAATTTCACACTCCCCTGAAAACCACCCATACTGCCAATATTTACAATATGTGCCGGTTTGTGAAAATATGGCATCAATGCCTGAATCAATAAGAAAGGGCTTTTCAGGTTGACATTCATCATATCATCCAAGTTATTGGCTGTCAGGCTTTCGAAGCCTTTGTTCACCAATAGTCCGGCATTGTTGATGAGCAGGGAGGGTGCGAAATGCAATTCATCGAGCCGAAGACATAAATGATTGATAAAATCGGCCGAAGTGATATCGTCCTGAAAAGGGAAAAGTGTATTGGGGAAAAGCTTTTTCAAATCCGAAAGCCCTTTCATTGTCCGCGATATGGCCAAAACCCTGCACGACGAATCGGTAGCAAAAATACGGCTCAGCTCGAAACCTATTCCACGGCTGCATCCGGTAATGATAACATCCATCGTCTTTTGAATTAGTATTTGTCCAGAAAAAGTTTCAGATTACTGATAACGATCTATGGGTTATCGTTCGGGCGGCTGCGTTCAAACTGACGTTTCATTTGTTCCACATCTACTGCGCTGATGGTCAATACGCCCACTTCGTCAACCGTAATGGAGATATTCACGGGTGCATCTTTAAGATATGGATCAAAATTCATAAATGCGATACCTTTCACCGGGCTTGAGCTATAAGTTTTGGCTAATTCACGTGCCTGAACGAAATCTTTTCCGAGTGGTATTCCGGCTAAGCGTGCAATGCGAGTAGCCTCGTTAATGGCATGTTCATAATTTCCGGTATATACCAAAGTCACAGAATTGAAGCCTTCATCATTGTTTTCCACTGAGGTAATCTGCGAGAAAGCCTGGTCAAGCGTCATACCTTGAGGTTCGGTAAGTCCAAGCTGGACAGCCCATTGCGGCAATCCGGTGGCCGGCTTCAGATTATCGCGTTTTGCCAAAGCACGTCCGTAGGTATCTTTTAATTCATTGGCGCGAATATTAAACTCCTCCTCCGAAATACTTCCTTCAGCACGTTGATGCTCAAGCTGGTCGAGCTCCTTCTGTAAAGCTTCAAGGATGTTGATGGTCTGGCTGACATTGTCCATTTTCTTATTAAATGCCTGAAGGTCACGTTCAAACTTTTCGGTCTGTGACTCTTCGCGCGGCGGGTCGCAAGAGAAAAAACCAAACGCAAAAAGGACAAATACGGAAAAAACAAGTCGTTTCATCATGACGATTGTTGATTGAGGCATGTTCTTTGTAAAGAAGTTCAAAAGTAGTCTTTTTTCTAAAACATATCGTTTTGTTCTTATTTTTTTGGGTGACCGGAGCTAATGGAGTTTTCGTTCTTTTGCCAAAGAAGGATTATGTTTGTACTTTTGCTTGTTGGTTCATTGTGAAATAATCATGTCCAAAACTATTCAACTCTCATTTGTCATTTTTTTATTTATGCTGCTTTATATCCCATTTTGGGGTCATTCGCAGGAAAAGTTTTCGGGCGGAAGCAATCTTTCCGGCATATTGAATCCCGGGAAAGTTCAAACGCTGAGCAACAGCTTTGATGAAGTGGTTACACTCGAGACGCCAACCGATCAGGGGACTTATCGAAAGCAGCAGGCCACTCAGCTTTTTCAGAGTTTTCTCCGGATTTATCCAGCTGACAGCATCCGGATCCGCAAGCAAGGCCTTTCGGGCGGCGACAGTCATTACCTGATTGGGGATTATTACAGCGGCAATATCACCTTTTATATTTATATCGTTTCGCGAAGACAACACGGACAAGATTTGATTTTCAACCTTAACCTGAACAAAAAATGAGTGAATACCTCAGCCCTGAACAACTTGTTCTTTTAGCCATACGCGAAGATGTCCGTGATGGCGATCACACCACATTAGCCACCATCCCGCCCGAAGCCCGGGGCGAAGCCGTTTTACTCATCAAAGACAAGGGCGTTTTGGCCGGGCTCGATGTTGCCCGAATGGTTTTCGAACAGTTTGACAATTCCATAGTTTTCACTCCATACCTCAAAGACGGTTCATTGGTCAAGCCCGGCGATATCGCTTTTCGCGTTGCCGGAAGAAGTCGTTCATTGCTCACGGCTGAGCGTTTAGTACTCAATTTTATGCAACGCATGAGTGGTATTGCCACCCATACGCACCAGATGGTGAACCTCATCAGCGACTTGCCCGTAACCCTGCTCGACACCCGTAAAACCACACCCAATATGCGTGTTTTTGAAAAAATGGCTGTGAAAATTGGCGGAGGAGGCAATCACCGATTCGGGCTGTTCGACATGATTCTGATCAAAAACAATCATATTGATTTTGCCGGAAGCCTGACAGCTGCCGTACAAAACACGATTGAATATCTTCAAAAAAACAAAAAAGACCTGCGCATCGAAGTTGAAGTACGCAACTTCGATGAACTGAACGAAGTGTTGCAACTAAAGGGGGTGCACAGGGTTATGCTCGACAATTTCAGTATTGCCGACATGAAAATGGCAGTAGAGTTGGTGAAGGGCCGTTTAGAGACCGAAGCTTCGGGCGGCATCACCATGGAAACACTCAGAAGTATTGCTGAAACCGGTGTCAACTTCATCAGTGTCGGGGCTTTAACCCACCAGATCAAAAGTCTTGATATGAGCCTGAGGGCTATTCATTGACCTCAACAACAATACCATGCGCCAACTCCTGAACAGGTTTTTTCGGATTTATATCCGCCAGCGTGAGCGTGTGGTGATCTTCCTTCGCAAAATAACTGTTCCTGGCTTCGAAGGAGTTCCGTTATACGATGTTTTACGGTTTTTCATCAACGGATTATTTCAGGGAGCCTTGTCGGTGAGAGCCGCTGCAGTTGCTTTCAGTTTTTTTTTGGCCATCTTTCCGTTTCTGCTGTTCTTGTTTACGCTCATCCCTTATATTCCGATTGACAATTTCCAGCAATTGCTGCTCGATCTTTTTGCGGAAATTATCCCGCCAGACACCTACAGCATGGTTGAGGCAACAATTTTTGAGATTGTTACCAAACATAACTCAAGGTTACTTTCCTTAGGATTTGTGCTTACTTTTATCTTCAGCACCAACGGCATCAACGCCATTCTTGAAGGGTTTAATGGCTCGAAACTGATTACACACTCAAAAAGCTGGATTCAACAGCGGTTAATAGCCATTTTTTTGATGCTGGTTCTATCGTTCTTAGTAGTCTTGGCCATTCTTCTCATTACGATGGGCGACCTGATGATCCAGTGGCTCATTTTAGCTCATCTCATTAATGATGATTTTACGGTTTTGACGCTCGAAATTTTGCAATGGGTCATTATTCTTGGCCTCACTTTTTTCAGTGTTTCGTTTCTTTATTATTTTGGTGCCGCCAAGCGAAGTTCCTATCGTTTTTTCAGCCCCGGCTCAATTCTTGCCACCGCATTGCTCATTCTGGGAACACTCGGTTTTAATTTTTACATTGCCAATTTTTCCAATTACAATGCTTTGTATGGTTCAATCGGCACTTTGATCATTTTCCTGCTCTGGCTTTTCTTCAACGCTTTTATCCTGCTCATCGGGTTTGAACTCAACGTGAGTATTGCCAGAGCTTGCGAAAATAAAACAGAGCTTGGTTTGCCCAATTATCCGCTTGTTTGATTTCAACCGCCATGAAAAAGACTGTTCTTTTTGTGAAACATCTTGACTCAAGTTTTATCCGGCGCGACGAAGAGTTACTTTCGCAAGAGCACAGGCTGAAAGTATTTCATTTGAAGCAAAACAAAGGATGGCGTATCATTCCGGCTCTTATCCGGCAATTCTTTTTTATGCTATGGTGGATTCCTCAAAGTCATGTTGTATATATCTGGTTTGCCGATTTTCACGCCATCATCCCTGTTTTGCTTGGTCGCATTGCCCGACGAAAAGTTGTCGTTGTAATTGGCGGCGTGGATGCCTCTTACTTGCCCGAGTTTCAATATGGTACGAAAACAAGAATATTAGGGAGACTGAGTGTACACATATCAACCCGGCTGGCTACACATCTTTTACCGGTGAGTCATTTTACAAAAAATTCACTTTTAACCCATATTTCACCGCAACTTGATGCGAAATCGCAAGTAATTTACAATTGTTTTGATGCTCCGCATTTTACAACAAAGATTGAAAACCGAACCGAAATCATCACCGTTTGTCTGGCCAATCGGGTGAACACCTTATTTATTAAAGGCGTTGATTTTTTTGCAGAAGTAGCCCGGGCGGCTCCCGAACATTCGTTTACGATTGTGGGACTTCACGGTGAGGCTTTTGAATTTGTTATGAAAAACCGGCCCGACAATTTAAAAGTCATTAACCCTATTCCCCACCCCGAACTTCAGCAACTTTTCCTGAAAAGTAAAATCGTTTGTCAGTTTTCGCGCCACGAGGCTTTCGGGCTTGCTTTACTCGAAGGCATTTCGATGGGTTGTTTTCCGGTTGGTTATGATTTTGGCGGAACCGCAGAAATCCTTAAGGGCACTCAAAATACGATGATTCATGATTTGGATGTTGTTCAGGCAGCGGAATGTATTCGTCAAGGGATGAAATCGGAGTTCGAAAAAATTGAAGCTATCCAAAGGCAGGTTTTACCACGTTTTTCGTGCAGCATCCGCAAAGCACGACTCGAACAGGTTATTCAAGGGGTTTAGGCTTTTGAAAATGCTTTTGAATTTGCAACAAGAGGCCATCAATGGTTTGGTTCACATCTTCCGAAAGGCGTAGTTTATATGCCAATAATATAAATATCAAGGTGATAGTCGAGCTCCGAATAAAAATATCCAGAATAAAAGGCTTTAAAGGAGGCAGGAGTTCGGCCAGAAAATAAACAACTAAGCCGGAAAGCAAGACCAAAAGATGCGTCGGCCGAAACGGTCGCAATCCCAGCTTCCGATACAAAAAGCCATAACGAATCGAGTTGGTCAACAAATAAGCAACAACATTGGCCAAAGCTGCACCCATTAATCCAAAAATACTGATAAACAAATAGTTAAATCCTATTACGAAAATTAAGAACAAACCATTGAGTACTGCACTAAAACGATAATAAGCCGAAGTCTGCACCAAAATTTCACTTACTCCACTGCTCATTTCAACCAATCCGGCTAACGCCACAAAAAAGATGACCCACTTTCCCGATTCATATTCCTTTGGCAAAATCTCAAATACATTATGAATATTTGACCAAAGCCCGATAAAGATAAGCGTTCCGATAAGCAATTGATTTACAATGCTCTTTGCATAAATATCCTCAATTGTCCGGTTATCTTTGTTTTTCCAGGCCTCAGCAAGCATTGTACCGGCTATCTTTCGTAAAGAACGCGCCGGAATGACGACCAAAGTCCCAAAAAAGAAAGTGATTGAGTAAATCCCGGCCGCATCAATTCCAATCAGTTTTTCAACCATGATGCGGTCGGCAGAAAGCACCAATACATTCGAAAAACCAACAATGACGCCAAAAAAACTCATGCTCACGAGCGCCCGAGCCATTTCGCGGCTTATAAAATGCCAATCGGGTTTTAAGCTTATTTGACGCTGAAAAATCAGCATGGCAAACATGATGAAAGCCGGCAGGCAATTGGCTATCACATAAGCTACCACAAATCCCTTGAAGTCAATCCACCCGAAATAAAATAGCAGCAATGCAAGCAAAATGAAGATTCGCAGGAGAAACTCCTTGAGGAAAGTTCCAACCACAGTGCGATACAACATTTTGAAATAAACATCGAAGAGCAGATAAAATGAAGTAAAAAATATCAATGGAATCAGGAAAAAGAAATAATCGGCCAGTATGCTGATCCCACCGTCTTTTGTACGGATGATATTTTCTCTGAACACTATCAGAACGATCCACGCGAGGGCGAAACCGGCCAAACCTACAATAAGTGTCAGTGCACTGAAGCCATGATGATTTGTCTTTTCATCCCTAAACCACGAAAACAGCCGCCCGGTAGCATTGCCAAACCCCAAAGTGGCAAACTGGGCAAACAATCCCGACCAGGCAATCAATAAATTTATCAATCCGTTTTGTGCGGTCGAGAAAAACCGTGGCATGAACAATCCTGAAATCAGGAAACCAAGCAGCACTCCCAAGTAGGAAAAGATAGTGCCCTGAATGGTTTGCTCTTTAATTTTGCCCATACGACATGATGATTCGTGCAAATGTATGAAATTCTGTACGCCTGACTCCGGGCTTGCCTCAAACAAACTGAAGAAGTAAAATGTTTTTTTGTTGTTGAAGACCAAATTTATTTAGCAGTATCATTGTTTTGTTAAATTTGTACTTTTGCTCAACTCCCGTGGGGAGTAGGCATCATTCTAAGAACGAAAACTAAAACCTGTTTCTTTATGAGTCAAAAAAGCAATCATCTTGTTGTCGGCATGTCAGTTTTTGGCGCCATCTTCTTCATTTTTGGCTTTGCCACCACTTTTATCGTGACATTGAGTGCTCCGGTAAAAGAGATTTTTGGATTGTCGGAGTTCAGCGCCCAACTTGTTTCGTCGGCTTTTTTCATTGCATATCCCGTTATGTCAATTCCCACCGGTATGATCATTGACCGGATTGGCTACAAATGGACGGTGATTGCAGGCCTTGTACTGATGGCACTGGGTAGTTTCATCTACATTCCGGCCTCCAACATGCCGTCGTTTCCCATCTTTTTAATTGCCACTTTTGTACTGGCCACCGGTGTTGTCTTTTTGCAGGTTGCTGCCAATCCTTATGTAACAGCTATTGGACCCGAAGCAACAGCTTCGAGCCGGCTTAACCTGACACAAGCCCTTAACTCCATCGCCACGATGATTGCACCCTGGCTCATTTCAGTTGCCATTTTCAAAGGGCTGACATTTCCTGCCGATGCAGCCGTTGCCGCTGAGCGTGTTCCCATTCCGTTTATCACGATGGGGCTTATTGTGCTTTTGGTGGCAGTGGCCATCTTCACCATCAAGCTTCCGGTGATCCAAAGCGAAAAAAATGAGAAAAAAAGCATTTTAAATCGTCCGCACGTTGTGCTGGGAGCTTTAGCCATCTTCACTTATGTTGGCGCTGAGGTGGGTAACGCCGGTCTCATTGTGAATTACCTGAAAAACAGCTTAGGGATGCTTCCCGAACAAGCTTCGACCTATGCTGCCATCTATTGGGGCGGCGCCATGGTTGGCCGTTTCTTTGGCTCATTTATGTTCAGTGATATGAGTCAAAACAAGAAAATCATTTATGCATTACCTGTTTTGGTATTGGCTGCCATTTCAGGATCGTTTGTCACTAACTGGAACTGGGAAATCGGACTAATTTTTACAGGCATTGCATTGGCCAACTTTATCATCATGCAACTCGGCAAAGGCAAGGCCGGTCAAACCCTCGCAATTTTTGCCCTTGTTGCCGCCCTGCTTGATATTACGACGACTTTCACCACAGGCAGTATTGCACTATGGACCATCATTTCCATCGGTTTGTTCAACTCCATCATGTTCCCCAATATTTTCTCGCTTGCTGTGAACGGATTGGATAAAGGCGAACTCAGCGGTGCTTCGGGTCTGATCAATGCCCTCATTTTTGGAGGCGCCGTCATTCCGCCGCTTATGGGATTTGTGGCCGACAGCGTTGGCTATACCTGGGCTTTCATCGTTCCGGCATTCTGCTATCTCTATATTTTCTATTATGCAGTTTCAGGAAGCAGAGTTCGCTAAACAACAGATATTTAACAATTTACATTTATGAAGAAAGTCGCTATCGGAATTGATATCGGAGGGACGAATACGGTCATTGGCATTGTTGATCGCGAAGGAAACGTGTTGATGAAAGACAGCATTGCTACTCCGACTCATGGTAACGCAGCCCTGTTTGTGGACGAGATGGCTGGTTCAGTACGCAATATGATTCATGCCGTAAAAAAACTCAATCCGGAAACCGAAGTTTTAGGCATTGGCATTGGCGCACCCAACGCCAACTATTACACCGGTAATATCGAACATGCCCCGAATCTGTCTTTCAAAGGCATCGTTCCTTTGGTGAGGCTTTTAGAAAATAATTTTCCAGAGCTCAAGGCCATTGCCATCACCAATGATGCCAATGCGGCTGCCATTGGCGAAATGGTTTATGGAGGCGCCAAGGGAATGAAAAATTTCGTTGTTTACACCTTAGGCACTGGTGTTGGCAGCGGCGTGGTAGTCAATGGCGATCTGGTCTATGGGGCTGATGGCTTTGCAGGCGAATGTGGTCATACCACCATTGTTGAAGGAGGTCGCCTGTGCGGCTGTGGCGGTTATGGCCATCTTGAAGCATACTGTTCCGCACCGGGTATGAAACGCACTGCATTTGAACTTCTTTCGAAATATAATGCAGTGAACAGCCCTTTAGCCAACAAAAACTTCAACGAGCTTGATGCCAAAACCATTTTTGAAGCCGCCGAAAGTGGCGACAGTATTGCACGTGAAGTGTTTGAACTCACAGGGAAATGGTTAGGCCTTGGATTAGCCAACACGGTACATCACCTAAGTCCTGAAGCTATTTTTCTCTTTGGCGGACCAACAGCTGCCGGCACTTATATTTTCAGGCCCACCACCGAAAGTATGGAACATCACCTGCTGCCTATTTTTAAAAATAAAGTCAAAATTCTTCCATCCCACTTGAAAGCCGGTGATGCCGCCATCGTTGGTG
Organism: Bacteroidales bacterium; assembly: GCA_019454985.1. Lineage (GTDB taxonomy): Bacteria > Bacteroidota > Bacteroidia > Bacteroidales > F082 > JALNZU01. The sequence goes on from JACFNF010000031.1 coordinate 20,283, forward strand.
CCAGTGCATTAGTATATAAAGAACTGGAAAAAAACCTACATTGATTGTAAGGGGAGGGATTACCTTTTTCGATCAATATGTAAGAGGCTGAACCTAAAAGGTTCAGCCTCAACTTTTTTAATCAATTACGTTTAAAATGTAAAGTGCTATTTCGGGTTTACATCCGGTCTATTGCAATTCATACAATATGAACTCATTTATTCGGGCACATTGAGTTTAAAGCCGACACCATGCTCATTGACAATCTTTACCTGCGGATCATCTTTCAGGTATTTACGGATACGGGCAATGAACACATCCATGCTCCGACTGACAAAATAACCCGACTCACCCCAGATACTATTCTGCAGTTCATCACGCCTGACAATTGAATTTTTGTTACCACAGAGCATTCTCAAAAGCATGGCTTCTTTTTTTGTCAGACTGTGAACAGCTACGGGGCTTGTCAAGGTAAGATTGTGTGCATCAAGGATAAAGTTTCCAAAGGTGAACACCCATTGTTCTTTTTGCCCGTCATTTGGAAAATTCTTAAGACAACGACGCAAAATGGCTTTGATACGTACATTCAATTCTTCTGTACTAAATGGTTTGGTAATATAGTCATCGCATCCAAACATGAACCCCTTTAGCCGATCTTCTTTAAGCGATTTGGCTGTAAGGAAAATGATTGGTACTTGCTTTTTTGTTTCGCGCAATGTTGCAGCAACACTAAAGCCGTCCATTTTAGGCAACATGATGTCGAGTAAAATAAGGTGAAAATTATTAGTCTGGGCAAGTCTGAGACCCTCTTCGCCATCGGAGGCTACCGTAACACGGTAGTCCATCAATTCCAAAAAATCCTGCAGCACCATCTGCAGGTTGGCGTCATCTTCAACCAACAAGATGCTGATTTCCACTTGTTCAATCGAGTTCATTTTGTACTTGTTTTGAGTCAATCATAGAAAAAATAAGACGGAAAGTAGAGCCTTTTCCCGGCTCACTGTCCAGCTCAACAATTCCGTCGTGAAGTTCAACAATTTTTTGGACATAGAACAACCCTATTCCAAAACCTTTCACATCATGTACATCTCCCGTGTGAACACGATAGAAATTTCGGAAAATCAACTTCTGATCCTCGCGACGGATTCCCATTCCTTTGTCGCCAAATTCGATAATCAGGCGGTTCTTCTGGTTGAAACAGCGAATCGTAATCATCGGGCTTTCGTTCGAATATTTGATAGCATTATCCATCAGGTTGGCCAATACATTGGTCAAATGATCGCGATCAGCCTGAAGAATGGGCATCGTAGCCAAAGGTTCAAATTGAATTTTACCACCTTTTTCACTAACCCGAAGCTGAAACACCTCGACGATCTCGGCAATTAATTGCTGTACATCGGTTGGTTTTTTCCGTAGGCTGATGTTCCCCTTTTCGAGTGTGGCACTCTGCAACACCTGATCCACCTGATTTTGCAACCTTTTATTTTCAGTTTGGATGACCGAAACATATTTCTTAATGCGCCCTGTATCCCGATTCACCTCGTCTTTAAACAACATTTCGGAAGCAACGCCGATAGTAGCAATGGGCGTTTTAAATTCGTGCGTCATGTTGTTGATGAAGTCAGATTTCATTTCCGACCAGCGTTTTTGCAGGTAAACCATCCGCAGGGTGTACCAAAAGCTGGTCATCACTCCAACCAAAAATAAAGCTGAAAGTAACATCCAGCCCAATATTCCCTGAAGCATACGACTTGTTTTCTCAGGAAAATAGACTGACAACATATAAGGACCGGGTTTGTAAAGCGCTTCCAAACTTTGTTGATGCTCCGAAGTAAAAATCTCCTCTTTATATTGAACCACATTGCCAAAAGCAATCCGGTGATTCATTTTACTATAAACCGCATACTCATAACCAGCAGTGAGTTTCAGGCATTTAAACTCTGTTCGGAGCAATGAATCGAGAAGCGAAGGCGAAATAACGTCGCTGATATCGGTTTTTTCGTTGACACAAGTCTCATTCATAGTTAATTTACGAAGATTCTCGCCGGTATTGAGTTCCAGGAAACGGTTCAATACCGTTTTCATGGCAATGTCAACGCTTCGGTTGAAATGATCTTCTTTAAGCCGAATTGCGTTTTGAACCCAGTAAACCTGCATCACCACCACTCCCAGAAGTGAGATAAAAGCCAAAAGAGCCAGTAAGTTCAGTTTTTTTAACGACATTTATTTCTTATATACAGCACAAAAATAAGGACTAGCATGGTAAAACGCCATTTTTAACGTATCATTAACAGCATTTAACCAGGCATTAACAACATAGGCCTATCCGACATATTATTTTTGGCGTATAATTAAAACCTAAGACATTATGAAAAAAATTGCATTGAGCATTGCCCTGATTACTTTTCTGAGCATTGGTGCCGGAAGCCTACAAACTGTAATTGCTGCCAACTCGGGTATTGAAATCAGTCGTGTTGACGATAACAAAGACAACAAAAAGAAAGAAGATAAAACAAAAAAATCGGAATGCACCACCAAAAAAAGCTGCTGCAGCGAAGCCAAAGGCGAGAAAAGCGGTGACAAAAAGTGCGACGATAAAAAATAATACTCATCCTAACGTTTTGTTTTAATTTGGTTTGGGCCTTCCGATGAATGTCGGAGGGCTTTTTTTTTAAATACAATCGGATTAGCTTTGCAAAAAAAACACATGGCAAACTTTGAAATTATTTATACCACCGGCCTACGCACCGAAATGACCCACCTTGCTTCGGGGACAAAAGTGCTCACCGATGCGCCGATTGACAACCAGGGTAAGGGAGAATTATTCTCGCCAACCGATCTGGCTTCGGCTTCTTTGGCAAGCTGCATGCTGACTATCATGGGCATAGCTGCCCGCGAACACGGATTCAACATTGACGGAACCAAAGCATTGGTCACCAAAGAGATGAAATCGGAGCCGCGACGGATCGGGAGAATCATCGTCGAACTGTATTTTCCGCACAACACCTATAGTCAAAAACAAAAAAAGATTCTTGAACATATCTCAAAAACCTGTCCAGTGGCATTAAGTCTTCACCCTGATTTGAAGCAGGAGGTTAAATTGATTTATTTGGATTAAAAT
>JACFNF010000076.1 GCA_019454985.1 Bacteroidales bacterium
CCGTTACCAGCAAGAACACCAACGGCAGCGAAACTCTTGAAATAGCCTATCAGGGAGATGAGTTTTTCACTCGACTTGCTGCAGTGATTGATCAGGATGCGCCAAACGTGAAACGCTATACCGGCAAAGTGGATATTTATATCTCGGCCGGTGGCGACGATCTGACAACATATATCGAAGTGAATGCGCCGAGCAATTCCATCATTCAGGAAGTACCTCAGTTTACCAATATTGAAAACGGCATTGGCATTTTCTCTTCGCGTAGCACCGTGAAACGTACTTATTCGATGACCGTTCAGAGCGAAACCAAATTGGTTGAAGCCTATCCATGGGGTTTCGCGTTCAAATTTGTACCTTAAAACATTTCAAATGGCTCTTCTCGAAATTTGTGCCGATGGGTTGGAGTCGGCCATCGCTGCCTCTGTAGGCGGCGCTCACCGCATTGAACTGTGCGCCAACCTCGAAGCCGGCGGCCTCACTCCTTCTACCGGTATGCTCAAAGTGGTGAGCGAACGGGTGGCCATCCCTGTGAATGTGCTCATCCGACCCCGACGGGGCGACTACGTTTATACGGCCGCTTATGTGGATGTGATGCTCAACGACATCATCAACGTCAAAGAGCTGGGTCTCAATGGGGTTGTTGTAGGTGTCTTAGATAAAAATGGCCGGCTCGAGCGTTCGCAAATGAACGAAATTTTAGATGCAGCCAAAGGTCTTTCGGTCACTTTTCACCGCGCCATTGATGTGGCTGCCGACCCAATGGCCCTGCTTGGCCAATTGGTTGAAATGGGCGTTGATCGCGTGTTGTCTTCGGGAGGGAAGCCCACCGCCATGGAAGGACTGAAACAGATTGCGTTGTTTCAAAAAGAGTTCGGACAGCATATCCGCATCATGGCCGGAAGTGGCGTCAATGCCCAAAATGCCGCAACGCTGATTCACGAAACAGGAATCAGCGAAATCCATAGCTCAGCCAAAAATATCGTCCATTTCAGCTATTCGCATCAGCCCTGTCCGGAACTTGTGGCCGACGACTGGTATTTTGAATCGGATTACCACGAAATCAAGGCGCTTCTGAAAGCTGTTGAAAAAATTTAAAGCCGGCGCTTACTGTTTGATAAGGCGCAAAACGCTTCCCTTCTCGCCTTTGATCACGACCTGATAAATACCTTTTTTCAGTTGACCAAGATCAAGCTGCCGCTTTTGACCGGCTTCAAACGGTTGATGTATCAATTTTTTGCCGTCAACAGTAAGAATTGTAACCTCTAACCTCTGCGCAGGATTTCCTTCAATCCTGACAAAGTCGTTGGCCGGGTTGGGTATCAACACCAAACCGCAGGTTTCATTTTTGGTTAATCCCGTCAGGGATTCAAGCACAACGTTCACCGTAACATTCTGATTCACAATTTCTATACTTCCCTGAACAGGTTCAAAAAGTTCCTTTGAAATGTTGTAACCGTAAATACCGGGGGGCAAATTTTGAAAGATTGTTTGCCCGTTTGCATCCGTTGTTTGAACCGGAAAATCCTGCAGTTGTACCGTGGCGCCCTCAATAGGGCCGCCCGGAGCGCTGACAACGAAAGTGAGCGAATAGGTGAGTGCCTGAAGCTGAACCATGACTTCCACATTGGCATTCTCCACCAAAACGGTTCCGAAAGCTGTTGCAAACTGTGGATGATGAATCTCATAAGGGTAATTTCCTGGCATCACACTTTCAACCACATACACTCCGGCAGGCAACTGAACTCCATCGAAATCCAGCACCGCATCGTTCACTGCATTTCCATTGGGATCCACAACGATGAAGCTTACCGTGAAGCTTTCGATTTCTACCTCTACTGTCACGACATATTCAGCCGATTCGCCATGTGGAGTTTGAACATTCACGGTCACGGGCTCCGTGAAATTGGCTGGTACTCCCGATTGTGGATTGGAAATGGTTTCGCGCGGGAGGGTAATCTGAGGAATCAGTGACTCAAGGTTGGCAGTTGCCGGCACAACAACATGAATCATCTTTTGTGCCTGGTCAATGAGACCGACACAGTCGGAAGTCAGGCCCGGGTTTTCATCGGCCAGAAAGACAAAACTCTCAATCACCGGATGAATTTCCATCAAGGGAGTAAAGCTGACTAAACCAAGGGTTGACTGGTCTGGCTGATGAAAAATATGATTTTCGGCCTCAGTCGGATCGTTCGTTCCCCAATAGTTGCCAATCGCATTGATATCCAGCGCAGTATTGTTGTAAAGGTCATAAATCTGCCCACTGTTCC
>JACFNF010000032.1 GCA_019454985.1 Bacteroidales bacterium
AACACGCGGTATAGTTAATTGCCGGTGCAGTGCGTATTCAAGCGGCACAGCTCGTATCAAAAGCAATTGTAACTTGATAGGAAAGTGCTTCGAAATCGGCAACTAACCATACCGCCAACCGTTTGGCTTAATTGTAAAAAGACTATCAGATATACTGATACTTAAATAGATTTTTGTACATTTGTTGAAAATGTTAGATAATGGACGAAAAGGTTAAATACTGGATTGAGTTGCCAGACTATGATTTGGAGCCTGCAGAGGCGATGATTAAAAGTAAAAGATTCTTTTATGTTGGATTTATGTGTCATCAAACAATAGAAAAGGCATTTAAAGCATATTTTACCGCCTTGAAATCAGATGTAGCTCCTTATTCATATAGCTTGTCTTGTACTTAGCAAAGAAAGGCGAATTTTACGAATTGTTTTCCGAAGAACAGAAAGATTTTATAGACCAGATTGAACCATTAAATATTGAAGCACGTTATCCTTCTCACAAAGAAAGACTTTTAAAAAGTTTAACCGAAAGTAAATGCATCGAAATTATTGAAAAAACAAAGGAAATACAAGAATGGATAAAGGAGAAGCTATAAACAAAGTTAGGGAATACAGCATTCTACTAAAGAAGTACATACCTTTTGAGAAGGTTTATTTATTTGGTTCATATGCAAAAAACATTAACCGTTCTGATAGTGACATTGATGTGGCTATCGTTGTGAACAAGATAGAAGGAGACTTCTTTACTATTCAGCCATTATTGTGGAAATTAAGAAGACAAGTTGATGATAGAATTGAACCTATTCTAATAGAAAAGGAAAATGATTATAGCGGATTCTTAATTGAAATTCAAAGAAATGGAATTGAAATAGTCTAAGACAACTTGTGAAAGCTTCCCCAAAAATAATACGGCTTAATATGAGACAAAAGGGAATACAGCCATACAATTAAAACCCTGATTCATAAAACACAAACAATTTCTTATGTGGAAAAGATCCATCAAACTTTATTTGCGGCTTGCCATTTCAATGAGTTTTTTATCGGCAGTTGCCGATAGATTCGGGATTTGGAATAATGAAGTTTCGGTATGGGGTAATTGGGACAATTTTTTAGAATACACGAAGTTGATCAACCCTTGGTTCCCTGATTCTTTAATCTCATTCGTTGGAATTTTAGCAACAGCTGCAGAAATTATTTTGGCGGTTTTCCTGCTTATCGGTTTTAAAACTCAACTCTTTGCGAAATTGAGTGGCGTTTTATTATTGATCTTTGCTCTTTCGATAACTTTTTCAACCGGAATTAAAGGCGCTTTTGACTTTTCGGTTTATAGCGCCTCGGCAGGAGCTTTTGCGTTAAGTTTAATCAGTGAGAAGTATCTGGAACTCGATTGTCTGTTTTTCAAAAACGGAAAATAAGCGGTAAAAAATAAAAGCGCACAAACACAGCTTTGTTTTTCAGTTTTTTCGTGCTCCTGCACCAAACCGAAGTGCGAAACAGTAAATTCTCCCTGTCCCGACTGATTTTTTCTGTGTTAGTGCGCTTTTTTAATCTTCAACCTCTTCAACATCTCTTTGCTTCACTCTCCGAACTTTCAGAACAGCCTCATTTTCTGAGGGTAGTGTTTGTGAGATTCAAAAAAGCTTACAAGATGCCTCGTGTCGAAGGTTTAAGGTTCTTTTTCACTTAAAAGCTGATGTCAACGCCAATAGCGCCGGTGAAGGTGGTTCTGTCGTAGGTTTCTTTGTAAGCCGGATAAGGTGCGGCAGCGGCAAAGTCGCGTTTACCCTGCATATAGAAGGTGTTCATCACGCCGAGGTTGAATGCGATTTTTTCGGTGATTTTATATTCTGCTCCCAGGCCAACGCTGTTGGTGCTCAGACTGTGGTTCAGGTCGCTCTGATAGATCTCTTTCACTCCGGTGCGGGTTCCAAGAAAACCACCGCTAACTAAGAATTTGTCGGTAAGTTTGTATTCAAGACCGAGGGCAAACTCGAGATAGTTTTTATCCATGACCTGATCGTTTTTCACATAGGCGTTGTTGATCATTTTGCCATATTCAGCTCCTTTGTCGAAATAGGAATGTACCCCGGCGCTGATCTCCAGTTTTTCGGTGGCTTTGAAGCTTGCACCTACCGACAGCATGGCCGGCATATCGCTTGGCACTTCGGCTCCATCGGGGAACATGCCTACATCGTCGATTTTGGTGCTGTTTTTCACTTTCACACTGGCTTTGTGCTCATATTTGATGCCGATGTTCAGCCTGTCGAAATGCAAGTGAATCCCAACAAAAGGCACGAATCCTCCGCCCGACTGGGTGGCGTCCACCTCTTTGTCGGATGTAGCTTTGGCACTGGCGCCCATCGCTGCGGCCTTGCCGGCATATTCCTGCGAAGCTCCAAGGAAGAAAGCCTGTGCCTGGCCAAAGGTCATGCCGCTTGGGTCGCCGCCCAATGCAGTGATGGTCCCCTGCAGCAAAGCAACGGTTTCGGGAGGTATGCCTAAAAGAGAGCCATTGGCCAAAGGCACATCGCCGTAACCATTAGAGATGATCGGTTGAAGCGAATTGCCAGTGGCACCTAACTGAAGGCTGGTGGCGCCAAGATAGCTTTCCATGCTTTCGAAAAAGTGCGGTGCACTCACCATCTGTCCGGTAAAGCCCACAGCCGGAAACATCGGGTTGATCTGAATATTTTTCAGATAACCTTCGTAGCTGTTGCTCATCATCACATAACGCAATCCGAGAGCTACCGAAATCATATCGTTGATTTTGTATGCTCCGGAAAGTTGCATCCCATAATAAATAGAACGGCCTTCAAACTCGGTCTCATAGCTGTACTTTGTCGTGGCGATGTTGTTTGCCGACAACATGGCTGGCAAGCCGGCCACCTGCATTTCGAACGATGGGAGACCATCTTCGAACTTGGCTCCGCCACCGCCGCCAATGGGGTTAAATCCAAATGCCACGGCAAAGCGGTCTTTTTTGTAAACAGCATAAGCCGATGGAAACAAGGGTGCGTTCACTTTGCCCTCGAACTCACTGCGGTTTAATCCGGGGAAAGTGGTGGCGATGGTTCTGTTTTGCGTAATAAACTGGTTGTTCAGGCTCAGATGGAAGCCGTCTTTTAGAAAAGCCATTCCGGCAGGGTTGAAATAAGTAGCATCCAGCCCAAGCGAGGCATCGCGTGCAGGCATTCGGATGAAGGAAGCGCTTTGGTTGGTTTTGGTTACAATACCACCGGCCATAGTAACGAGCGCTAACGCACTCAGTGTCAGAGTTAAGAATGTTTTTCTCATAAGTTAGATGTTTAGTTTGAGCGGCTAAAAGTATATAGAGAAATTTACATATCAAAATTTTTGTTTTTGTGAAAAAATAAACGGAAACTTTCGGATAATCTGCTCGTTCCGAAAGTTTCCGTTGTCTGCCAAATTGCTGGCAATTTTGCTAATTGCCGAAGCCAACAGGCTGCATCACAAAGCTAAAGCTTCTTTTTCCGGCTTTGAGCAGGTATTTTTCCATTGGCCCGGGTCCGCAGCTACCACCGCCAAGGCCGTTGTGTACAATATCTAAAGTCAGGATGGTTTCTGGTCGGTGAACGAGTTGATAGGGATGGTTGGCCTGATCAAGATCGGCAGGCAGGTGATGGAGTGCGCTAAAATTAAAAGTGTCATCGGATTTAAAGCGAAGACCTTTTCCGGCGTAATTCACCACCTGAAACCAACGTGTATCGCTACGGTTGCCCATATCCTGCGGCCGGATGTATTGTTCCGTCATCTCGTCCACCCTGTGTTGATAAAGCCCGATGGCAGCCGAATGTTTGCGATCAATATAGCTTTCGTGCGGGCCTGCGCCAAACCATGTCACTTCCTCAAAACCCTGTGGCATTTCCATCATGACACCCAGCTTAGCTAAGGGCCATTCAACAGCGTCGGGATCAAAATCTACCTTCACTTCTACCGAACCATCACCCCTTACCGTGTATTCCCAATGGGTTTTCACCCCAAACTCGCCTTTTGATACTGAACTCATCGCAACCTTGACTACAATATGGCAGGGGTCTTTCTGTGTGAAGCTGAAATCCAACACTTCGTCTTTCAGGTCGGCCAATTGTTGTTTTTGCCAGATTGGCCCCGGGCCGCCACCGAAGATATAGTCGTTGTCCACCGGAGCACGAAACACATTGGCGCGTGGACCGCTCAGCCTGTGAGGGCTTTCTTTATGCCACGACACCAATCCGGTTTCGGGGATTACGCCGTTCACGGCTTCCGGATGGGTGTCAATCAGTTTTTGGCCGTGCATCTGATATGCGGTGATGACACCTCTTTTGCGGCTAAAGCTTACCGAAAAATCGGCGTTTGAAATGGTTATCTCCTGCGGGTTATCGTTCACTTTGAGCGAATGCAGGTCAGTGCAGGGTAACTCGTCGGATATTTTCTCGCCGGCCTGAATCAGAAACTGCTCCCAAGCGACTACATGGCCGCTTTTGGCCCATAAATTGTCGGTTTTCAAGCGGAAGCCTGTAGTCAAAAAATACTCAGTATTTGGCAGTGCCTCAGGGAGTTGAAATGGGATGGCAATTTCGGTGGAAGCGCCGGGCAACAAATCAATTTCAGGAATAAGTCCGGCCTGAATCGTTTTCCCATTGGCAGACAGTTCCCAATATCCTTGAAAATGATTTAGGTTGGTGAAATCGAAACGGTTGGTCAGCCTGACGATGCCGTTTTTCGGGTCAACCATCTGGAAAAGCACGTTTTGATACACCTTTTTTACCTCTTCGAGTTTTGGGGTGATACGTCTGTCGGCCGTAATCAGGCCGTTGGCACAGAAATTCCAGTCGGTGGGCCGGTCGCCGTAGTCGCCGCCATAAGCCAGAAAATATTCACCTTTGCGACCGGGGATTTCTTTGTACAGACCCTGGTCAACCCAATCCCAGATGCAACCGCCAATTAATCTGGGATAGGCATAGATGGCATCCCAGTATTCCTGAAGATTACCAACGGCATTACCCATCGCATGGGCATATTCGCAAAGAAAAAACGGTTTCGGGCTGTCTTTCTTCCCTTCGTTGTTCACCCAAACCACATCGGGATACATCACCGATTCCACATCGGCCACATCGTTATAGCGTTCATAATGTATTGGCCTGTTGTCCAATGACCTGAGTGCTTTGGAGGCCGCATCGAAGTTGATTCCCGGCCCGGCTTCGTTGCCCAACGACCACATGATGACACAGGCAAAATTTTTGTCGCGCTCATACATATTGACCACGCGCGACACATGGGCATGTTGCCAGCTACTGACGTGCCCGAGCGACTCTTTGCCATAACCCATGCCGTGCGATTCTACATTGGCTTCGTCAATCACGTAGAGGCCGTATTCATCGCAGAGTTCGTACCAGAGCGGATCGTTTGGATAGTGGCTTGTGCGCACCGTGTTGATGTTATACTTTTTCATCAGCTCAATATCTTTCACCATAGAGGCTCGGCTCACCACGCGCCCATCTACGGGATCAATTTCGTGGCGGTTCACCCCTTTAATCTTGATGCTTCGGCCGTTGACCCAGAGCTGCCGGTCGCGGATTTTAATTTCCCTGAAACCAAAACGCTGCTGCTGAGCCATCAGCTCATTTCCGGCAGCATCTTTCAGCACAAAAACAAATTGGTAGAGGGCGGGATTTTCGGCCGACCATAGCTGTGGATGATCCACTGTGGTTTCGAAATCAAACAGAGGCTTAGCCTTGCTGATCGAGTTGATTTGCTTGCTAAACAGAGGTTTTTCGGGTAGCCGTGTTTCGCCGGGCTGAAGCAGAAACACCTCAAGGCGATGGTTCACCCTACCGCCATCATGGCGCATTCTGAGGCTGAGTTTTAGTTGACCTTTGGTATAATCATCGTTAAAAGTGGTGGTGATTTTGTAATCATCCACCGAAACTTTTGGAGTGGAATAGAGGAAAACATCGCGATAGATGCCGCTCATGCGCCAGAAATCCTGATCTTCGAGATAACTACCGTCGCTCCATTGATATACCTCGACGGCTATTTTGTTTTTCCCGTTTTTGACAAAGGTGGTGATGTCGAAATCTGCCGGCAGGCGGCTGTCTTCGTGATAGCCTACTTTTTTTCCGTTCACCCAAAGGTAGAAAGCACTTTCGACGCCCTCGAAACGGACAAAAATCTCCTGCCCGTTCCAGCTTGCAGGCAGGTCGAAAGACCTGACGTAAGAGCCCACGGGATTGGGTATCCTGGCCGCAGTGAAATAGGCCGGCACACTGTCGAGAATAAAAGGCGGTTTGCGCGGATGCGGAAAAGGTACATTGGTGTAGATAGGAATGCCGTATCCTTTCATCTGCCAGGCCGAAGGTACCGCAATCTCGTCCCAATAGCCCACATCAAAGCCTTCTTCAAAAAAGTTGACCGGACGCAGGTCGGGATGTTTTACCCAGTTAAATTTCCAATTTCCGTTCAGCAAAAGATGGCGCGACGAAGCCATTTTGTTGCCCCTCAGCGCCTCAGCAGCATTGCCGTAGGCAATCCAATGCGCCTTCGCCTTCTGCACATTGATGGCCGTCAATTCCTCGTTTTCCCAGTCACGCTTAGATGCGTTCAAACTTCCACCTAATAGCAACAAGGTGACTATCAAATAGTTGGTTAATTTTTTCATCGCAATTTGGATTTTTAGCAAAGCTAAGCCAAAATTTGGACTTCCCAAAAGACTTCTACAACCGTTTTTCGTGAACTTCGGCAAGGATAGACTTCTCTTTGAGTGAATCAGAAAAAATATTTTGCCTTTTCGCAAACCATTCCATTCACAAGCTTTTCGCCTGCTGCTAAAATGCGTTGGGGAGTTCGAAGCAGCGTCGTTGTCCCACGCTAAAATTAATGCCAATATACAAAAATAAAACCTTTCTAAATATCTGCCTCAATGGATTTTAGCAGTTGTTGTAGCCTGTAATTTTTATTCTTTCTCTATTGTTTTTCTATATTTTTCTATCGTTTCATCGATATGATTTAATTCGACCAACCATTCTAGCAAGTCCTTGTCAAGCCATTCTATTCCTTCAATGATTTCTAGTTTATATGAATTCAAAACGTTCAAATTCCATGTGATTGCTTCATGGTGAAATATTCTATTCCTTAATCGTCTAATTCCATTGAATTTGGAGCTCATTGTTTTCCGTTTTCTAACATTCTTAGGGCAGTTTGGAAAAGATAGTCTCAAATTCTTCCACAACGACATTTCAAATCGAGTGTCAAATAGAGAAGTCCAAAATCCAAATGATAATTCCGATATTATTCTTCCAGATGTAATCTCTTTCTTTTCAGATAGGATATTTGTTCTCGCTTCAGATATTCTGTCTATCTGAAATCTCGATGCAATTCGAACAAACTCAATATTTTCATACCATTTCTTGTCGTTAAATCTTTTTCGTTAGCTGATAGTCAATCGAGTTTCTTAGACCAACCTCAAGAATTGCAAGTAATGGATAAAATGCTTCAGAGATTAATATGTTGATTTTATAGTGAGATATTGCTTTCTCAAAGTGATTCTTATGATGTCTCAAGAAAGGTTCTAGCCTTTCCTTCGAAATTATTTTCTCAATTATTGCTTTATTATCCATAAGTTTGTTATCTTTGCATCGTAGTCCCGGTGATTCCTCTCCCAGTTTCTTTGCTGGTGATGAAGCCGGGTTCTTTGTTTTATATAGTCAAAGATAACAAATTCCCAATCAAGTCATCCCAAATTCTTTCTTGTCGTCTTAAAAACTATTGGCTACAACACCAAAATAGCGGAAAAAGTGATTGTTCGAAACTTGCACTCAAAACCTATCAGGACAGGCCGCAGGGAAATCTCTGATGCACCTCATTTTTGATGGCACAATAGACATGATTTTGTCAAAAAAAACGGTACAATTCAACTCAACTATCCTGCTTCAACATTGTTATTTGCGGCAACTTTCTTTTTCCCTATCACCTTACTCATTTTCAACATGTTCGTTCTCGAGTCGAAAATCTTGGAAGCTGTTTTTTAAGAAAGTGCAGGTGCATCGTTCGTTTAGTGTTTTTAAACCGGAAAAAACACAGGAAAAAAGAGTGTTTTGCATGTTTCCCGTCGATAGAAAGCCTCCAAGATAATGGGGTGAACAAAGGAGAACCTCCGCACAAGTCAAGCAAAAAAGCCTTAAATTTGTCAGCAATGTGAATCCTAAAAAAATAAATGTAATGAGATTGTTTTTACCCTTTGCTGTTTTACTGTTGATATTGTTTCAACCTGCTGTATCCCAAACACTTTGGAGCGATGATTTTGAGAATTATGAAATGGGTAATTTCCCGGGAGGTAACGGCTGGATCAGGGAAGGAGGGGAAGAGGATTGGGTGAAGATCGTTCAGACCAATCCCGAAAAAGGTAAAAGTATTCAGTTTAATAGCCCCGACGAGAACACCTCAGGCATTTTTGTCACCCATTACAACAATTGGGCAGAACGCGACCCCAACAAGGATATCTTAGAAGTGAGTTTCGACCTTTTCACCGGTCAGGAAATCATCGAGGGTATTGGAATGATTGTGATAGCGACAGAAAACTTCGAAGAAATTGTTTCCATTGTTTATACCACCGAAAACAATGCCATTTCGGTTTATGCTGAAAATTTTGATGAGATTTTAGTCCCCAATCCCACGCCCGACACTTGGTATAACCTGTCAATGACCTACAACAGCATTACCGGTGAAATTATGGTCAGGGTGGACGAAGGGCCTGTTTTGATTGGGTATGGCACAGCCGGTATGGAACCTGAAGTTTTCGATTTTACCTGTATCGTCGAGTCAAAAATTGGCATTGACAATGTAAGCCTAGCCGCCACCGACGGATCGGTGAGCGGTATTGTTAAAATGAACAACAGCCAGCTTGTTAAGGTCTTCCCAAACCCGGTTTCCGATATCGCCGTCCTGCATTCTGAAAAGGAAATCAGCCATATCGAGTTGTTGGATGCTCACGGTAAAAAATTGAACGATTTTTTCGGTCAGACACCATCGCTTGACTTTCGGGGGCTCATAGCGGGCAATTATTTTTTAAGAGTATCCTTCGCCGATGGTTTCTGCCAAACACAACAAATCATCAAGAATTAAAAATCGACCTCATTTTCGAAAATGCTTTTAGCCTAACGCTTTGACAGTATAAGCAATTGATACGCAAGACCTATCTTTTTCTATCTGTCTTGTTAATCAATATCATCGTTTGATGTTTTTCGCCAAACACTATTGGAAGCTCCGATGCAGGTTTTGACGAAAATGTTTTTCTTTGTGGTCTGAAATCATTTCAACAAATAACTCTTTTAACTCATCAATAAACCGACATGAAAACACAGCATCCGGATCATGACCTCAGCGCTACCTTTAAGCGACTGGGCATCAACGACATCAATGAAGGCGCCAGCACGGGCAGGCGTTGGATTCCCACCAACGGCGCCATCCTCGAGAGCTACTCGCCCGGTAATGGTAAACGCATTGCTTCCGTAAAACAGGCAGAGTGGGACGATTACCAGCACATCATGGAGCTGGCCCAGCAAGCGTTTAAGACCTGGCGGATGGTTCCCGCTCCGAAAAGAGGCGAAATTGTACGGCAGATAGGCGACGAGCTGCGTCGCTACAAAGATGACCTTGGCCGTTTGGTGAGTTACGAGATGGGCAAAATTTATCAGGAAGGGCTCGGCGAGGTTCAGGAAATGATTGACATTGCCGATTTTGCCGTTGGTCAGTCTCGACAACTCTATGGCGCTACGATGCACAGCGAACGTCCGCGTCACCGCATGTATGATCAATACCATCCGTTGGGCGTGGTCGGCGTTATCACAGCCTTCAACTTTCCGGTGGCTGTCTGGGCCTGGAATACTATGCTGGCGTTGGTTACAGGCAATGTCGTCGTTTGGAAACCCTCGTCAAAAGTGCCTCTTTGTGCCATTGCGGTTCACAACATTATCGCCGGAGTGCTTGAGCGCAACGATGTGTCCGAAGGAGTAGTGAACTTAGTGATCGGTAGCTCGAAACATTTTGGTGATAACCTGTTGGCCGATAAACGCTTACCGCTGATCTCATGCACAGGCAGTGTGGCTGTCGGACGGCGCGTTGCCCGCATCGTCGGTGAAAGGCTCGGACGGTCTTTGCTCGAGCTGGGAGGCAACAACGCCATCATCATTTCGGAAAAAGCCAACCTCGACATGGCTTTGATGGCTACTGTTTTTGGCGCAGTCGGAACGGCAGGACAACGTTGTACGACTACGCGCAGGCTGATCATTCATAGTTCGGTTTATGAGACTTTCAAAGAGAAGCTAATCAACGCTTATAAACAAATCCGTATAGGCTGCCCGCTCGAACCCGATACATTAGTGGGGCCGCTTATTGACCGCGCTGCGGTAGAGGCATTCTTGTTTGCACAACAACAGCTCGTCAATGAAGGCGGTACCATTCTGTATGGCGGACAAGTGCTCGAAGGTCCCGGCTATGAATCGGGTTGTTATGTAGTGCCGGTATTGGCCGAAGCCCAAAATCACTTCCATATTGTTCAGGAAGAAACCTTCGCTCCCATCCTTTACCTGATGAAATATGACAGTATAGACGAAGCTATTGAGATGCACAATGCAGTACCTCAAGGACTTTCGTCGGCTATTTTCAGTACCGACCTGATGGAGACCGAGCGTTTTCTATCGCACGAAGGCTCCGACTGTGGCATTGCCAATGTGAACATTGGCACCTCGGGTGCTGAGATTGGCGGTGCATTTGGTGGCGAAAAAGACACCGGCGGCGGCCGCGAATCGGGTTCCGATGCCTGGAAAACTTATATGCGTCGTCAGACCAATACCATCAACTTTAGTAGTCAACTTCCTTTGGCTCAAGGGATTAAATTTGAGCTCTAAGGCGATCATATCTTAAACAAAAGGGGCTGCCTACTTGTGAGACAGCCCCTTTTTCAATCGGGGAAATCGCTTCTAAGCCGGTTTGTACACGATGGCTACCACTGTCACGTCGTCGCCACCCATATTGATGCTTAAGCCATAAGGCCGGTCGTTGGGCAGTTCAATCTGCGCCTGACCGGCCTTACCGGTAATCTGTTGCCAGATTGTAACAGCCTGGTGGACACCGGTGGCGCCGGTAGGATGCCCCCATCCGATCAGTCCGCCAGTGGTATTCACCGGAAAACGGCCATTACGTGCCGTATGGCCTTCTGACACAAAGGCTGCGCCTTTTCCGGGAGCAGCAAGACCAAGAGCTTCCATCGTCAGCAGTCCGGCAATCGAAAAACAATCATGAATCTCGGCCGTTCCTACCTGGTCAATCGTAATGCCGGCATTTTCTAAAGCTTTGGCGGCAGCCCGACCTACCGTAGTCATCTCAGTGGGGTTGGGCGGGTCGTTGGTGATATTTCTTGTAAGCTGCGCAAAACCAACTACTTCCACTGCATCCTTTTTGTTGATGCCCAATCGTGTAAGGCCTGCTTCCGATGCGATGAAGATGGCCGAAGCTCCATCGGAAACTTTTGAGCAATCCAGTACATTCAGATGGTCAACAAAGAATTTGCCATTCGGAGCAGCCTGGTGGTAAGCTGCTTCGGGATCAGTAACGCTGTTATGGAATTCCTGAGCCGTGGGGTCGAGGCGGGCGTTTTCGATGGCATTGCGATACCAGCGCCCCATGCCTTTGCGGGCATAATCGTAGCCATATTGCTGATAATAAACGCCGGCACGATCGGAAAACTGTCCGGGGAAGAAATAAGCATGTCCGTTTTTGCGTTTTTTTGCCCAACCGGCAGAGGCCAGAATATCAGCGCCATAGATGGCTTTCACCGTGTTTTGCACCTCTACGCCAAGCGCCATGGCTACTTCTGCTGTTTCAGCCAGCACCGAACGGATAGCCGAGATCAGGGCAAGTCCGCCCGAGCTGCATGCGCCCTCTACACGCATGGAAGGCTTAAATTCAAAAGATGGATGAATGGTAGCGGCAAAGCCTCCCAAATGACCCTGACGGTTGAACAGTCCGGCCATAAAATTCCCGACATAAATTTCGTCCACTGCATCAGGTCCCGAAACCTGCGACAAAGCAGCTTCTCCGGCCGTTTTGATGTAATATTCCAGACCCGGGCGCTCTTTGCGGGGATTAAATTCGTTGCGGCCTGTTCCCATCGAAATGGTATTGGCACCGGCTGCCATATAGATTTTACGTTTCATAACTATTTCATTTTAAGCGTTATACAAAGTAAGTATTGATTGGCCCGTAAGCATGAAAAAATCCGGTGAGCATCACCGTATTTACATCGGCTTCACTAAAAGCCACTCCATCAGCAAGCAATCGCCGACCAATGGCATCCGAATTTTTCCCATATTCAACCGCCAATGCCGCCCCGTTTGTTGCCGAAGCTTTCAGGCTATTGAACCAATCGGTTAAAAACGCTTCTTTATTTCCCAATTTGATGACAGATTTCCAGGGTTTCCAGCCTGTGACCATCTCGCCAAGCCAGGCGGATGCAGCCTTCTCTAAAACGTCAACACTCACATATTCATGTTTTTGCGGGTCGAAAACTGCAACAATAGCTCCTTTGTCGTATTTGAGGAATCCGTCTTTTTGCGCTCCGTTAGGCATTTGGCCGCCCTTGACTCCCAGATCCATCATTTGGTCGAGAAGCGGGCTGTGGAGGTTTTCGTTTTTCATATAAGGATGCATCACCTTCATGATAAACTGAACCACATCAACGCCTACATAATCAATAAGTTGAAAAATCCCCATCGGCCGCAACAAGTAATCTTGTGTTACTTTGTTGACGGTGAAAATGGCCTCGGGTAGGGGACGTGTGGCTGCCAGCTCGAGCGCTTTATGGATGCCAAAAAGCGCATCGCGCATAAAATGACCGTTGCCGATAAATCCGGCGACATCATAACTGGGTACTACCACCTTTTTGAGGGCTTTGGCATAATCTAAGGCGAACTGGCGGACTTCAGGCTGGGTTTCAGGCGTAACAATCAGCTCAACAAGCTTCTGCACAGCCGGCGGATTGTAAAAATGGAAGCCAAGCACACGGCCTTTCAGGTCGGCGCCCTGTTCAATGAGGTGGATTGGCACCGATGAGGTGTTGGTAAAAAACCAGGGTTTGTTTGGGTTGTGATCGTCAATCTGACGAAGTAGTTTGATTTTCAGGTCTTTGTTTTCGCTTACCGCCTCGAAAACCAAATTTGCCCGATAGGCCGTTTCGATAGCCGTGGTAGGCCGCACAATGCGCATGGCATCATTCACATATTGCCTGATAATTTCTGAATTGTCAACCAAGTCGGCACGGTCAGCATACATCTGCCTGAGCCAGACCACTTTTTTTTCGGCAATTTTCAGGATTTGCACCTGAAGATAGTCCACAATCCCGGACAAATTCTCATCTGATAAATCAATGGCATTGAGGACAAAAGTTCTGTTTTTGTTTTCAGCTTTGAGGCTTAAGTCGGTCATTTCCACGGCGGTAAGCAGAAGTATTCCGCTTCCCATTTTACCGGCAGCGCCGAGCACAGCCACCTGTTGAAGTCGTTCGTCGTAATTCATGAGATATAGAATTGGGTTAATCTTTCCAGTTTGGGGTTTTCTTTTCGAGGAATGCCTTCATTCCTTTTTCGCCTTCGGAGCCGGGGCCAAAAAGCGAGCCAAAGTGTTGTGCTTCGAGCAAACTTCCACCATCGAGCGATCCGGTCATTCCCTGGCGGGTGACGTATTTGATTTTGCGTACGGCCTGCGGGCCTTTGGAGGCGATAAGGCGGGCGATGCGCATACATTCGTCCATCAGCGCTTCAGGTTCAACCACTTTTTGCACCAACCCGATACGCAGAGCATCTGCCGAACCGATCATTTCGGCGGTGGTAAGTAGATAAAGGGCATCGGCAAGGCCTACTAAGCGCGGCAGCCGTTGCGAACCGGCATAGCCGGTAATCAGCCCGAGATTCACTTCGGGCTGCCCGAAACGGGCATTGGATGCTGCAATGCGGAAGTCGCAAGCCATGGCCAACTCCAAACCACCGCCCAGAGCAAAGCCATTGATGGCTGCAATGACCGGAAAAGGCAAGGCCCCCAGATTTTTGAATGTGTTCTGCCCCAACAATGCAAATGCCTCACCTTCGGAAGAGGTTTTATTGACCATCTCGGCAATGTCGGCCCCGGCAACAAAAGCCTTGCCTTCGCCGGTGATGATCATTGCCCGAAGGCTCTCATCGTTCGATACCGATGCTATCAAACGATCCATCTCGTTGAAAAACATGGTGTTCAGTGCATTCATTGCCTGAGGCCGCGAAATCGTGACAAGGAGAATGTCGTCATCGCGCCTTGTTTTCAAAATCGTAAAGTCCATAAGTTTCGTTTTTTTGATCTTCAAATATATCTATTTTTTTATTGTATGAATGAAGGCCAAAATGAAAAAATGATATTCCTTTTCTCAAAGCTTGATGAATCTGGTAAAACCAAAAACGCCGACTCAGGAAGCCGGCGTTTTTGATTGCATCAGGATGAAAGATTATTTTTTCGATTTCTTTTCTTTTTTATCCTTCTTGGTAGTTTTTTGAGTTTTTTTGGCCATCTTTTCTTCAACGGCAGCCTGTGCAGCGGCTAAGCGGGCAATGGGAACGCGGAACGGTGAGCAGCTCACATAGTTGAGTCCGGCAGTGTGGAAGAATTTCACCGAGCTTGGTTCGCCTCCATGTTCGCCGCAAATACCCAATTTAATATTGGGGCGCGTCTTCTGACCACGTTTCACAGCCATTTTGACTAAGCTTCCGACGCCTTCCTGGTCTAAAATTTCGAATGGGTCGTGTTTCAGGATGCCATTCTTTTTATAGATGTCGAGGAATTTTCCGGCGTCGTCACGCGAATAACCAAAAGTCATCTGAGTGAGGTCGTTGGTGCCAAAGCTGAAGAACTCGGCCGATTCGGCAATCTTGTCGGCGGTGATGCAGGCGCGCGGAATTTCGATCATCGTCCCCACGAGGTAAGGGATGCTGTCGTTGCGTTCGGCAAACACTTTTTCAATGGTTTTGCGTACCACCTCTTCCTGCATCTTCAGCTCGGCCACTGTGCCGATGAGCGGGATCATGATTTCGGGTTTTGCTTCTATTCCTTTGACTTTCAGGTTAAGAGCAGCCTCGATGATGGCTCTGGCCTGCATCTCGGTGATTTCGGGATAGGTGATGCCAAGACGGCAGCCACGGTGACCGAGCATGGGATTGAACTCGTGAAGGTCTTCCACCTTTTGTTTAATTTTTGCGACAGGCACTCCCATCACTTTGGCCATTTCCTGTTGTCCTTTGTCATCGTGAGGTACAAACTCGTGCAAAGGCGGGTCGAGCAGTCGTACGGTAACGGGCAGGCCTTGCATAGCTTCGAAGATGCCCTCGAAGTCTTCGCGCTGGATGGGTAACAGTTTGGCCAATGCGGCACGGCGTCCGGCTTCGTTTTCGGCTAAGATCATCTCGCGCATGGCGATAATTTTATTGCCGCCAAAAAACATATGCTCGGTACGGCAGAGTCCGATTCCGGTGGCGCCGAAGCTGCGTGCTACAGCGGCATCGTGCGGGGTGTCGGCATTGGTGCGGACGTTCATGCGGGTTTTCTTGTCGGCCAGCGCCATCAGCTCGCCAAAATGGCCTCCCATCTCTGGGTTGCGTGTTTCGATGCGGCCTTCGATCACTTCGCCGGTGCTTCCGTTGAGCGAGATGAAGTCGCCTTCTTTGAATACTTTTCCATCGGCTTCGAGGGTGCGTTCTTTGTAGTTGATCTTAATGGTTCCGGCGCCCGAAACGCAGCATTTGCCCATTCCACGGGCAACAACAGCAGCGTGTGAGGTCATTCCGCCACGGGCGGTGAGGATACCTTCGGCCACGTTCATCCCTTTGAGGTCTTCGGGAGAGGTTTCGATGCGAACGAGCACCACTTTTTTGCCTTTGCTTACCCATGCTTCGGCTTCGTCGGCATCAAAAACGATCTGACCGGTAGCGGCGCCCGGCGAGGCTGGCAGACCTTTGGCCAATACTCTTGCTTTTGCCAGAGCTTCGGGAGCAAATACCGGATGCAACAGCTCGTCAAGACGGTTGGGTTCAACGCGCAGTAGTGCTTCATTTTTGCTGATCACACCTTGTTTGAGCATCTCCATAGCAATGCGTACCATCGCAGCGCCTGTGCGTTTTCCATTGCGTGTCTGCAACAGCCACAGTTTGCCTTCCTGAATGGTAAACTCGAGGTCCTGCATGTCGCGGTAATGGTCTTCGAGTTTTTGCTGGATGACATTGAGTTCTTTGAAGATGGCCGGCATGGTTTCTTCGAGCGAGGGGAATTTGGAGGCACGTTCGGCTTCGCTGATGTTTTGCAGCGCAGCCCAACGGCGTGAGCCTTCTAAGGTGATTTCCTGAGGTGTGCGGATACCGGCCACCACATCTTCGCCCTGTGCATTGAGCAGGTACTCGCCATTAAAAATGTCTTCGCCCGTAGCCGAGTCGCGTGTGAAGGCCACACCCGTACCCGAATTGTTGCCCATATTACCGAATACCATGGCCTGTACGTTGACGGCAGTACCCCATTCTTCGGGGATGTTGTTGAGTTTGCGGTAATAAACGGCACGCTCGTTCATCCAGCTGTCAAAAACAGCCATGATGGCGCCCCAGAGCTGTTCCCAGGGGTCAACGGGGAAGTCTTTTCCGGTGGCTTTCTTCACTGCAGCCTTGAAACGTTTTACCAATTCTTTGAGATCGCCAACGCTGAGCTCTGTATCGAGTTTGACGCCTTTTTCTTCTTTCAGGTGGTCAATAATTTCTTCAAAGGGATCGTGATCGGCTTTGGATTTGGGTTTCATACCCAAAACGACGTCGCCGAACATTTGAACAAAACGACGGTAAGAGTCCCATGCAAAGCGTTCGTTTCCGGTTTTGCGGGCAATGCCTTGCACAGCGTCGTCGTTTAGACCTAAGTTAAGCACGGTGTCCATCATGCCGGGCATGGAAGCACGCGAGCCGGAACGAACCGACAGGAGGCAGGGATTTTCCCTGTCGCCAAAGCGTGTGCCCATCACTTTTTCCACCTTATGGATGGCTTCTTCTACATCTTTTTTAATCAACTCAACCACATAGTCCTGTCCTTTCTGGTTGTAAAGCGTACACACTTCGGTGGTGATGGTGAAGCCCGGAGGTACCGGTATTCCAATCAGGTTCATTTCGGCTAAGTTGGCGCCTTTGCCACCCAGCAGGTTTCTCATGGAGGCATCTCCGTCGGCTTTCCGATCGCCGAAGAAATACACGTTCTTTGCTTTTGCCATATCAATAAAATTATAGGTTTTGTCTGATATACAGTGTGTTGCGATATGCAACCGCTGTTTTTTCAAAGTGTGGCAAAAGTAATAAAATTTCTGTGGGTTATCAAGGCTTTTTCAGCTAGTTCTATTCCCGGCCAATGCAAACGGTTGTATTCACAAAAAGATTGAACTTTTCGTTACTCAACTTGTTGTAATCGTAAGCGGCTGAATAAAAAAAATGTGCATTTTCGCAGCTTGAACTCATCCTACAAAAACAGCTTATGACACACTCAATTGGTATTCGCCACGAAGACAAATACCTGATGGAGCGCAGGGTTCCTTTGGCTCCACGACATGTTGAAAAACTTATCAATCAAGGGCTTAGATTTATCGTTGAACGTTCGGCCAAGCGCGTTTTCCTCGATCAGGAATATGCTGCTGCAGGAGCCGTTCTGGCAGATGATCTGCAACAGGCCGACCTGATTTTTGGTGTAAAAGAAATTCCGCTTCATCATTTTGAGGAAGGTAAGACCTATGTATTTTTTTCGCATGTGATCAAGGGACAGCCCTACAATATGCCCATGCTCCGGCGGATGATGGAAAAACAATGCAACCTGATTGATTACGAAAAAATTGAAAACGAAGAAGGTCGCCGTCTCATCTTTTTCGGGCGCTACGCAGGCCTGGCCGGAGCCATTGACAGTTTATGGTCCCTGGGGCAGCGACTTAATAACCAGGGTGTTGAAAATCCCTTCTCTAAAATAAAACAATCGGTTCGGTATGCTTCGTTGGACGAAGCGCGCAATGATGTTTCCGCTGTGGGCAAGCACATCAGCCTGCACGGCCTGCCGGCCGGTTTGTTGCCGATGGTGGTGGCTGTCACCGGCTCTGGTAATGTGGCCGGCGGCGCAAACGAGATATTGAATCTCCTCCCCACCATGGAAATAAGCCCCGCAAAACTGCTCAGCTTGAACGCAGAAGATGCAGCTAACAACTTGATTTACAAAGTAGTGTTTAAAGCTGGCGACCTTTCGCAACCCAATGACCCTTCGATGGTTTTCGATCAGGCCGACTATTATGCCCATCCTGAGAACTACCACAATGTGTTTGACCGATATCTGCCCAAAATCAGCGTATTGCTCAACTGCATGTATTGGAACGAGCGTTTCCCGCGCATCGTGACGAAAGATTTTCTCGAGAAACTCTATGCCGCCGGTGAGCCACACCTGAAGGTGATTGGCGATATTACCTGCGACCCCAATGGCTCAATCGAATGTACGCACAAAGGCACGGGTATCGAAGACCCTGTTTATGTGTACAATCCGTCCACACGACAGGCCACCATGGGCTTCGAAGGACACGGACTTTTGGTGATGGCCGTCGAGATACTCCCGAGCGAATTGCCGCGCGAGGCCTCTCTGGGTTTTGGCGACGCCCTTCTGCCTTATGTGAAAGCTATCGCCGAGGCCGACTATCAGCAGCCTTTCGACCGCATCGAGCTGCCCGCTCCCATCAAAAAAGCCATGATCCTGCATCAGGGAAAACTCACGCCAAAATATGAATATATCTCCAAATATTTGTAAATCAGAATAATCACTCAATAGCACCAACTCCTGACATGAAAAAAGTATTGATACTGGGCGCCGGCATGGTGGTAAAACCCATCGTTACTTATCTGCTCGAAAAAGGTTTTGAAGTCACAGTGGCCACACGCACACGCTCAAAGGCCGAAACCATGATTGGTGAACACCCCAGCGGCCACGCCATTGCCTGGACGGTGGACGACGAACAAACACTTTCGGATATGGTGGCATCGCACGACCTCACGGTGAGCCTGCTGCCATGGACCTATCACCTGATCGTAGCCAAACACTGCATCGCACACCATAAAAATATGGTGACGACCAGTTATGTGAAGCCCGAAATGAAGGCCTTGGACGCTCAGGCTCGCGAAGCCGGCATCATCATCCTGAATGAGCTGGGTCTCGATCCCGGTATTGACCATATGTCGGCCATGCGCATCATTGACCATGTTCACGACAAAGGAGGCAGGATCGAAGAATTTTACAGCCTCTGCGGTGCACTGCCTGCCCCCGAAGCCGCCGACAACCCCTTCAGATACAAGTTTAGCTGGAGTCCAAAAGGCGTGGTGATGGCCGGTAACAACGATGGCAAATACCTGCGTCATGGGAAGTTGGTTGAAATCCCAACCCGGGATTTGTTCAAAAATCCTTTCAGAATCAATTTTCCGGAAGTTGGCCCCTTAGATATTTATCCCAACCGCGACTCGTTACCCTATCGCGAACTGTATGGCATTCCGGAAGCCGGCACCATGATGCGCGGCACTTTGCGTCATCCGGGATGGTGTGAGAGCTTGGATGCCATCAAAGCGGCAGGGCTGATCGGCTACGAAGAGCACGATTTTAACGGCAAAAGCTATGCTGACATGCTTGCCATGTTGACCGGCGCTGCCGACAGTCACAATATCCGTCAGAAAGTGGCTGATTATCTGCATCTTCCGGTTGATACCTATGCCTTAGACAGCATGGAATGGTTAGGTCTGTTTAGCGAAGCGGATATGGGACGGGGAAAAACCTCTGCTTTCGAAATCACCTCCGACCTGATGATTGCTAAAATGGAACTTGGTCAGCACGAACGCGATATGGTGGTGATGCAGCATATCTTCAGGGCTTCCTATCCCGATGGCAAACAGGAAATCATCAAATCGTCCATGCTCGACTTTGGCACCTTGGCCACCGATACGGCCGTGGCGCGTACCGTGGCCCTGCCGGCTGCCATTGGCGTGGAGATGATCCTGAAAGGCGAAATCGCCGAAAAGGGCGTGCATATCCCCGTACTACCTGGCATCTATCATCCCATCTTAGACCGCCTCGAAGACATGAACATCCGTATGGTAGAACAATATGGGCTGCCACTCAGCGAGAACATTCAATAAACTCAGGAGTAATTCCGGATCAGGAAAAGGAAAATTATCTTCTTTTGAACGGTACTAAAAATGGGAAGCCTACACAATTTGACCGTAATATCGTTTTTTAAACTTGCCCGTAACGGTCGGCCCGGCGGCTTTGCGCAGTGCCGGAGCTTGAAGCCGAAGGCTTCGGAAGCGG
>JACFNF010000033.1 GCA_019454985.1 Bacteroidales bacterium
TTTGGCCGAAGCTTCGCCGGTGGCCAAAGCATTGGTTTTCAGTTTGGTTGTGAAAATTATAGAGTGCAATCGGTCCATGTTTTGGTTTTTTTTGCACTTCAAAGTTAGTGGTCTTTTCAATGGTTGCATAAAAAAAAGCAGAATCTTTTTCGCGAATTCAAGGCTCAAAAATTAGTTGCCGCAAATTCGCGAAGGGAGGATAAATTAGTGATTTGAACGCTTGTTTTTCAACCGAAATTCTATTGTTGTTCTTGATTTTTTTCGGCTCACCTATAATTTCTTCTTAGCGGTTCTAATATGCTCCATTTGCCTTTCGCAACAGCCATTCCATCGCCAACAAACCCAGTATCAGCACCAGTAACCAAGGCAGGTTAATGAGCAAGTCGTACACTTTTGGATAGGTAGCCGTGGAAGTAATGGCAGGATTCTCCTTCAGGCTTTCGATGAGCTGCTGTTCCTGTCCTTTTTCAAAAAATTTTCCACCGGTGGCTGCGGCAATGCGTTTGAGCAAGCCGTGGTCGGCTGTCAGGTTCATATTTTCGAGTGAGGAGCGCTCAACCAATAAAGAGCCTTCTTCCAAAAGTGTTTCTTCGCCCAACTGAATCTCAGCCCGATAGCGATATTCACCTTCGGGCAATCGTCCGGCATTCAGGCTATAGCCATCCTCGGCCTGATTAAACACATATTGATACTCTGTCCCGTCGGCAATATGCGTCAACCTGATTTTCAGCTCATGATCGTTCACCTTCATCATACTTTGGTTGTACACCTCAGCACGAAATTTTACATATTCATTGAGCATCACCACCGGTTCGTGAAAAATACGCAACCGGCGATGATCTTTCCTGACCAAAAGCAACTGAATCGTTTTTTGGACGAGCGCACCAAAGTTTTCATGATTTCCGTTTTGCCGGTAATCGGCCAACCGCCACTTCCAGAATCCGTTTCCCAAAAAATATCCGGTTGGCTTTTCGGCGTCGGGCATAAAGCCAATCATCGGGTTGTTCGTTTGAATGCCGTTCACTTTCTGGTTTAAAAAAGCATGAAAGCCCGGACTTGTTTGCACTTCGGCAAGCGGAACATCCACTGCAGGCCAGGACGAAGCCTGATTTTGCCATTCATTTTCGGCCTGAAACAACGAAAAATGAGCGTTCACCACCGGCACGGCTTCGGCCCACTGTTGTTTATCGCCCGAAAAAACTTTTAAACCTGATTGCAAATTGTTGAAAGCCACAAAATCAGTCCCAATGCCATTTATAAACAACAAGGCTGCTTCGGGATGTTCTTTCAGAAGTTGTGTTAGTTGTGAAAGATTTCCTCCAACCGATGGCAGGTTATGCAACACAATGAGGTCGAAATTTTTGGCTTTGGGCAGGGGTTCAGACGCAAAAAGCTGTTCCAGCTCGTAATGATCGTTGAGCATCGCTTTCAGCGCTCCCAAATCGGGATGAGGGGCAGCGGCATAGAAAAGGATGCGCTGTTTCTGGTTGACCACATCCACAAAAAAAGACTGCCGGTTGTTTTGCACAAGTCGTTCGCCGGGCAGCTCGCTCACTTTTGCCGTGATGCGAATACGTCCACTTGCCGAACTATTGATGCGAAACTGTTTGGTGGCGGCAAAACGGTTCCCATGAACAGTCACTTCTTCGTGAGCCAGCGTTTTGGATTCGTGCAGCAGCTCCACAGTCAGGCGCTGACCGTCGGCATTGAGCGCCTGAATACTCACCTCAACCGGAAAATTGTCTTCGTGATACACCAAACGGTTATATCGCACATCGCTGATACTCAGATCGGGATATTGGTTTGTATCGCCCAGAGCCAGACAGTAAACCGGAAAAGGATAGGAAGCTGCTGTGATTTCGGGTTGAATACCGCTGTTGTGAACTCCATCGGTGAGCAGGACTAAGGCACCGACATTTCGGTTAAAATAAGTGTTTCTTGTGGTTAACAACAGTTCCGAAAGGTCGGTTTTCTGTTCTAAAAAATTAACCTCTCCATCTTCTTTCACCTCGGCACCGAAAGTAAGCAATTGAACATCTGCTGTTTTTGCAAGTTTTCCGGCTAAAAAAAGATTCAACGGCTGGCCATTGACTTCGGGCGGGCCGTTATGAGCCGTGATAGAAGCCGAATTGTCCTGTGCGATGAGGATCAACGGTTTTTCGACAATTTTTTTGCGTAAAACAAGGTGAGGCGACAGCAAAAGAAATGCAATCAGGCTCACGGCTGTCATCCTCAAGGCGAACAGAAGCGCCTTCAGCCGGGCGGAAAAAGGGAGCCGGCTATTCCGGGCATATAAAACGTAAGCATACGCCGCGCCAGCCATCACTACCGGGATCATGGCCCAGCCGTTGACGCCTGTTACAAGTTCCACAAAATCAATCTTCTAATGTTTCTTTTGCAAAAATGATCTGCCCTACATACTCATTCCGCCACACACACTGATGACCTGTCCGGTGACATAGGCCGAAAGGTCGCTGGCCAAGAAAACAGCCACATCGGCCACATCTTCAGGCTTCCCGCTACGGCGCAACGGAATACTGCTAATCCATTGATTACGAACCTCTTCCGGGAGTTTGTGTGTCATTTCGGTTTCGATGAAACCCGGAGCAATGGCATTGCAGCGCACATTGCGGCTTCCCAGTTCCTGGGCCATTGATTTGGTAAATCCGATCATTCCGGCCTTTGAAGCCGAGTAATTCGATTGTCCGGCATTGCCATTCACACCCACCACCGAACTCATATTGATGATGGAGCCGCTGCGCTGTTTGATCATGGTACGCTGCACGGCTTTGGTGAGATTGAAAGCCGATTTCAGATTGACACTCATTACCAAATCCCAGTCCTGTTCGCTCATCCGCATCAGCAGATTGTCGCGGGTGATTCCGGCATTGTTGACCAAAATATCAATCCTGCCAAACAGCGCCACCACATCCTCGGCCAACTTTTCGCTGTCGGCGAGTGATGCTGCATTGGATGCAAAACCTTTGGCCTGAACGCCTAAAGCTTTGATTTCATTTTCGGTAGCCTCCATGATTTCATCATATTTTAAATCAGAGAAAGCAATGGAAGCACCTTCGGCTGCAAACCGCAGAGCTAAGGCTTTACCAATACCGCGTGAACCTCCAGTGATGAGCGCAACTTTTCCTTCTAATAATTTCATATTCATATATTTATATGTTCAACAATATAGATTCGCAATCACATTCCTATTCATAACAAAGGCCAAAGATATAAAAAATCGAGCCCATCACCGGGCTGTGAGTAAAGGAAGCAGGTAAAAAAAATTGAAAGATAGCGCAAGAATTACCGTCGTTGATTGTCTAATGAATAACTAAAAACTGATAAAAGCCATGAAAAAGAAGTTTTTTTTAGTAACAGCATTTTCACTGCTGACCCTTAGCGGCGGGAGTCTTCTTGCCCAGAACACAACGAATCCCAAACCGGTAACGCCCGCACCTTTTCAACGCGGGCAATTTGTGGACGCCAATAAAGACGGGGTGTGCGATAATTGGGCACAACGTGGTCAGGGGCGCGGGGGTCAGGGTCAGTTTGTTGATGAAAACAAAAATGGCATTTGCGATTTTTATGAATCGCGCAGTAACGGAAACAACCCACAATTTGGTCGTGGACGGGGAGCCGGACGCGGCATGGGGCCATGCAATACCATGGGCAGAGGTCGCCAGGGTTTTGGCAGAGGTTGGCAGGGTCGCGGAATGGGAAGAGGAATGGGATGGCAACAGCCTGCTGCAGCCCCAACCGACACAACGCCTTCTAAAGCACAATAATTTACAGGAATCATTGAGAAACAGGAACCGCGTTGTAACTTTGTCAGATCCTGTTTCTCAATCGTTCCAACGATGGGTTCAATGACTGACGACCGGCAACTGGCAGAAGCCCTCAGGCAGAAAGACGAAAAAGCGTTTTCGATTTTTGTGACGCGTTTTCAGCCAATGGTCGCACGGGTTATCTTCAAAATTACGGGCGATATGAACGACACCAACGACTTGACACAAGATGTTTTCCTGACGGTTTGGGAACAGGTGGAAGATTTTCGCGGCGAGGCTGCCCTAACCACTTGGGTCTATCAGTTGGCAACTAATAAAGCCCTTAATCATTTGAAATGGGAAAAAAGAAGGCAGTTCTTTAGTTTATCATACTGGGGTTCAGACACAAAAAACACATCTTTACCCAAAAGCCTGAATGATGCCCCCGGCCGGCTGATACGTGAAGACGACAGCAATGCCATTACCGCAGCTCTTGACCAACTCCCAGGCCAACAGAAAGCCGCTTTTGTGCTATCGAAAAGCGAAGGATTGAGCAATCCGGAGATAGCCACCATTTTGGGGCTAAGCGTCTCAGCAGTTGAATCGCTCAACTTCAGAGCAAAACAAAATCTTACGCGCTTGTTAAAAACCTATTACCAAAGCAAAACTACCTGAATCATGAAAGCGACAACCCAATGCGAGCATACCGAAAAAATCATCGGCAGCCTGCTCTCAGGCGAAAGTCCATCTGCTGTACTTGCCCGGCATGAAACACACCTCGCCCATTGCCCGGTTTGTCGAACGGTCATCGAGCAGTTGCCAGGTGATTTGGAACAATGGCAAAATGCCGAAGTACCATTGCTTCCGCTGAAATCGCTTCTTCCACAGCCTGTTTCGGAACCTGTTCATTACCGTTCCATTGTGATGCGAAGCGTGGTGACGGCCGCTGCTGCCATCGTGGCTGGTCTGCTGTTGAGCAGGTTTTTTGTGCCTGAGCCAATCCCCGAGTTGCAAAATATTGCACAGGATTATGCCTTGTTGGTGACGACAGACAACAGTTTTCCGGTCGAATTTTTTAACGAATAGCAAAGCCATGAAAAAACATCAATTTTATCGCTATGGTTTCTACGCTTCCCTTTTCCTGCTCATTGCAACGGCAACAGTTCTTGTTGCAACCCTATGGCGAAGCTGGGCTCCAAAAGCAGAGAATCCGGCATTTATGCAAGGCATGGGCTTTGCTCAGTTTCGAAACACCATGGGATTTGGTGCGGAACAAGCAGCAGTTTATGACAGATTGCTCAACGATTACCAAGGACAGGTTCAGCCATTGCGGCAAAAGTTACATCAGGAACAGGCGCTCATTTTTCAGCTTTTGTCGGATGAACGAACTGATACAGCCCAATTGAACAGCGCTTCCTTACGGTCGGCCATGCTCCAGCACGAGATACGGCTTGCCACTTTTCATCATTTGCAGAAAGTAAGCGCATTGGCCGGACCGGATCAGCGGCGCCAATTAGTCGGACTTTACAACAGACTTTTGCGCGAATCATCAGCCCAGATGGAAAGAGGCGGAAGGCGTCATCGGATGCGCTGGGGGCAACGCAACTAAACTGCTTTCGGATAAAAAGGTTCAATATGAACACCCACATGCGTTTGCGCGCCAAAGCGCTTTCGCAATGCTTCTTCGACAGCAGTGGCGATTTGATGCGAAGCCTCCACATCCAAATTTTTATCTACTTTCACATGCACCTCAATGGCAACCGACATCCCAATTTTTCTGGTACGTAACCGATGGAAATACCTCACCCCTTGCTGAGCACGAATAATATCTTCGATTTCGCTCACTGTTTCGGAAGGCAAAGCAGTTTCGAGGAGTTCTTTCACGCTCGGAAGTCCAACATCCACAGCCATTTTCATAATAAATACACTCACAGCCATTCCGGCTAATGGGTCGAGCACACGCCAGTGCTCGCCCAAAAAAATAGCGCCCCCAATACCCAAAGCCGTACCGATTGACGAAAACGCATCCGAACGATGATGCCAGGCATTTGCACGCAGGGCTTCACTTTGTGTATTACTCACGACTTTCATTGTATATCGGTAGAGCCATTCTTTCGAGATAATCGAAATCAATGCTGCATAAAGTGCAATCACACCAGGTTTGGCTAATATTTCGCCTTCCACAAAAACCGAATACAATGCCCGCACTCCATCCCAAAAGATTCCAACCCCTACCACAAACAAAACAAAACTGATGATCATTGTAGCAAAGGTTTCATATTTGCCATGCCCGTAATGATGGTTTTGATCGCTGTCTTTGGCCGTTACGCCTACGAAAGCGATGACAACAATATCGGTAACGATATCCGACAAGGAGTGAACTCCATCGGCCAGCATGGCAGAGCTTTTCCCAACTACTCCGGCCAATATTTTCCCGAAGGTTAGCAACACATTCAGAATCATGCCAATCAATGTGGCACGACGAATTTTTCGGTATCGTTGATCGTTTTGCATTTGGTTTGAAAAGTCAATTTTTAAAACTGTAAAAATAGGTTTTTTCCCCAATGGCTTCTTCAGCTATCCAAGGAATTTCCAAAATCAGACAACTTTAAAATTGAATGATCTATTGTTTTTTCTCATATTTTTAAAACCACGTGATAATATTTTCATATTTAACAATATTTAATTAAGGTTATTCTAATTTTATTGACTATATATTTTTCACAATATCAACAACTTACACATTCGATTCTTTTTTCCAGCAAATTTGCTGAATCTCGCTAAAATTGGGTTGTTTATCTGAAACGATTCCAAATAAGCCAATCTACCGTTTTCACAAGAATACAAGGCTAATAAATGGAGAAAAAAGCTTAATTTTACAGTCCGAAACAGAAAGACTGGTTTTTAATTTTAAAAATTTGATTTTCAATATATTAATCAATAAATTGATTTTAAGATTTAGTAAAAAATCCTTAAAAAAACGTTTGGATGGAAAAACTCACAACAGCCTCTGAAGCCATTTCAAGGATTAAAGATGGCAGCACCCTGATGATTGGAGGGTTTCTTGGCGGAGGGGCTCCTCACAACCTGATTGCCGAATTGATCAATCGCGACATTCGCAATCTCACCATTATCTGTAACGACACCGATTTTCCTGATAAAGGGATCGGTTTGCTGATTACGCAAAAACGGGTTAAAAAAGTGATAGTGTCGCACATTGGTACCAATCCCAATACCG
Source organism: Bacteroidales bacterium (assembly GCA_019454985.1). Lineage (GTDB taxonomy): Bacteria > Bacteroidota > Bacteroidia > Bacteroidales > F082 > JALNZU01. Next base: position 7,003 of record JACFNF010000033.1, read on the forward strand.
GTGACCAGATGAACAAAGGCGAGCTTGAAGTTGAATTCTCACCTCAGGGCACATTAATTGAGCGTATTCGCAGCGGAGGAGCCGGTCTGGGAGGAGTTCTCACCCCCACAGGCATAGGCACTATTGTTGCGGAAGGCAAAGAAATCATCACTGTAGAAGGCAAGGAATACCTGCTTGAAAAACCCCTCAGAGCCGAGTTTGCACTGATTAAAGCAGGGATAGGCGACAGAATGGGTAATTTAGTGTATCATGGCACAGCCCGCAACTTCAACCCGGTGATGGCCACCGCTGCCGATTGTGTGATTGCCGAGGTGGAACAGATGGTTGAGCCCGGCGAGATTCCTCTAGATCACGTTCACACTCCTGCAATTTTTGTTGATTATATTGTATTAAATTAAACCCCGTTTCTTATGGAAGAAAAAGTATTAATCAGACTCAGAATGGGTTCAAATGATGCCCATTATGGCGGTAACCTTGTGGACGGTGCCAAAATGTTGCAACTTTTTGGCGATGTGGCCACCGAGCTGCTTATCCGTTTAGACGGCGATGAAGGCCTTTTCAAAGCCTATGATAATATCGAATTTATGGCTCCTGTATATGCCGGTGAATTTATCGAAGCTGAAGGCACTATCACCCACATTGGTAAATCTTCGCGCAAAATGGCGTTCGAAGCCCGCAAAGTTGTTGTGCCTCGTCCCGACATCTCGGCTTCGGCAGCCGATTTTCTTGAGACGCCCATTGTCGTTTGCCGCGCCACCGGCACCTGTGTCACCCCATTAAATAACCAACGTAAAAACAAACAATAAAATATTATGGAAAAGCTGATTATCACGGCGGCCATATGCGGCGCCGAAGTACTGAAAGAACACAACCCGGCCGTTCCCTATACCATCGAAGAATGTGTGCGCGAAGCCAAGTCGGCTTATGAAGCCGGCGCCAGCCTGATCCATCTGCATGTCCGCTGGGACGACGGCACGCCAACACAGGATAAAGGCCGTTTCAAAGCCGTTATGGATGCCATCAAAAAAGAAATACCGGATGTCATTATCCAGCCTTCCACCGGCGGAGCCGTTGGGATGACCGACGACGAACGACTTCAACCCACCGAACTCAATCCCGAAATGGCTACCTTAGACTGTGGCACACTGAATTTCGGCGGCGACGAAGTTTTTATGAATACCGAAAACACCATCAAATATTTTGGGCAACGCATGATCGAAAGAGGGATCAAACCCGAATTGGAAGTGTTTGACAAGAGTATGATTGACATGGCACTGCGTCTTCATAAAAAAGGATTCATCCAGACTCCCATGCACTTCGATTTAGTGATGGGCGTCAACGGAGGTATCTCGGGCGATCTTCGCGATTTTGTCTTCCTCAGACATAGTCTTCCGGCAGGAGCCACCTATACCGTGGCAGGTATCGGACGCTTCGAGTTTCCTTTGGCCATGGCTGCCATCATTGACGGCGGACACGTTCGCGTTGGCTTTGAAGACAATGTCTATCTGTCAAAAGGAGTATTAGCCAAAAGCAATGGCGAGCTTGTTGCCAAAGTGGTTCGCATGGCCAAAGAGTTAGGACGTGAAATTGCCAACCCCGCCGAAGCCCGTCAGATATTAGGATTAAAACCACTCAAATAATACGATCTTTTTAAAATTCATTTCATCAATGCAAGAAAAAGGTAATAAATACGGCACACACAGGGTAATTGAACCCAAAGGCGTATTGCCACAACCGGCCAACAAACTCGATAACAATATGGACAAAATCTGGGATAACGAAATCCTGATTGACGTCCAAACCTTGAACATTGACTCGGCCAGTTTCACACAAATCAAACAACAGGCCGGAGGCGATAAGGCCAAGATTGCCGAGATTATGCTGGGCATCGTCGAAAAACAAGGCAAACACCGCAATCCGGTGACCGGTTCGGGCGGTATGCTTTTAGGTACGGTAGAGAAAATCGGCGATGCGTTGAAAGACAAGACCGATTTGAAAGTTGGCGACAAGATCGCCACCTTAGTATCGCTCTCGCTCACCCCTCTGAGGATTGACAAAATAAAAGAAATCAGACCCGATGTAGATCAGGTTGATATAGATGGCAAGGCAATCCTGTTTGAAAGCGGCATCTATGCCAAGATTCCGCAGGATATGCCGGAGGGCTTAGTGCTTTCGGCGCTTGATGTGGCCGGCGCACCCGCCCAAACAGCCCGTTTAGTCAAACCCGGCGACACCGTTCTCATCATTGGTGCCGGCGGCAAATCGGGGATGTTGTGCAGCTACGAAGCCAAAAAACGCGCCGGTGTCACCGGAACAGTCATCGGCCTCTGCCATAGTGAAAAAAGTGCTAACAGGCTGAAAGAGCTTGGATTTTGCGACCATGTATTCAGAGCCGACGCCACCCAGCCGGTGCAGGTACTCGAAACCATCGAAAAACTGACTAACGGCAAGATGGCCGATGTGACCATCAACAATGTGAACATCCCCGACACGGAGATGACGAGCATCCTTTGCACCAAAGACAGTGGCGTGGTGTATTTCTTCTCTATGTCAACCTCGTTTACCAAAGCCGCCCTTGGCGCCGAAGGCGTAGGCAGCGACGTGACGATGATTGTCGGGAACGGCTATACCAAAGGCCATGCCGAGATTACCCTCGCCCTGCTCAGAGAAAGCGAAAAGCTCAGAAAAGTCTTTACCGAACTTTACGCTTGAACCATCCATGCCTCAAAGGCGGATGCCACCGGACTTCATCAGCAAAGCCGGTGGCATCCGTTGGATATAGAAACCACGCTTCCAAAGGCCTTTCCTGCCAATAGCAGGCAATTCCAAAAGCGTTTACTTGATAAAATCTGACTATGAAAAAAGGCTGTAAATACGGAACCCATCGCGTGATTGAACCTGCAGGAACCCTGCCCCAACCGGCTCTCAGGCTCGATAACAACATGGAAATCTACGACAACGAACTCCTTATTGACGTCAAAACCCTGAACATTGACTCTGCAAGCTACACCCAGATACGGCAATCGTGTGGTGGGGATGCACAAAAGATGAAAGACCTTATCCTTTCCATTGTTGCCGAGCGTGGCAAGATGCAAAATCCTGTTACCGGCTCAGGCGGCATGCTGATTGGAACCATTAAAGAAATTGGCGAACAATTCCCGGATAAAAAAATCAAAGTAGGCGACACCATTGCCACTTTGGTTTCGCTTTCGCTCACCCCTCTGAAAATCAACAAGATCGTCCATTTAGACCCTTCGAGCGACCAGGTTGATGTTCAGGCGCAGGCAATTCTTTTTGCCAGTGGTATCTACGCCATTTTGCCGCCCGATTTTCCCGAAAAACTGGCTCTTGCTGCTTTGGACGTAGCAGGAGCTCCGGCACAGGTTGACCGTTTGGTGAAAGAAGGCGACACCGTGTGCATTATCGGCGGTGGAGGAAAATCGGGGATATTGTGCTGCTATCAGGCTATGAAAAACGTTGGCCCCACAGGCCGGGTCATTGTGGTGGAATATTCGAAGGAAAATGCCCGCCGCATTGCCGACATGAATCTTGCCCATCATGTGATTGTGGCCGATGCCACCAATGTGATGGATGTTTATCACAAAGTGATTGCCATTACGGGCGAGCGTGGCTGCGATGTGACCATCAACAACGTGAATGTTCCCAACACCGAGATGACTTCTATCCTTATCACCAAAGGACAGGGCACCATCTATTTTTTCTCGATGGCCACTTCTTTTACCAAAGCCGCATTAGGCGCCGAGGGTGTAGGGAAAGATATCAACCTCATCGTTGGCAACGGCTATGCCAAAGGACACGCCAACCTTACGCTGAACATCCTGCGCGAGTCGGAAGAAATACGTAACTTATTTGAAAAGATATACATTTAAACCGTTATGAATAACACATTTTATCAAACCAACAGGGCTAAGTTTTTTCCAAACGTGCCCGACGAACAATGGAACGACTGGAAATGGCAGGTGAAGCACCGGATCGAGACATTGGAACAATTAAAACAATACATTGACCTGACGCCGGAAGAGGAAGAAGGAGTGAAAGAATCGCTCAAGACCCTTCGTATGGCCATTACGCCGTACTATCTTTCGCTCATTAACCCCGAGGATAAGAACTGCCCGGTCCGCAAGCAAGCCATCCCCACCAAGGCCGAGACATACAGATCGGTAGCCGACCTTTTCGACCCGCTCTCGGAAGACGAAGACGCTCCGGTTCCAGGGCTTACGCACCGCTATCCTGATCGGGTTTTGTTTCTGATCACCGATATGTGTTCGATGTATTGCAGGCATTGCACCCGTCGTCGTTTTGCCGGACAGCACGACCGTGAATCTCCGTCAGATCGCATTCAACAAGGCATTGACTACATTGCCCGAACCCCTGCCGTAAGAGACGTCTTACTCTCGGGAGGCGATGCCCTGATGGTAAATGACAGGATGCTGGAGTCCATCATCAAACGTCTGCGCGAGATACCGCACGTGGAAATCATCCGCATCGGAACCCGCACCCCCGTTGTGTGCCCGCAGCGCATCACCGATGACTTAGTGAATATGTTAAAAAAATATCATCCCATCTGGCTCAACACCCACTTCAACCACTCGAACGAGGTGACGGCCGAGGCTGCCGAGGCTTGTGCCAAATTGGCCAATGCAGGGGTTCCGCTCGGAAACCAGAGTGTGCTGCTCAGAGGCGTTAACGACAGCGTGGATATCATGAAAAAGCTGGTTCACAACTTAGTCAAAATCCGCGTAAGGCCATATTATATCTATCAGTGCGACTTATCAATGGGTCTGGAACATTTTCGCACCCCTGTTTCAAAAGGAATTGAGATCATCGAAAACCTGCGCGGCCACACCTCCGGTTATGCTGTTCCCACCTTTGTGGTTGATGCCCCGGGCGGCGGCGGAAAAATTCCGGTCATGCCCACCTATCTCATCTCACAAAGCCCAGGCAAAGTTGTTTTGCGCAACTTCGAAGGGGTGATCACCACCTACACCGAACCCACCGACTATGTGAATCCGGATATTGACAAACAATATTCCACCGAAGGAGTAGCCTCGCTGCTCGAAGGCGTTACCATGTCGCTCGAACACGAAAAAACCACCCGCAAGCGCCGTAACCACAACAAATAGTTTCGGATGCCTTTCGTTGAAGAGATCATAAAACACAAAACCGTTTCCATCGTTGGGTTGGACAAAGACACCGGCAAGACTGAATGTCTGAAGTACATCCTGAACAGGCTGAAGGATTCCGGCCATCGGGTGGCCGTCACCTCAATCGGTATTGATGGCGAAGGTGTGAGCCAGATTTCGGGCAATGAAAAGCCGGAGATTGCGCTTTATCCGGGTATGGTTTTTGTCACTTCCGAAAGGCACTACAAAGAACGACAGCTCGGGTCGGAGATATTGGATCTGAGCACCCGCACCACTTCGCTGGGGCGTTTGGTCACCGCGCGTTGCCTCATGCCCGGCAAGGTGATGTTTTCAGGACCGGCCGATACAGTCTGGTTACGATCTCTTTTGGATGAGTTGCCGCATCACGGTGTTGACACCACCTTTGTTGATGGGGCGCTGTCGCGCCTTAGTCCGGGCTCGCCAGCCATCACCGAGGCTATGATTCTGACCACAGGAGCCGCCGTTTCGGCCAATCTGCGCACACTTGTCAGCAAAACTAAATATATCCACAGACTCATCGGGCTCGAAAAGTTCAAATCAACATTTGAAGAAGCTCTTCTGGCAAAAGAAAGCGGCATTTGGGCTGTTCATTCTGATGGCATTGACGATCTTGGCATTCCGTCGGTGTTTATGCTCGCGAAGTTTATTGATCGCCTGAAGACAGATGTCGAAACCCTTTATATCAGCGGAGCGCTCACCAACAAGGTGTTGGATGTGTTGCGTCAACAGCCCAATATCAGTCGGTTGACCTTAGTTGTCAGGGATTTCACGAAAATTTTTGCGGACAAAGAAAGCTTCGATGCTTTTTTGGGTCGTGGCGGGAAAATCAAAGTGTTGTTGCGAACCAGCCTGAAAGCAGTTTGCGTTAACCCCATATCGCCCGATGGTTATACATTGAACTCGCAAGAACTGTGCAAGCGGCTTTCAGAAGAAATTGCTGTTCCGGTTTACGACATCAAACAAATTTGAGTTATGAAAACATTTGGCACAGTCATTAAAAAAGTCAAAGGTTTGCAGTTTTTGTTTGAAAAACTTCCGCTTTCCTCGTCTTTGGGTCGAAACGCGCTTCTGCATCAACCTTTATCTCATAATCCAGCTCAACTTCAGGCCGCCTTCGACACCGTTGAAGCCATGATGGTCTTGCTTCGGAATGATGCTGACCGGAAAATCATAGAGCGAATTGGCATCAAATTAGGGCAAACAAACGACATTCATGGCACCGTGAAGGCTTTGGAAAGCAGGCAGATTTTGGATGATATTCAGCTTTTTGAGGTAAAAAAGTTTGCATTGCTGGCCGATGATATCCGTGAACTGCTTCTGCAAACAGGTTTTTCGGCTGTCGAAATCCCACTTTTGAGCAAAACCATCAATATTTTAGATCCACAAAATCAACGTATTCCACATTTTTACATCTATCCGGAATACGATGAAACCCTCCGAGCCTTGAGGCAGGAATACGAATCGCTCTATACAAAGTTGCCCGAAGCCGCCGAAACTATCCGGCTTCAATGTGTGGAGCGCGAGGACGTTGTGAGGCAAAACCTGAGCAAACAACTTTCAGCCCAACATAAAGCGCTGTTCAAGACTTTGGAAGCTGTGGCTCAATTAGATATCATCATTGCCAAGGCATTGCTGGCAAAAGATTTTGCCTTTTGCAAACCGATAATCGGAACAACAAAAACTGTTTTCCAACAGCTTTTCAACCCTTATGTGAAAGACCTGCTGACACAAAAAAACAAATCGTTTCAAGCGATTGACATCGAGTTTGGCAATGAACCCACGCTGATTACGGGAGTGAACATGGGCGGTAAGACAGTTTTTTTGCGAAGCATCCAGTTGGCTCAATATCTGTTTCAGTTTGGCTTCTATGTTCCGGCAGCAGAGGCTGTTATTGTTCCCGTGGAGGATATTCTGACCAGCCTGAATGACGAGGGACAGGCCGAAGCCAGCGGGCTTTCCTCTTTTGCAGCCGAGATGGCCGTGGTGAGCGACATTGTGAAGGCAGCCAAAGCAAAAAAGAACATTTTAGCGCTGATTGACGAGCTTGCCCGAACCACCAACCCGCAAGAAGGCAATGCCATAGTGAACGCCGTGTTAGATATCCTGAGCGAAAACCATACCCGTGCTTTTATCACCACACATTACGGCAATATTCGCTCATATTGCCGAAAACTCAGGGTGAAAGGTCTGATCAAAGAGAAAATGGATGGCGTTCAGGGTGTTGCCGGATTAAATGACTGTATTGATTACGCCCTTGTCGAACATCGCGAAGGTGATGCCCCCATGGCCGCACTGACCATTGCGCGTATCCTGAAAATGGATGACGACATCATCCTCAAAGCGGAGCAATTTATCCAATCGAACAAATCACATCAATAATTTTTTTCAACTACGAAAATGACGGAAAGTAAACTTGGCTTAGATTTCAAGAAAGTAGCCGAAGCGCGAAAAGCAGCCCATGCCATTGCCTCGGAGGTGCAGCATTTTGTGGAGAGTTATTCCACCGTTGCCGTTGAACGCACCCTTTGTCGCCTGATGGGCATTGACGGAATCAACAACAACGAAGTGCCGCTGCCCAATGTGGTAGTGGATGAGCTTAACAATAAAAACATGCTGGATCAGGGCGTTTTGTTCTGGTTAGCCGGCGCAATGATAGAAACCGGTCAAAACCCGCAACAGATTGCCGAAAATATTGCCAACGGCAGCCTCGACATCAGCAAAACAAAGACTCCCGACAAACAGGCTGTTGATGCCGCACTGAAACCTTATATCACACAGGCGCTTCAACGCATCAAAGCCAACCGCGACCGCCGCGAACATTACCTTGCCACCCTTGGCGAAGGTGCGCGGCCCTATATTTATGTGATTGTCGCCACCGGTAACATTTACGAGGATGTCGTTCAGGCACAGGCTGCCGCACGTCAGGGCGCCGACATCATTGCCGTGATCCGTACCACCGGCCAAAGTCTTCTCGACTATGTGCCCTATGGCGCCACCACCGAAGGGTTTGGCGGAACCTACGCCACCCAGGAAAACTTCCGTATCATGCGGAAAGCACTCAACGAAGTGGGCGAAGAGGTTGGCCGTTATATCCGTTTATGTAACTATTGTTCAGGCCTCTGCATGCCCGAGATTGCCGTGATGGGCGCACTCGAAGGCCTCGATGTGATGCTCAACGATGCACTTTACGGCATCCTTTTCCGCGACATCAATATGCAACGCACCTTGGTTGACCAGTATTTCTCGCGGATCATCAACGGTTATGCCGGCGTCATCATCAACACGGGCGAAGACAACTACCTGACCACAGCCGATGCTTTTGAAGAAGCCCGGACAGTGTTAGCCTCCGACCTGATCAACGAACAGCTTGCCCTTATGGCTGGCCTCCCCGAAGAACAGATGGGCCTTGGCCATGCATTTGAGATGGATCCGGAGCTCGAAAACGGATTCCTCTACGAGTTGGCACAGGCACAGATGACCCGCGAAATTTTCCCCAAGGCTCCGCTCAAATACATGCCACCAACCAAATTCATGACCGGAAATATTTTTCGGGGGACGATACAAAATACCCTGTTCAACCAAATTGCCATCTGGACAGGACAAGGCATTCAATTGCTGGGCATGATGACCGAAGCCGTGCACACGCCTTTTATTTCCGACCGTTATTTGGCCATTGAGAATGCAAAATACGTCTTCAACAATATGAAAAATATAGGCGAGGATGTTGAATTCAAAAAAGACGGCATCATTCAAAGTCGTTCGCGTCAGGTGTTGCAACAAGCACTCGAACTGCTTCAGAACATTGAAGCCGAAGGTCTTTTTACAGCTTTGGAAAAAGGCATTTTTGGCGATGTAAAACGCTCCAAAACAGGAGGTAAAGGCCTCAGCGGTGTTTTTGAAAAAGGAAATAACTACACGAATCCATTTATCACTTTGATGAAAGAAAGGAGAACCGAAGCATGAGTGGCGGACTATATTCAATGGAAAAAGGCAACTTCAACCAAACCTTAGACCTTAAAAAGGTGAAACCTTATGGCGACACCATGAACGACGGTAAAACCCAGCTCAGTTTCACCTTGCCTGTTCCCTGCAACGACGAAGCAATTGAAGCAGCCAAACAACTGATGAAAAAGATGGGTTTCGACAATCCGCAAGTTGTTTTCTATAAGGAACTTACAAAAGGTTTTACGTTTTTCAACTGTTACGGTAGCTGCACACACAGCGTAGATTTCACAAATATTCATGTGCCCAAGGTCGAATCGAGCGTGATGACCATGGAGGAGACGGATGCCTATATCCGCGAAAACATCGGCCGCAAGGTTGTTGTGATTGGCGCCAGCACCGGAACCGACGCCCACACAGTTGGCATTGATGCCATCATGAATATGAAGGGCTATGCCGGCCATTACGGGTTGGAACGTTACGAAATGATTGACGCATTGAATATGGGTAGTCAGGTTCCCAACGAAGAGTTTATTGCTAAAGCCATTGAGGTAAAAGCAGATGTGCTGCTTGTTTCGCAAACCGTTACCCAAAAGGATGTCCATATCAAAAACATGATTGAATTAGTTGAGATGCTTGAGGCTGAGAATCTGCGTCATAAGGTCATCCTTGTTTGTGGCGGCCCGCGCATATCGCACGAATTAGCCAAAGAATTAGGCTACGATGCCGGCTTTAGCTTCAACTCCTATGCAGATGACGTGGCCTCTTACTTCGTTCAGGAAATGGTTCGGCGAAAGAATGAGAAAATTTAACACCCTGTATATCAAAATAAATCTAAACCAAACATGAACAAAGACGAAATTATTGAAGTCATTGCCCGCAGGGCGGCCAAAGAGATGCGCGACGGTTATGTTGTCAACTTAGGCATTGGCATTCCCACCCACATTCCGAACTACATCCCCGAAGGCACCCACATCACCCTTCAATGCGAAAACGGCATGTTGGGTGTTGGCCCAACGCCTGACGAGGAAGACGAAGACCCGAATCTGTTCAGTGCAGGAGGCGGTTGTATCAGTGCCACACCCGGCGCCTCAAGCTTCGACAGCGCCACCTCATTTGCCATTATCCGTGGCGGACACGTTGACATTACGATGTTGGGAGCTTTACAGGTGGACGAGAAAGGCAATCTCGCCAATTGGATCATACCAGGGAAGCGCGTTCCAGGAATGGGCGGCGCCATGGATTTAGTGGTAGGCGCCCGACACACCATCGTTACCATGGAACATACGGCACGAGGCGACAAGAAAATTCTGAAAGAATGCACCCTGCCACTCACTGCTGCCGGAAAAGTCAGCAAGATTATCACCGAGATGGGTGTGATGGAAGTGAAACCCGAAGGGCTTGTCCTCACCGAAATCAATCCCGTTTTCACGGTTGAACAAGTGCAGGACGCTACCGACGCTAAGCTGATCATTGCAGATAACCTCAAAAATATGCTCGAAAATTAACTCAATTTAATTCTTAACCTATGAAAAAAATATTCATCATTGCAGCCAAACGCACGGCAATCGGCAAGTTTGGCGGCAGCCTCGCCGGCTTCAGTCCGGCTGAGATGGCTTCCGCAGTTATCAAAAATATTTTGGAAGAAACCAAAATCAACCCTTCAAACCTTGATGAGGTGATCGTGGGCAACATCCTGATGGCCGGTCAAAAGCAGGGCATTGCCCGGCAAGCTTCCATCAAAAGCGGTATCCCCGACACTGTGCCGGCCTGGGGGCTAAACATGATCTGCGGAAGCGGCATGAAAGCCATCCACACGGCCATCAACAACATCAGGGCAGGCGAAGCCAACCTGATTTTGGCCGGAGGTACCGAGAACATGTCGAATGCCCCTTATATCCTGCCCGGAACTATCCGCAATGGCATCAAGATGGGCGACTTCAAAGCCGTTGACCATATGGTGATTGATGGATTAACCGATGCTTTTCAGGATTATCACATGGGCATCACAGCCGAAAACATTGCTGCTAAATACCAGATCAGCCGTCAGGAGCAAGACGCATTTGCTCTGGCTTCGCAACAAAAGGCAGCCAAAGCCATTGACAATGGTCATTTCAAACAGGAGATTGTTCCCATCACAATTCAGGTAAAAAAAGACAGCTTTGTGTTCGATACCGACGAATACGTCAATCGCACCACCGACGCCAATAAGCTGGCCGCCCTGCGGCCTGCATTTACCAAAGACGGAACCGTGACGGCCGGCAATGCTTCGGGCATCAACGATGGCGCATCCTTTGTGCTTGTGGCTTCCGAAGAGGCTGTCCAGCAATATAGCCTCACACCATTGGTGGAAGTTGTCGCCATCGGTCAGGGCGGTGTTGATCCGGCCATCATGGGGATGGGTCCGGTGCCGGCTATTGCCCAGGCACTTAAAAGAGCCGGGATGAAACTCAGCGATATGGACGTTGTGGAACTCAACGAAGCATTTGCCGCACAATCGCTCGGCGTGATCAAACAACTATGTGAAGACCATCAGCTTGAACCTTCGTGGTTTGAGCAACATTGCAACGTCAACGGCGGTGCCATCGCGCTTGGGCATCCCATCGGCGCTTCCGGAAACCGCATCACCGTGAGCTTGATTTATGAAATGAAACGAAGCAACGCTACCTTCGGATTGGCATCACTGTGTATCGGCGGTGGGATGGGAACAGCCATCATCCTGAAAAACTGCTGATCAACTCTCCGGATAAATTCATTCATGCAGCTGCAAACATGGGTTTTGCAGCTGCATTTTTTTTTGAAAAGGGCGAAATTCTATAACAACAATCCTGAACATATTCCAGCCTTAACTGTTATCCAGAACAGAATATTCACTTAAACAATCCAAAACTTATGGCCATTATTAAACTAGTTGAGAAAGAAGAAGCCCAGGGAAAAGTAGCCGAAATCTACGATGCCATGCTCAACAGCATGGGGTTTATCCCTGAAGCTTTCAAGATGTTTAGCCCAAGTCCGTATTTACTTCAAACACAAGTCGGCACGCTCCAGCATTATATGCGCCACGAAAACCTGGGCGGTAAGCTTTTAGCCTTAATCAGATTGTTGGTTTCCGAGATTGAGTCCTGCAAATATTGCATTGACACCAACACAGGTATTTTATTTCAATACGGAATCCTGCCCGAACAATTGAGTGCCATCAAAAACGACCCGGCAAAAGCACCACTCGATGAAAAGGAACTCGCATTGCTTCTTTTTGTGCTGAAAGTTGTCAAAAATCCTCACGCAACCAATCAGTCCGATGTGGATTTATTGAAAAAGCTCGGTTGGAACGACACCGAAATTCTTGAAGCGGCTTTTCACGGAACTTCTCAGGTGGGTGTTGACCGTCTTTTGAATGCTTTCAAGGTTCAAAGCTAAACCTGAAGAAACAGACTTTAAAAACTGTTTCAATCTTTTCGTCTTTATACTATCACCTGAAAAGGTTTAAAAATCCGCCTTTCAATACCAGCTTCACTGACACAGAAGCCAATTTCACTACTTTTAGGGAGTGACTCAAAGGGTTGTTCCCGATAATTTTGCATCATCTTTACCAAGCCCGACAGTTTGATCTTCAGTAATTCTATTACATTGGTTTCTGGATGTTGATCTGTTCTGGCTCATGTCCAAGACAAAACGTTTTGATGCAGGAATTGGTTTTATGAAACATTTTCGGTGGTTTTTGCTTTTTCTTTTTTTAGTTCATCATTTAACTGTCTTTTCGCAAAATGAAATTCCTGAAGAAGATGTCGCTTTCGATGTTGGCATGTCGTACACGGCAGATGTAGTCACCAATTTTTCAGGCGGGATTAAAAAAGGGAGTGCCTTTTTGGGCCTGATAGAATTGGATTTAGGCTTCGATACTGAGAAAGCCCAACTGTGGAAAGGCGGTCAGTTTTTTCTGAAAGCAAGCAACACCCACGGCGCCGAACCTTCGGCCACTCTGGTAGGCGATATTCAGGTGCTGTCGAACATCGAAGCGGGCAACCACACCTATTTTCAGGAAATGTGGTTCAAACAAACCATCCGCAATTTTGAGCTAACGATTGGCTTGCAGGATCTCAACGTCGAGATCACCAGCATGGCTTTTGGCGAGATGTTTCTGAACAGTTCGTTTGGCGTTCTTCCCATCATTTCGCTCAACCTTCATGC
>JACFNF010000077.1 GCA_019454985.1 Bacteroidales bacterium
TTCTATAACTCACAAGCCCGCACCTGGGATCAGATCGCCTACAACGCACCCTATTTTCTCATCTCCAAATCGGCCGGTAACGACCGAGGAGAAGGCCCATCAGATGCCGGTCAAAACGGAAAACCTGAAAAAGATGGCGGCGATGACGGATACGACTGCATCGGAGGCTCTGGAGTGAGCAAAAATATCTTGTCGGTGGGCGCTGTAAAGGAAGTGCTCAACTATAACGGCCCATCCAACGTTATAATGAGCAGCTTCTCAGGTTGGGGTCCGGCCGACGACGGACGTATCAAACCCGACGTAGTAGGCAAAGGCGTTGATACCTATTCGCTCAACAGTACCAGCAATACTGCTTATACCACAATGAGCGGCACCAGCATGTCGTCGCCCAACGTTGTGGGCAGTATGGTGCTGCTGCAACAGCTTTATCAACAAACCCATGACGGACAGCCCATGCGCTCCTCAACCCTGCGCGGCTTAGTCATCCATACTGCCGATGAGGCCGGAAGCACTGTTGGACCCGACTATAAGTTCGGATGGGGCTTGATGAATACGGCTCGTGCCGGTGAAATCATTATTGACGACCAGGCTCAAAATGTGATTGATGAGATAACCCTTCAAAATGGCAGCACATTCACCCGTGAAATTGATATTGATGGCTCACAACCCCTTCGCGTGACCATTTGCTGGACAGATAAGCAGGGAAATATCCCGGTTACAGTACTCAACAACAGAACCCCGGTGATTGTAAACGACCTTGACCTGAAACTTTTGGATGAGGATCTGAATATTTATTATCCCTATAAACTGGATCCGGATAATCCATCGGCCGCTGCCACCACCGACTCGAAAAACTTCGTTGATAATGTGGAAATGGTGTATCTGGCTGCTCCGGCTCCGGGAAAATATACCATCATGGTTGACCACGCCGGAACCTTGGTTGCCGATCAGGTGTTCTCGCTGATTATTTCAGGGATCAACGAATACTATAGCCTGCCGCAGTGTAGCCCCGGATTGCAAAGCCCGCTTGATGGCGCAACCAACGCTTTCCTGAATCACAAGGTGACCTGGCAGCCGGCTCCTTTTGCAACCGCTTACGATGTTTATTTTGGAACCGATGGCGAGGGTGTAACACCTCCATCCAATATTCTCAATGGTGTTACGGTAAATGATAACTGGTTCCGCCCAAGCCTTCAGCCGCTCACCACCTATTATCTGATGCTCAAACCACGCAACTCATTCGGTGTGGCCGATTGCCCCACCATCTATAGCTTCACGACGATGGAGGCCGTTTCGCAATTCCCCTACGAAATGACCGTTGAAGGCGCTACTCCACCCGAATTACCGGAAAAATGGTCTTCGATTGACAATGGAAACCTTAAATGGACCACTACATCTCTTATCGGCTACAATAGCTCAAAAGCTTTTGCCTGCTATTCACAGTCGGGTCAGCCACAGGAACTCGACAACTGGCTCATTGCCCCGCCTTTCGCTGTGAGCGCCGGAAAAGAATATAGTCTGACTTATGCCTTCCGCTGTTTCTTCCCAACCAATCCCGAATCTATGAAAGTGGCCTGGGGCTCCTCGGGCGATGCCAATGGATTGACCAACGTTTTATACGATAATCAATCAATTAATGCTCAGGATTGGACTGTGAATAACCATTTGATTCAACCCCAGACCGATGGTGTGATTTTTGTCGGCTGGCATGCCTATACTCCCTCCGGAATGGGTCAGTTTATTGATGCCGTCAAATTGGAAGATTGGGGTGCCGTAGGCGTTGAAGAAGCAATGGAAAAACAAATCAGCGTGAACTATGCCAACGGAATATTAAGTGTTGACCTGAAAGAAAACCCGGGCAAGCTTGTCTTGAAAGTAACCAATGCTGCCGGACAACTTCTGTTTGAAGAAAAGCTGCCCGCCGGACAACGTTTTACCAAGGCCGTTGACTTCACGAAGGGATTGTATATCATCACCGTATCGGGAAGCGATTTCGAGAAAAATACCAAAATCATCCTGAACTAAATACGGAATTCCTTTTACTTACCGTTAATGAATAAGGCGCCGCAAGTGTATGTAGCGCCTTATTCATTTTTATGCTTCAGCG
>JACFNF010000078.1 GCA_019454985.1 Bacteroidales bacterium
TGTTGGACTAAACCTACGGTAGCCTTCCGCGCTAATCCGTATATTTAGCCTATTAATCATAAAACTTTTTAAAATGACAATGAAAAAAAATCATCGGAAGGATTAAACAACGGAACACTGCTTAATCGTGCCAAGAACGAAGTTAAAGGATTTCCTGAAATGCTGCAACGCTTTGAGCGAAATATTTCAGTACTGGGTCGTAGTGAAAAAACCTTTATAAATTATATTCGTCATCTTGCCTCGATGTCTCTTCATTTTGGTTGTGTGCCAACGGAGCTTGATCCTGAACAGGTGTTGGATTATCTTTATGAGCTTCAGCAGCGGAGTAAAACCCCATCTCAATCTTATTTTAAACATACGGTTTATGGTCTTCGATTTCTTTTGAAGACCGAAGGACTTCCGTATGAATATCTTAAACTGCCTGAGATAAAACACGAGAAGCGATTACCTTCAGTTCTGAGTCGCGAAGAGATTTGGCGAATGCTTAGCGGAGCCAAACTGCTCAAACACCGATTGCTGATAGGTCTTCTTTATGGCTGCGGATTGCGATGTATGGAAGTTCGGAACATAGAATTGGGTCATTTGGATTTTGACCGGAAGCTGCTTCATGTGGTTCAGGGCAAAAATAAAAAAGACCGATATGTACCACTATCGGAACATCTGATAAGAGGTATAAAGAAGTACATAGCAACATCACGGCCTGAAAAGTTTCTTTTTGAAGGAGAGAATCGGGGTCAAAAAGACTTTGACAGCCGATACAGTCAGAAAGGGGTTCAATGGGCGGTAAAAACAGTAGCCAAACAGGTGGGTATCCGCAAAGACGTTCATACCCATATGCTTCGGCACTCATATGCAACGCATCTGCTTGAGGACGGGGTAAATATCCTAACGGTAAAGAAGATGTTGGGTCATGGCGACGTACGCACTACGATGATTTATCTTCATGTATGTCAAACGCCGGATGCCTATCCTCACAGTCCTTTGGATAAAGTCTTTGAGCAATGCAGGCCAAATGGGAAGTAGCCGATGTCCTTGGCAATACCCGACTTGATGAGCTTAAACTGACGACACAGCAACAAAGAACACTCGGTGCATTGAAGCGGTGCCGCACGGCCGCCCTTGGCGGTCATATAGATGCCTGTGATTCTTGCGGAAACATCAGCATCAGTTACAATAGTTGCAGGAATCGTCATTGCCCAAAATGTCAGGGTCATAAGCGGGAAGAATGGATACAGAACAGGGAGGCAGATTTGCTTCCCTGTACCTACTATCATGTGGTTTTTACATTGCCCGAAGAACTCAATGAATTTGCACTTCATCATCCAAAAGAGGTTTATGACAGTTTGTTTGAGTCGGTTTGGTCAACGCTGAATCAGTTTGGACATACGGAAGGCGTCCAATTGGGGGTGATAGGCGTTTTGCATACCTGGGGTCAGAATCTTAGTCTTCATCCTCATTTACATTGTATTGTTCCGGGTGGAGGGACAGATGCGGCGGGGAAATGGAAAAAACAAATCAGAAGCAGCAAATATCTGTTTCCTGTAAAAGCTTTGTCAAAAGTATTCCGTGCAAAATATGTGTCGACGCTTCGCGCTAAAAAGATTGGGGATCAGAATCTGTATGATGCATTGTTCAAAAAGCAATGGGTTGTATATGCCAAACGGCCATTTGGCGGTCCCAAACAAGTGATAGAATATTTGGGCAGATATACCCATAAGGTAGCCATCAGCAATCATCGGATAAAAAATGTCACCGGAACAGAAACCACTTTCAATTACAAGGATTATCGTCAAGGTGGGGTTCAAAAACAAATGACATTAAAAAATGAGGAATTTATCCGTCGGTTCTCTATGCATATTCTCCCCAAACGGTTTGTAAGAATCCGACATTACGGGATATTGAGCAGCAGTTGGAAGAGGGGCAAACTTCAGGCACTTCAAAAGGATCTGAAAGTAGTAAGGCCGTTTAAACCGCCCAAAACCAAGTTGAGAAAATGTCCGTGCTGTAAGACCGGAACGCTCAAAACGATAGAAGTCTTCGGAAAAAGAGGTCCGCCTGAAATTGATTTACGGGCAATTATCAAATCTCCTGTATTCTA
>JACFNF010000034.1 GCA_019454985.1 Bacteroidales bacterium
CTTGGTATCAGGCTTATACGATTTTCATTCGCTGATAATTCACGTGGAATGCCAATGATAAGCTGTTCGGGTTTCTGTTTTGTCTCAAGCATTTCTTCCTGAGGCAGAAGCCCTGTTTTTCCTGTAAATTGTACATACTGTCTGCTGTCGTTCATGAGTTTCGGAATAGCGTCAGGTGATGGGCATTTCGGCTTCAATAAGGCGACCTTCATGCCCATCGGTAGTGGAAATACTCACTTTTACGAATAATTTGGGTAAAAGTTGCTCAATTTTCTCGGGCCATTCAATCAAACAGGGAAAGCCACTGTAAAAGTAATATTCATAACCAATGTCAAAAGCCTCTTCTAAACGCGTAATACGATAAAAGTCAAAGTGATAGATAATGTTACCTTTTGAATCGGCATATTCGTTCACGATTGAGAAAGTGGGGCTTGAAGCCTGATCGGTGATGCCAAGCTGATGACAAATTTCTTTGATGAGGGTGGTTTTGCCGGCTCCCATCTCGCCATAAAAAGCCATGATCGGGCTCTTTTGAAGCATCCCGATCAAAACCGAAGCCACTTCGGGGAGTTGGGAAAGGTGACTGACCTTAAAAACTTGTTTCGTCATCTGGCTTTTAAAAAGACAACCGGAACTAAAATTTCCTGCATCGAAATGCCACCGTGCTGAAACGTGTTCCGGTAATAGTTCACATAATGGTTGTAGTTGTTGGGATAAGCGAAAAAGTCGTTGTTGCGTGCAAATACAAAAGCCGTACTCACGTTGAGACGGGGTAAAAATGCGTCTTCCGGATTTTTCACTTCAAACACCTCTTTCGGGTTGTAGTTTAGGCTTTTACCATATTTGTAGCGGAGATTTGTGTTCACGGTGCGGTCGCCAAGTATCTTTACCGGGTCTTTTACATACACCGATCCGTGGTCGGTCGTCAGGATGATGTCGCATTTTTTGGAACTGATGAAACGGATGATGTCGTAAAGCGACGAATGTTTGAACCAGCTGAGCATGAGGGAACGATAGGCCATTTCGTTGTCGGCTAATTCGCGGATCATTTCCATTTCGGTACGGGCGTGCGACAGCATATCCACGAAATTGTAAACGATCACATTAAGCCGGTTCGACATCAGGTTGGCCATGTTTTCAGCTAATTTTTTACCCGCGTTGAGATTCAGCACTTTGTTGTATGAGAATCGGATGTCTTTTCCAAAACGCCTCAACTGTTCGCCAAGCAACTCCCCCTCAAACTGGTTTTTGGTGCCTTCGTCTTCCTCGTCCACCCAATATTTTGGATATTTCTTTTTTATTTCGGTGGGCATGAGGCCGGCAAAAAGGGCATTGCGCGCATATTGTGTGGTGGTGGGCAGAATGCTGTAATACAGATCGTCGGCCTCTGTGCGAAACGATTCTTCAATCAAGGGTTGAATGGTTTTCCACTGGTCGTAACGCAGATTGTCAATCAGGATTAAAAACAGGGGCTTATCGCTACTTTCAAGACGAGGCAAAACCTTGTCGCGTATCAGGGTGTGCGAAAGCACCGGTTTGTCAGTGGTTTTATTGTTGATCCAATTTAGATAATTTCGCTCAATAAAGCGCGAAAACATATTGTTGGCTTCATCCTGCTGCATCCTGAGCACCTGCATGATGCCTTCGTCCTGCGATTTTTCAAGTTCAATGTCCCACCTGCTGAGCTTTTTATAGACTTCAATCCATTCGTTATGGTCTAACTGGTTCGATAGTTCAAGACCGATCTGACGAAACTCCTGTTGGTAGGTTTGGGTAGCTTTCTCACTTACAAGTTTCTGATTTTCAAGATTTCGCTTTAGCGAAAGGAGAATTTGGTTAGGTTTTACAGGTTTGATCAGGTAATCGGCAATTTTGCTTCCTATGGCCTCTTCCATGATACTCTCTTCCTCACTTTTGGTAATCATCACAACCGGCAGATTGGGATAGTCTAACTTGATCTGCTCGAGTGTTTCGATGCCGGAGAGACCGGGCATATTTTCATCTAAAAATACGATATCGAAATGATTTTGCTTCAACAAATCGAGGGCTTCATCGCCATTGTTAGATGTAGCAACATCGTAACCTTTTTGCTCCAAAAAAAGAATGTGGGGCTTTAGTATGTCAATCTCATCGTCAGCCCAAAGAATCTTCACTTTTTCCATAAACAGGATTTCATTAATTATGTTAGGGTTGAGTAGAGTTGATTCATTGAACGTACTTTTGCAAGCTATAATGATTTTTTTGATGGTTTATTGTTGCAAAGACGATGCCATCAGCACAAAATTAACTTTTTTTATGGCTATGGAAATGTCAGGACGCAACAAAATTTTCAACGACCCGGTTTATGGGTTTATTCGTGTTCCGGATAAACTTCATTTTGAGGTCATTGAACACCCTTATTTTCAGCGTTTGCGCAGGATCAAACAGATGGGGCTTACCTATCTTGTTTATCCCGGCGCGCATCACGGGCGGTTTCAGCATTCCATTGGTGCGATGCATCTGATGCAAATTGCTTTGGAAACCCTGAATAGGAAAGGTCATCATATTCCTCGCAATGAGCGACAGGCAGCTTCGTTAGCCATTTTGCTCCACGATATCGGCCATGGGCCATATTCCCACGCCTTAGAAGAAACCATTGTGTCGGGTCTTGGCCACGAGGAGCTTACCCTTCTTTTGATGCATCAGATCAATAATCAGTTTGGTGGAGCGTTGGATGAAGCCATTGCCGTGTTTGAAGGTACACACCCGAAAAAATTTCTTTGTGAGTTGGTATCCAGTCAATTGGATATGGATCGGATGGACTATTTGAAGCGCGATAGCTTTTTTACGGGTGTGAAAGAAGGAAATATCAATTCCGACCGGCTTCTGGCTATGTTGCAACTCAGCAACAACCATTTGGTGATTGAGGCCAAAGGTATTCATTCGGTCGAGCATTTTTTGGTGGCTCGTCAATTGATGTATTGGCAGGTTTATCTGCATAAGACTTCGCTTTCGGCAGAATTTATGCTTGTCAACTGTCTTCGCCGTGCCAAACAGTTGAGTATGAACGGACATCAGCTTGCTGCAACGCCGGCGCTGCAATGGTTTTTGCAAAACAACCCTCAGCCGTCGGATTTTTATCCAGGCTCCGAAGCCATGGAGAAATTTACACAATTGGATGATTATGATGTATTTACGGCTCTTAAGCTCTGGCAGAATGATTCCGATAGGGTGTTGCGGTTGCTAAGCCGAAACATCGTCAATCGCCGTCTGTTTAAAATTGAGGTATCAAAAGAAGCTTTCGCTTCGGGAACAGCTGAGGCTTTGCTGCAAGGTATCAGGGATACTTTTGAACTGAATGCCGATGAAGCAGCTTTTTTTCTGGTGAACGAATCCACTTCCAAAACACTTTATAACCCCGATGAACCGCCTTTGCACATCCTTTCAAAAGATGGAAGTTTGGCCGATATCCGTCAGGTTTCGGATCAATTTAATTTCACCCTGATGGATCAACCGGTTACACGACACTACCTCTGCTATCCGAAAGAAGTTCGCGGCGAAATGAGATAATACACTTTGAATGTGTGTGATGGTAAAAGGTGTTGCCCGACAGTTTTGCTGAAAGAAATTGAAAATTGTGTTCTTCTTTGACTTTCAGTCCGGACAGCAGATGGTGCCTTCACTTAGAATTTGATGGAAAAATTCGTTTTTTGAGATTGTTTTTTCATTTCAATAGCTTTCAAAAAGCGCTAACTTTGTGCATCAATACCCTGTTGCGATGCACCTCACAAAACGAACTGAATATTCTCTGGCGTTGTTGCGAATGACCGTTGGCTGGCATTTTTTATATGAAGGCTTAGTGAAATTAACGAATCCGGCCTGGTCGTCCAAAGCATATCTGCTCGATTCGGGCGGCTGGTTCAGCGATTTCTTTTTTTGGATTGCCCATCATGCAGCCTTGTTAAAATTTGTTGACCAGTTCAATGCGCTGGGGCTTTCGCTAATTGGCTTATTTTTGGTCTTAGGTATTTTTAGTCGGATTGCCGCCGTGGGAGGCGCCTTTTTGCTGGCACTCTATTACCTCTCGCATCCGCCCTTTCCGGGGATTGAATATTTCTTTCCGTCCGATGGCAGCTATTTCATCGTCAACAAAATTCTAGTCGAGTTGATGGCACTGGCGGTAATTTATCATCTTCCTGCCGAGAATCGTATTGGTTTGAGAAGGTTTGTTTTGTTAAAAAAGAAAGACGATGCAGAATAACAACGAAAAAGGGAAGGGGATGAGCCGGCGCGACCTCCTTGCCGGAATGGCAGCTTTGCCGGTGCTGGGAGCCATTGGCTACGGATTGTTGAAGCAAAACAGCTTGGATGCACAAAAAAACGAAGCCGGTCTTAATGATATTGACCTCGCCGGATCCGTTTCAACACCAGTTCAGGTACCGGGAAAAGAAATCCGAATCGGAATTGTGGGCTGCGGGAGCAGAGGCGCTTACCTGATGAAAGCATTGGGTTTTGTGCATCCCGACCGGGTGGATGACTGGAACAAACGTGGAAAAGACGACCCCTACTGGAAACAATATCTTGACGACTTCAGGACACAGGAAAACCTGAACGTGAAAATTGTGGCAATTTGTGATGTTTTTGAAAAAAATGCCGAACGGGCAATCAAAACCGGCGCCAATAGTCATCGGAACGGACAAGACGGACCTATGGGAGAGGCCCCCCGTCGCTATGCCACTTACCACGAATTAGTAGCTGCTCCCGATGTTGATGCAGTGATTATTGCTACACCCGACCACCTTCATGTGCCTGTAGCTTTGGAAGCTGCACGATCCAACAAGCACATTTATTGCGAGAAACCTCTGTCGTGGACAGTTGAAGAAACTTATGAAATCCGAAATGTTGTTAAAAATCAAGGGATTGTCTTTCAGCTTGGACATCAGGGGCGGCAAACGGAAAGCTATCAGGTAGCCAGAGCGCTCGTTGAAAAAAATGTGCTAGGAAAGGTCTCCCTTATCGAGGTTTGCACCAACCGAAACGATCCTAATGGCGCATGGGTTTATGATATTGACCCGGCAGCCAACGAGCAAACCATTGATTGGGAGCAGTTTATCGGTCCGGCACCCTGGCATCCTTTCAGCCTCGAACGGTTTTTTAGATGGCGCTGCTGGTGGGATTACAGCACCGGCCTGAGTGGCGACCTTTTTACGCACGAATATGACGCCATGAACCAGATTTTTAATCTCGGCATACCTCATTCGGCTGTGGCTTCGGGCGGCATCTATTTTTACAAGGACGGACGTACGGTACCCGATGTGCTCAATATGGCGTTTGAATATCCAAACCGCGACCTTACCTTGCTTTATAGCGCCTCGCTGAGCAGTGAGAAAAATCGTGGGAAAGCCATCATGGGTCACGATGCCTGGTTGGAACTCGGTGAAAATTTGACCGTTTTTGCCGACCCGCGATCAACCCAATATAAGGAATATTTCGACAAAGGTTTACTCGAACCAGGTAAAGCCATGTTCTCGTATGTTCCCGGACAAGGAAAAGTGGATGCCATCACCACACCCACCGAGAAATATTTTGCCGGACGCGGCCTGCTCTATACCTATCGCGATGGCAAGGCGCTTGACACCACTCATCTGCATTTGCTTGAATGGCTCAATTGCATCCGAAAGGCCAATGGTTCGCAACCAAGTTGCAATATTGACAGAGCTTTTGAGGAAGCCATCACTGCGCACCTGGGGACAATCTCTTACCAACAGGGACGTCGGGTGTATTGGGATTCCGACAAAGAACAAATCATTTGACCAAAGCTATGAACGCTACCCGCTCTCATTCCGGCATCGAACGCCCTCCACCAATAAACACGGTCATTGTGGGATTCGGACTATCGGGCAGTGTTTTTCATGCGTCTTTCATCCACCATCATCCGGCCTTTCGGCTGCATGGCATAGTTACCTCAGCCGAGGCTGCTGCTCAGTCATATCCCCAAGCCGTCATTTATCGCTCATTGGAGGCAGCTCTTTCCGATCCTGAAGTTGAGCTTGTTGTGATTTGTAGCCCGCACACCCATCATGTTCAACAGGCCACATTGGCGCTTGAAGCCGGAAAACATGTGGTTGCCGAAAAGCCTGTTGGCCTTGAAAGCCATGAGGTGGAACTGTTAGGGCAGCTTGCAACCCGTCAACAAAAACTTCTTGTTCCTTTTCACAATCGTCGTTGGGATGGTGATTTCCTGACATTAAAAGATCTTCTTTCGCGCGACCTTTTGGGAACGCCGTTAGATTTTGAATCACGTTTTGATCGTTTTGCGCCAACGGTGACGCGCGCCCATTGGCGGTATCAGGATAAACAGGCCGGAGGCACGCTATTTGACCTGGGTCCGCATTTGGTGGATCAATGTCTGGTTCTTTTCGGAATGCCTCTTTCTGTACATGCCACACTGCTGAATCACCGAAATTTTAAACAAAACAACGATGGTTTTGATATCCGTCTTTTTTATCCCAACCTAGTAGCAAGCCTTAAAGCCGGTGTTTTTGTGCGAAGCCCGGGTCCACGATTTCAGCTTCATGGAACGAAAGGCTCTTTTGTGAAATACGGTTTGGATTCTCAGGAATCTTTTCTCAGAGATCAAAAAGATGATCGCCCGCCAATTGCCTCTGGAAGGAATCTTATGCAAAGAAGTATTTTGATTACGGATGATACCGGTACAGCGAAAAAATATCCTGTTTTGCCTGGAAGATATATGACTTTTTACGACCAATTGGCAGATGCGATCAAGCAAAATGCGCTGCCGCCTGTATCCGTTGAAGATGCCATTGCCGGATTGAAAATCATTGAAGCAGCCATAATGAGCCATCAATTGAAAAAAAATATTGATCTTTAACCTCTCATCTCAAAGCCTATGCAAACCCGACGCGATTTTCTACGACTTAGTCCGCTGATTCCGGGAACTTTGCTTTTTTCATTGCTTCCCGGACAACAGGCTTATGGCAGTCAAAGCTTTAAGAAAGATGTTGGAATTCAGCTCTGGACCTTTCGCAACGAACTGAACAGCGATTTGGAAGGCACCCTCGATGCGATTGCCTCCCTGGGATACAAAACCCTTGAGCCTTATGGCTTCGATGGGCGGTTTTTTGGCCGCGACGCATCCGATTTTTATCGGATATGTGCCGATCGAGGCTTGACAATTTACAGCACTCATACCGGAATTACCTCTGAAAATGCCCCAGAGTATGCCGAGATAGCTGCGAAAATTGGGCTTGAATTCCTTGTTTTACCTTCATTTATGGGGCGACCCGACAAAACGACCGATGATTTTAAGAAGACTGCCGATGAACTGAATGTGATCGGCGAACAATGCCTCAAGGCAGGAGTGCGTTTTGCTTATCACAACCACGATTTTGAATTTAAAAATGTTGACGGCAAGCTGCTTTACGAGATTTTACTCGAAAAAACCGATCCCGCGCTGGTCTCTTTTCAAATGGATCTTTATTGGGTGGTGAAAGGCGGGCAAGACCCATTCCGCCTGTTTCACAAGTTCCCCGGAAGATTCACCACCTGGCATATCAAAGATATCTCAGCCGAAGGACGTACGGCAATCGTGGGAAACGGAAAAATTGATTTCAAAAATATCATGACCAAAGCTGCACAGGCCGGCCTTGAAAAACTGATCGTGGAACAGGAACAATACGACGAAGGCTCGCCTGCATTTTGTGCCGGACAGAGCTTAAAATACATTCAGAAACACCTTTTATAGACTTTAAATTCCTTTTTTAACCACCAAAAACCTTAAAAAAATGGAAAAGACGAACAGTTCCGGAAATGGAATGGATCGCAGGTCGTTTTTGCGAAACTCGGCCCTCACGGCTGCCGGCTTCATGATTCTGCCTTCGAAGGTCATCTCCGGATTAGGTCACAAAGCCCCCAGCGACAAGCTGAATATTGTGGGAGTGGGCGTTGGAGGTCGCGGCGGCGGCGTCATCCGCGCCGTAAGCAGCGAAAATATCATTGCCCTCTGCGATGTGGACTGGAAATATGCGAAGAAAATCTTCGATGAGTTTCCGGAATCAAAAAAATATTACGACTGGCGCAAGATGTTTGATGAGCTTGGAAAATCCATTGATGCAGTGGTGGTTGGCACACCCGACCACACCCACGCCATCATCAGCATCAATGCGATGAAATTGGGCAAGCACGTGTATTGCGAAAAACCCTTGACGCATTCTGTATGGGAATCGCGACAGATGACCGAGGTTGCCCGTCAGTACAAGGTTGCCACTCAGATGGGCAATCAGGGCAATTCGGGCGAAGGCATACGTCAGGTTTGTGAGTGGGTGTGGGATGGCGCCATTGGCGAGGTGCGCGAAGCACACGCCTGGACCAACCGACCTATCTGGCCTCAAGGTTTGGAACGCCCTGCTTCGACACCACCTGTGCCCGAAACTTTGGCCTGGGATTTGTTTTTGGGCCCCGCTCCCGAACGACCCTATAACCCCATTTATACGCCCTGGAACTGGCGCGGATGGTGGGACTTTGGTACAGGAGCGCTCGGCGATATGGCTTGTCATATCATGGATCCGATCTTCATGTCGCTTCGCTTGAAATATCCTATCAGGGTGCAGGGTTCTTCCTCGCAGTTCAATACCGAATCACCACCCTTGGCCGAAACGGTTCAGTTTGTCTTTCCTGAACGTGAGGCATATAAAGGCGTACCGATGCCGGAGGTGAAGGTCACCTGGTGGGATGGCGGTTTGCTGCCTCCACGCCCAGCCGAACTTCCGGATGGCGAAGTGATGGGGCGCGACACCAATGGCGGCTGTCTGCTTGTTGGCACAAAAGGAAAAATCATGACCGGTTGCTACGGTCGCGAACCATTCTTGCTGCCCTTGGATTATGATAAAGACTATCGTCGCCCAACACCAACACTGCGACGTGTAACCACGAGCCACGAGATGGATTGGGTGAGGGCATGTAAGGAATCGCCCGAAAGCAGGATAGAAGCCAGCTCTCATTTTGGTTATTCCGGACCGATGAACGAAATGGTGGTTATGGGCGTAGTGGCAGTCCGACTGCAAGATCTCAAGCGTGAACTGGAATGGGATGGCGAAAAAATGGAATTTACTAATATTGGTGATAACGACGAAATCAGGGTGGTCAAAAGCGATAAGTTTGAAGTCATTGACGGTCATCCTCATTTCGATACCAAGCACGAAACGATAAATGCCAAACAAGCCGCTGCGGAATATATCCGTCATACCTATCGTCAGGGCTGGTCGCTTTAAATGGATTTAACTATCAGAAATATAATTATTTAAATCTAAATGTTATGAAAAAAATCTTTCTCTTTTTATCGGTTATTCTCGTAGTGACCGCCTGTCAACAAGCTCCTCAGAAAACACAGGAAACCCCTCAAAACACAGTAGAAACCGTTGCCGATAACACGCTTACTCAGGCCGAAGCAGATGCCGGATGGATTTTGCTTTTTGATGGACAGACACCGGGCAAATGGCGCGGATATGAAAAAGACTATTTTCCCAAAGGTTGGGTGATTGAGGATGGAACTTTGCGTTGCCTGAGCAGCGGGCGAGGCGAAGCCGGAGCACAGGATGGCGGCGACATCATTTACGACGAGAAATTCCAAAATTTTGAACTCTCGCTCGAATGGAAAATTTCCGACGGAGGTAACAGTGGCATATTCTATCTGGCGCAAGAAATCCCGGGAAAAACAATCTGGCAAACCGCACCCGAAATGCAAGTGCTCGACAACACCAAACATCCCGACGGACGCGATGGTGTACACAGCGCCGGCGCACTCTACGACATGATTGGCGTGGATCAGAACAAAGTGAAACCTGTGGGCGAATGGAACCAGGCAAAAGTGATGGTGTATAAAGGAACCGTGGAACATTGGCTCAATGGTGAAAAAGTAGTGGAATATCACCTTTGGACTCCTGAATGGAACGAAATGGTGGCCAAGAGTAAGTTCCCGCAATATAACCCCGATTGGGCCAATGTGGCACAAGAAGGTTTTATTGGCCTGCAGGATCACGGCGATGATGTTTGGTATAAGAACATTAAAATCAGGAAGTTGTAGCAGTTTTCCTGAGTTGGATTAAAGCTCTTTCGGACAAGATGGTGAAGACCATGAGCCTGAAAGGGCTTTTTTTATGTGGCTTTCAAGGATTGGATTGCCGACAGAAAGTAAAAAAACGTACTTTCGTTTAAATTTTTCAAAATGACAGAGCCTACACTTCATCGCATCGTTGTGGCCGGCACCGGAAGGGTGGCGTGGAACCTTTGCAAGGCTTTTGTTGAGAAAGGGCTCCCTATTCATGAAGTTGTTGGCCGTGATTTGTCGCGGACGATGGCTCTGGCTGAGTTTGCGAAAACAAGAGCCGTGACAGGTATAGACAAAATGACGCGGGAGGCTGATTTTTACATTCTTGCTGTGAGCGATGATGCCATTGCTACGGTGGCAAAACAAATGCCGCCCACCGATGGATTGGTCGTACACACCTCTGGGATGACAGGCGACAAAGTTTTGAAAGAATATTTCGGAAGATCGGGAGTTTTCTATCCTTTACAGACCTTCAGTGTTGGGCATTACCCTGATTTTGAACAGATTCCGATCCTAGTTCAGGCTGATTCCGAAAATGATTTGGCCTACCTGAGCCAATTGGCAGCTAAGCTGAGCAATTGTGTCATGCGAAGCAACGACCACCAACGCCAAACCTTACATTTGGCAGCAGTATTTGTGAACAATTTCGGAAATGCTCTTTTCGATATGGCGGCACAAATACTTGAAAAAGAACAGCTTCCTTTGAGTTTGCTCGAGCCTTTAATCTTAGAAACGGCTTCAAAAATAAGCCGGCAGACGCCTTCGCAGGCACAGAGCGGCCCGGCACGACGCAACGATTATGGAACAATCCATCAACATTTGAATATTTTAAAAGAATATCCTCAGTTAGAGCCTGTATATCAAATGTTTACAGAATATATCAGAAAAAAATACCTTTCCTGAATTATGAGTAATTACAAAACCAAACTCCGCGATATAACCACTTTCATTTTTGATTACGATGGCGTGATGACCGATGGGGTGATCCTGCTCAACAACGAAGGCGAACCTTTGCGAACGGCCAATGTAAAAGACGGCTATGCACTGCAATTAGTGAAAAAACTGGGTTTCAATATCGCCATAATATCAGGCGGATTTTCGCCCAGCATAATGAAACGCTTTGTGGCGCTCGATATTCAGGATGTGTTTCTCGGCGTGAGCGATAAGTTGAAAGTGTATGAGAAATATAAAGCTGATAAAAATCTGACAGATCATGAGATAGTGTATGTGGGGGACGATATTCCTGATTATTACTGCATGAAAAAGGCAGGAGTGCCGGTTTGCCCAGCCGATGCCTCTGAAGAAATAAAACGTATCAGCTTGTTTATCAGTCGTTACAGAGGAGGGCATGGTTGCGTTCGTGAAATTATTGAACAGGTGCTCAAAGTTCAGGGAAAATGGATGACCGATATTGCGCATCACTGGTAAGAAAAATTGACTTTATGAAATATTTGCGTTTTTTCCGTTGGCCAAATTTGTTGGTAATCATTTTTACCATGTTATTTGTCCGCAATTTTATTATAGGATCGGTTTTGCGGGAACTCGGACCGAAAGCCCTTTTGCCGTACCATACTTTCTTGCTTTTGGTGGTGTCGTTTGTGTTGATTGCCGCAGGCGGCTATGTCATCAACGACCTCTCCGATACCGATGTGGATAGCCGGAACAAACCAGATAAAATGTTGATTGGCTCTGCGATCAGCTTCAAAATGGCGAATTATCTCTACCTTTTGATGAATGGAGCGGCTTTTGCGCTGGCAATCTGGCTTTCTTATGATTTGCAGAGCTGGCGTTTTGGGCTGATCATGGTGATGATGATCGGTTTGTTGTGGTTTTATTCTAAACGTTACAAGCGGATGCTACTTGTTGGAAATGTGGTGGTTGCCGTTGCAAGCAGCATGGCATTACTGATCGTTTGGCTGGCTCAGTTTTTTTATTTAGCCACCAAAACTTCTCTTTTTGTGGAGGCTTCCTTAAAATTTCCGCTTATTCTCGAGCCTTTGCTGGCTTTCACTTTCTTTTCATTTCTGACGAGTTTGGCCCGCGAAATAGTGAAAGATATTGAAGATGTGGAAGGCGATAGCCGTTATGGCTGCCGCAGCTTACCTGTGGTGGCCGGAATTTCCGTAGCCAGATGGGCCGCACAAGCAATATTGCTCCTGATTGTTTTCCTGTTGGTTGGCTGGCAATATCACCTGATCAAGGAAGGGAGAATCGTTTTTGCCGCTTCCTTAATTCTTGCTCTGATCGTTACCGGAATTGCCGTTTTTCAACTTGCCCGCGCCAATCAGAAACAGCAATATCATTTGGCGTCAACCTGGATTAAATTGGCGATGGTCAGTGGCGTGGCATCCATGTTGTTTTGGCCTTTTTAACAACGAAATAGATTTATCTAATGGTTTAAATTTCAAATGATTAAATTCTAAAAATGAAAACCAGGACGATTCCCTTTGGGAAGTTGCCCGAAGGCGAGGCCGCAGCGCTTTTTGTTTTTGAAAGTGCCGCAGGTTTAGAGGTGAGTATTACCAATTACGGGGGCATCATCAGCTCGGTGCGACTGCCCGACCGTAACGGGAAAAAGGAGGAAATCACAGCAGGATTTGGGAATCTGAACCAATATCTTGATCCTCATCCTTATTTCGGAGCCATCGTTGGACGCTATGCCGGACGTATCTCCAAAGGAATTTTGCCGGTTGACAAACAGATTTTTCAGCTTGAGCAAAACAGCGATGGACATCATCTTCACGGAGGTACGACAGGTTTTCACACGAAGCTTTGGGAAGCTGAACTCGATTCCCAAACCGAATCGGCTTCCCTTCGGCTTCGCTATCTGAGCCCTCACCTCGAAGGGAACTATCCGGGCAACCTGCAGGTTGAAGCACATTATCTGATTACAGATGACAATCGTATTCAGTTGGAATTCACTGCCCTAACCGACAGGCCAACACATCTGAACCTGACGAATCATGCTTATTTTAATTTAAATGCTTTTCGTGCAGATGTTGGCGATCATTCGCTGAAAATCAATGCCCAGCGTTTTGTAGAGCTCAACGAAAACCTGCTACCGACCGGAAGACTGCTCAATCTTGAAGGGACAGTTTTTGATTTCCGACAGGAAACCTTGCTCAGAAGCCGTGCGATCCCTTTGCAACATGAATTGGATCATTGTTTTGTGCTTGATACTCCTGTTGCCGGAGAGCCAGCTCTTGAATGCCGACACGAAGCCAGCGGTCGCCGGATCCGTATTTTTACCTCACAGCCAGGGATTCAGGTATATTCGGGCAACTTTCTCGATGGCAGCCTCAAAGGCCATCAGGAAACAGCTTATACCAAGCACAGCGCCATCTGTTTTGAAACACAGCATTTTGCCGATTCCCCAAACCAAGCTGCATTTCCCGGAACGCTTTTAAGAGAGGGAGAAGTTTTCAGAGAATCAACGACTTACATTTTTGATAATTTTTAAACCTCAACAGATTTAAAAACAACTATGGAACCACAACACACCAATACTCCACTCACCTTGGTGATTCTTGCTGCCGGAATGGGAAGCCGTTATGGAGGCCTCAAACAGGTTGACCGACTGGGGCCTTCGGGCGAAACCATTATTGATTACGCTGTTTTTGATGCCTTACGCGCCGGATTTGGGAAGTTAGTTTTAGTGATCAGGAAAAGTATTGAACAGGATTTTTTAGAAACATTCGGACAAGGTTTTTTAAAAAAGATACCTTATGAATTTGTGTATCAGGAATTAGACGTTTTACCCGAAGGTTTCATGGTACCAGCGTCACGCACAAAGCCGTGGGGAACAGCTCATGCGCTTTGGGTTGCCCGTCACGCGATTCCAGGCGATTTTGTGGTGGCCAATGCCGACGATTTTTACGGGAAAGAATCCTATGCTTCTTTGGCGGAGTTTTTACAACAAGCAAATAATCAGAGTCATGCCTATGCCATGTGCGGCTATCAGTTGTCCAATACGCTTTCGGCACACGGGACGGTTTCAAGGGGAGTATGCCAGAAAGATCAGCAAGGGAATCTGATTTCGGTGGTGGAACATCTTAAAATCGGTTACAACCAACAAGGTCGTATCATCAGCCATCATCAAGGTGAAGATATTGAGTTGCAAGAAGATACGATCGTCTCGATGAACATTTGGGCTTTTCGTAAAAGTATCTTTCCCATTATTGAAAGCTATCTCATTGATTTCCTGAAACAACGTGCCGAAGAGCCCGCTTCCGAATTTTTTACCCCATTGGTTGCCGACCTGCTTATCCGTGAAAAGAAAGGAACCGTGAAAGTGATTGATACTTCAGCATCTTGGTTTGGAGTGACTTATACTGACGACAAGCCCATAGTGCAGCAACGCCTGCGTGAACTGGCTGCCTCAGGCGATTATCCTTCGCCTTTATGGAAATAATATTGCCGAATGATCATGAAAGAAAATAAAACTATTTAAACCTTCTGACTCGTTATGGGGACATTTCAAACCATTGATTATGTTATTTTTGGCGCTTATGCTTTACTCATCTTAGGCTTAGGTTTATGGGTTTCGCGTGGGAAAAAAGGCAGCCAGAAAAGCGCTGAAGATTATTTTCTGGCCGGCAAAAGCCTTCCTTTCTGGGCCATAGGCGCTTCGCTGATTGCGGCCAACATCTCGGCCGAGCAATTTATCGGCATGTCGGGCTCGGGTTTTGCCATTGGCTTAGCCATTGCCTCCTACGAATGGATGGGTGCGCTCACCCTGATTCTGGTGGCCAAGTTTTTCCTGCCGATTTTCATCCGTCAGGGCTTATTCACCATTCCCGAATTCATCGAGAAGCGTTTCAATACCAATCTGAAAACCATCTTAGCCGTTTTTTGGGTGGCACTGTTCATTTTTGTCAACCTCACTTCGGTGCTTTTTCTGGGTGCAAAAGCCTTGGATACCGTGATTGGCGCTGGTGATGGCAGGTTGATTTTTCCACTTATCCTGGGATTGGCATTTTTTGCTGCAGCATATTCCATCTGGGGCGGGCTGTCGGCTGTGGCCTGGACCGATGTTGTTCAGGTTGTGCTTTTGGTGATTGGTGGATTGGTAACGACTTTTATCGCTCTCGACAAAGTGACCCCCGATGGAGGTTTATGGACGGGTTTGCAGCATGTTTATGATCAGGCTGGCGACAAATTTCACATGGTGCTGCACCGCAATCATCCTGAGTTTCTGAACCTTCCGGGTATCGGTGTAATCATTGGCGGACTTTGGGTGGCCAACCTCTATTATTTTGGTTTCAACCAATACATCATTCAAAGGGCATTGGCCGCCAAATCGTTGCGCGAAGCACAAAAGG
Source organism: Bacteroidales bacterium (assembly GCA_019454985.1). Classification (GTDB taxonomy): domain Bacteria; phylum Bacteroidota; class Bacteroidia; order Bacteroidales; family F082; genus JALNZU01. The sequence continues at coordinate 15,427 of JACFNF010000034.1, forward strand.
GACTTGCTTTTGCGGCCTTCCTAAAACTGCTTTTGCCTGTTTTGGTCGTGGTGCCGGGCATTGTAGCTTATGTGCTGTTTATGCAAGGCCCGGGAACAACCGAAATTGACGGCGTTCAGCAGGTCTTCCTGAAAACAGATGGCAGCATCAATTACGACTTAGCCTATCCATGGCTGGTGAAAACTTTCATCCCCACCGGACTCAAAGGATTGGTGGTGGCAGCTCTCACTGCGGCCATCCTTTCATCGCTGGCTTCGATGCTCAACTCCACTGCAACGATTTTTACGATGGATATCTATAAACCCTATTTCTCAAAACGGAGTGATGGCACTGATCTGGTGGCGATTGGACGAATTTCGGTAATCGTTGCATTGGTCGTGGCAGTGCTCATTGCTCCGGCTTTGGAAAGTATGCCGCAGATGTTTCAATACATTCAGGAATATACGGGAGTGGTAAGCCCCGGCGTATTGGCTGTGTTCCTCATGGGCTTGTTCTGGAAAAAAACCAATACCAAAGGCGCCATCACAGGTGTGGTGACCTCAATACCTGTCGCATTGTTGCTTAAACTTTTGCCCATCGAAATGCCATTCCTCGATCAGATGCTTTATACTTGCCTGATCACCATTGTTGTCATCCTGTTTGTGAGCTTGATGACGGCCGACTTCGATGAAGATCCCAAATCTATTGCTTTGCCAAGAGAAACTTTTAAAACCGGCAAACAGTTCAATATTGCTGCTTACATCGTTTTAATTATTTTGACGGTGATTTATACCGTATTTTGGTAAGCCGTTGATGTTGTGACGAATAGATATTCTGAGTAAAAGCCATTGCCGACTTCTTCGGGCCTTGTGTCCTGTAAAGACAGAAGGCATTATCTTTGCAAAGAAAAATCAATCTTTGCCGCTTTTTGGGATGGTATCATCGGATGGTTGTATGGTGTTAGAACAATTGAAATCTTACAATGTGGTGTTGGCATCGAAATCACCTCGTCGCCAGGAGCTATTGAAAGGAATGGGTTTGGACTTTAGTGTATTGACAAAAGACCTTGACGAATTTTTTCCTGACCATCTCCCACCAACGGAAGTTGCATCCTATCTCAGTCGCGTGAAAGCAGAAGCTTTTCGGGAGGAAGAGCTGCCCGAAAACTATCTGTTGATTGCTGCGGATACGGTTGTTATCGTGGGTTCTGCCATCCTCAATAAACCTGGCGATATTGCTGAAACCATCGGAATGTTAGGCCAGCTTTCGGGAAAAACCCATACCGTGGCTACCGGAATATGCCTTCGAACTGCTCAGAAAACGTGTGTTTTCACAGATTTTACCGAAGTGGATTTTGCTAAGCTCAGCCATGACGAAATGGAATATTATGCGCAGAATTATCGCCCTTTCGACAAAGCCGGTGCGTACGGAATACAGGAGTGGATAGGATTTATTGGTATCACCGGCATCAGAGGCTCTTTTTATAATGTGATGGGACTGCCCACCCAACGCCTCTATAACGAACTCAAGCAATTTATTTCGGAACCGAAACAGACTGCATCTGAAACCTCACGTATTGATCTATGAAACGGATTCTCAAGCGTTTGCTCAATTATTTTTTTCAGGGGCTGCTCTATATTGCCCCGGTGATGCTCACCGTGTGGGGTTTAGTCACCATTTTTGAATTCATTGACGGACTGTTGATTGACTATTTGGATACCCTTCTCAAGCGTCATATCCCGGGCCTTGGAATTTTTGTTCTGATTGTTTCTATCACTCTGATTGGTTTGGCAGGTTCCAGTTTTTTTCTGCGGCCTTTCATGGCATTTTTCGATCAGCTTTTAACAAAGACACCCCTGATTAAAATTATTTATACTTCTGTGAAGGACTTGGTTTCGGCTTTTGTTGGCCAGAAAAAGCGGTTTACCGAACCTGTTTTGGTGAAAATTGGAAAGGGTTACGACCTGGAAAAGATCGGGTTTATTACCAATAAAGACCTTGAATTTCTGGGAGTTGAAGGCCGGAAAGTGGCCGTTTATCTTCCCCATTCTTATGCCTGGTCGGGTAATTTATTTATTGTACCTGCCGAAAACGTCCGACACATTGATGCCTCTTCAACCGAAGTGATGAAATTTATCATTTCGGCCGGCGTCACAAACTTAGAAATACAAAATGAACATGACGAAAACTGAAAATCGCCCCACTATACTCATCACGAACGATGATGGTTTTTTTGCCCCCGGCCTTCGCCATCTGATCCGAATTATACGGCCATTAGGTAAGATTGTGGTGGTTTCAACCGAGCAACCCATGTCGGGAATGGGCCATGCCATTACCATCAAAACGCCTTTACGACTCAAAAATGTAGTTAAGGAGCTTGATTATGAAGAATATATCTGTAACGGAACACCAGTTGATTGTGTGAAATTGGGCGAACAGGTTGTGCTTAAACGAAATCCTGATCTCGTGGTTTCGGGCATCAATCACGGCTCAAATGCTTCGGTCAACATCATATATTCCGGCACTATGGCGGCGGTGATTGAAGCTTGTATTGACGGGATCCCGGCCATTGGTTTCAGCTTAGACGACTATAGCCTTCAGGCCGACTTTAGCCATCTAGATGCTTTTATAGCCAGAATTGCCGAAACAGTACTCGACAAAGGGCTGCCCGATGGTGTTTGCCTGAATGTCAATCTGCCTAAAAAATCAGAAGAACCCATCAAAGGAAGCCGTGTCTGCCGGCAGGCTCATGCCCGCTGGGTAGAATCGTTCGACTCGCGTTTAGATCCGCGTGGTGCGGATTATCACTGGCTGATGGGGAAATTTGAAAATGACGATAAAGCTCCTGATACCGATGTGTGGGCACTCGAAAATAACTTCGTTTCCATTGTCCCTGTCAAATACGACCTGACTGCTTATTCGCAGATGGAACTCATTTCGGGCTGGAAATTTGATGAGTAGCTATCATTAAAGCATTCGCTGTTTGCTATGAAAACGTTATTCGAAAAAGATTGCCTCCTCACCGGAATTATCCTTGGGCTTTTAGCGGCAGGCCTCACCTATGGCTTGGTGTATTTAGCCACGGCAGCCTTTGAAAATTTGCCCTATTGGCTTGCGAGCCGCCGCTCGCATTTTTTCATTGCATTGATTCCCGATGTGCTTCTTTTTCGAATTTTCATGGTCAACCGAAAACAAGATAAAATTGGCAGGGGCATTCTTTTAGTGGTGATTGCGGTTGCCTTTCTCGTGATTTTTTTGATGAGATAATTCGGAGCTATGAAATATTACATCATTGCCGGCGAGGCCTCGGGCGATCTTCACGGAGCTAATCTGATCAAAGAGATTCGTGCACTTGACCGCCAGGCCGACATTCGCGCCTGGGGCGGTGAGTTGATGCAGCAACAGGGAGCCACGCTTGTCAAACATTACCGCGACCTTGCCTTTATGGGCTTTGTCGAAGTATTGACGAACCTGCTGGCAATTTTGGGCAACTTCCGGTTCTGTAAACGCGATATCCTTGAATTTCAACCCAATGTAGTGATTCTCATTGATTATCCTGGGTTTAACCTGCGGATGGCAAAGTTTGCGCATGCCCATCACATCAAAGTTGTTTACTATATCTCGCCACAGGTTTGGGCCTGGAAAAAAGGACGGGTGAAAACCATTCGAAAAGTGGTGGATAAAATGATGGTGATTCTTCCGTTTGAAAAGGATTTTTACAAAAAATCCCTGATGGAGGTAGATTTTGTGGGTCATCCGTTGCTCGATGCTATTCAAAATACGCCTGTTCATCCTGATTTCAGAAGAATAAACCATTTAGACCATCGCCCAATCGTTGCCCTCCTGCCGGGCAGTCGTCTGCAGGAAATCGGAAATATGTTAAGCTTAATGCTCAAAACAGCTGTACAATTTCCGGATATTCAATTTGTTGTAGCAGCAGCCCCGTCGGTTGAACCGAAAGTTTACCAACAAATGATGGGTGCTAAAAATGTAAAAGTGGTTTATGATCAAACTTACGCTTTGTTGCAACAGGCTTCCGCAGCTTTGGTTACTTCGGGAACTGCTACCCTCGAAACTGCTCTTTTCGGTATTCCGCAAGTGGTTTGCTATAAAGGCAACCGTATCTCTTATGCCATTGCCCGCCGGATTGTGGATATTCGTTTTATCTCGCTTGTCAATCTGATTATGGATAAAGAGGTGGTGAAGGAATTAATTCAGAACGATTTGACGGTTG
>JACFNF010000035.1 GCA_019454985.1 Bacteroidales bacterium
TTTTATATTCTTCTTTTGGTTCTTCAAATAAAAATAATTCAAGTTCTTTCTTGTCATTGAAACCGCCTATTTTTTGTCTAAATGTTGCTGCTGTTTTTGGATTTTCAATTTCAAGTTTTCTGTTTTTGCTAATTGTCAAAAATTCTTCTTCTTGGTCAATTCCTAAAAATCGTCTGTTTGCCAAGTTTGCTGCAATACCTGTTGTCGAACTACCTGCAAATGGGTCTAAAATCCAAGCGTTTGGCTTTGTCGAGGCCAAAATAAGTCTTGTTAAAACTGAAAGCGGTTTTTGTGTTGGGTGTTTGCCACACGATTTTTCCCAAGGTGCAATTGCTGGAAGTTTCCAAACATCTTTCATTTGCTTGTCTCCGTTAAGTTGTTTCATTAGTTCATAGTTGAAATAATGAGGAACTTTCTCGGATTTTCTTGCCCAAATGATTTGTTCTGTCGAGTAAGTAAAATAGCGACAAGAAAAATTCGGTGGGGGATTGGTCTTTTCCCAAGTAATTATGTTCAAAATCTTAAAGCCTAATTCTGTCAAGATTTGTCCAACTGAAAAAATGTTGTGCATCGTTCCGCTAATCCAAATAGTTGCATCATCTTTCATTTTGTCACGAACTAATGAAAGCCATTTTCTATTGAACTCATTTATGTATTCAAAACCGTGGGATTTGTCCCAATTGCCCTTGTTCACACTAACAATTTGTCCGTTTTGAATTGATAGTCCATTGTTTGATAAAAAATAAGGTGGATCAGCAAAAACCATATCAAACTTGTGGTCAAATTGAGGCAAAAGTTCCATTGTATCTCCATTGAGAAGATAGAAATTTTTGTCGTCAGATTTGAAAAATGGCTTTATCATTCAGGAACTGGTAAACCAAGTTTGACTAATGGAATATACTCAAAGAAATAATAGCAATGAACGCTATGAATGTAATCTAAAACGTCCTTGTATTCAGGTTTTCTAAACCAATCACTAAGCAAATAAATATACTCTACTTCAATGTTGGCTGGTGCTAAAAGTTTTTGATACTGTTTTCTTTTAAAATCACAAGTTTGTAGTTTTTCATCAACTGAACCCGCTACTTGTTGGAATTTACATTCAATGATAAATAGTGTGTTTGCTATAATAACAAAAATGCTATCGTCAGGAAGCAATCGTTTAGAGATCAAACTTTTCCATTCAATATTTAACTCATCAAGAAATTTGTAAAATCCATATTTCTTGAAGATTCTTCCTACAAGTTCATCATTGAAATAAACATTACCATCTTCAACTTTATACCCTTTTTGAGAGTTCAAAAATTCGGAAAGATCTGTTGTCCCTTCAAATACTAACCCTGTTTTGGTGTTTCCACCGCCTTTTCCACCAAAAATCATATCGTTAATACTGCTTTGTTATTGTTTGTAATTAATAGTTCTTTCAACAAACCACGCTTTTCAGGATTTGCATTTATGCTTCGTTTAGCGTCAACCCTTTCAATTTTAAAATCTGCATATAATTCGTCAAAAAAATTGTCGTTCTCATCTTTGCCCTTAACGTCTGAATTGCTTAAAATCCAAGTATGGTTCAGTGCATCAAGTTTGTGACAAAAATCTCTTAGTCTGATTTGTTCAGCATCATTAAATTCATCTTTTGCGTATGAGTTAAAACTTGAAGTTTCACTTAATGGCTTATATGGTGGGTCGAAATAAAACAGGGTGTTGTTGTCAGCGAAATTCAAAGTTTTTTCATAGTCGCCACAAAGTATTTCAACTTTTTGCAACACTTGGCTAACTGCCAAAATATTTTCTTTGTCGCAAATGGTCGGTTTCTTGTAACTGCCCATTGGCACGTTGTATTCGTTTTTCCGATTCACTCGATAAAGCCCATTGAAACAAGTCCGATTAAGAAAAATAAACAACGCAGCTTGTCCGCTTTGTTCTTCTTTTCTTGTGTTGTAAAGCTCTCTTTTTGAGTAGTAATATTCCTTCTTTTCTTCGTCTTTGCCTTCAAGCCCGTGAAACTCGTTTTGTAATATTTCAAGAATTGAAATCAGTTCTTTAGGTCTTGAAGCTATTGTTTTGTAAGTGTTTATTAAGTCTGCGTTAATGTCGTTAATTACTGCTTTTTGTAAGTTTGGAAAGTTGTTTAACATCCAAAATAAAACAGCACCACTTCCTACAAATGGTTCAATGTATGTGAATTTGTCATTAGAAATGTCTTTTGGTAAAGCCTTTTCAATGTCGTTAATGAGCTGTGTTTTACCACCTGCCCACTTTAAAAACGGTTTTGCTATTCTGTCTGTCATTAGTCCTTTATATTATTTTTTTGAGTCAAGCAAATTTACAATTTTCATTCTTCTTATTCTTCGTTTCGGTCAGTTAATTGTCAACCGATTTTGTCTGCCCGGTCGTCTTTTAGGGTTGCACACAACGGCCCGGCGGCTTTGCGCAGTGCCGGAGCTTGAAGCCGAAGGCTTCGGAAGCGGAGGCATTGCGTAAAACCGCTTGATGTGCGAAGTCCGCGTAGCGGACGAGCGCATCGGGCGGTGGAAGCCGCCGGGCCGATGCTGCGAAAGGAGCGAAGCGGATTTCGCAGCATCTCGCAAATATACGCAGTACATTCCGAAAAAACAAAAAAATATTAAAAAAACCACAATTAGTTGATATTTAAAGTATAAGAATGATATATTGTTGCGTAATATGAATTATTTTTTTCTACTTTTGCAGAGGGAAACAGAAATATAACTATATTTAACATATAAAAATAACGAAAGTATGGATTTTACAGATAAATGATACCAGTAGTGTCCACGAAAAAACTAAGTTGCTGGGTTTTACTATCAATGGATATTGTAAACGCTTGATTAATAAGTGTATAATTTACAGTCGCAAATTGATTTAAGTTATATTTAGAGGGTAATGAATTCAAATGCAGGTCTAGTGATTTCAATTTAACTAACTAATTTATAGGTATTTTGGAATGTTTTGAAAAAAGTTTAGTGGGCAGTAGTGAAACCAATTCAAAGACAGAAAAGATTTATTGGCAAACGGCCAGTATAAGCTAAGAGCCATTAAAAATCTCATTCCTTTAATTGCCAAGGTCAACAAAAGCCTTGTTTTGACCGGGTTTATTCGTACAGCCGAAGAAATAGAACGAATGCTTAATGATGCTAAGATTTCGGCGGTTGCTGTTTCAAGTGCTTTAGAGAAAAAAGAACGGGAACATTACATGAATGAGTTTAAGACTGGAAAAGTAAAAGTGCTTGCGGCACCATCTGTTCAAGATAAAGGAATTGATGTGCCGGAAGCAGAGCTTGGTATCATTATGTCAGCGAATCATTCTAAGCGACAAATGATTCAGCGTTTGGGCAGAGACATCACACCTTAAAACGATGGGCGTCCGGCTATCTTCTTTGTTTTATATATTCAAAACACCAACGAAGATCCTGCTACGGGCGCACAGGAAAGCTTTCTGAACGAAATGATTGAACATGCAACAGAAGTTCGTGATTTTGGAGATTGCAGAATGGCGGACGAATTTTGGGACTGGTATGTTCAAGGCAAGCTGGGCCGTTGATAAAGTCAAGGCTGTAACAATTTCGTAGCAAGCCTTAACCTGCGTCAAAAAAAAATCATCACAAGAACGAAGTTTGAAAAAAAATTTATCTTTGCGGCTCATACATCAAGAGTCCTTCCTCTAAAAGAAAGGTCCTTTTGGTTTATAAAGAAGAGCGGAGAGATTAGGCTCGGCGAAGCTCTAGCAACCTTCCCCTTGTGGAGTGGTGCTAATACCTAATCCCGCGAAGGCGGGTGATTATAAATTAAATGTGTAACCGCATGTCAAGAGTTGATTTTCGTTGGATCGGATACCGAATGTGCCGCTAAAACAGCGACGAAAAACAACTTTTTACACCTAAAAACTCATTTGTTTATGGAAAAGTCCGCAGTTCCTGTCAGAGAACTGATGAACGACAGGATTCTCATTCTCGATGGTGCGATGGGCACCATGATTCAACAATACCGGTTGACCGAAGCCGACTATCGTGGCGGGCGGTTTGCCAACCATCCTCATCCCCTCAAAGGCAATAACGACCTTTTATGTCTGACCCGTCCCGAAATCATCAGCGCCATTCATCGCGAGTATCTCGAAGCCGGCGCCGACATCATCGAAACCAACACTTTCAATGCCACCCGCATCTCGCAATCCGACTACGGCATGGAAGCCTTTGTGCGCGAGATTAATGTGGCTGCTGCGCGGCTGGCACGCGAATTGGCCAATGAGTTCAGCCGCCGTGATATACAAAAGCCACGTTTTGTTGCCGGTGCGATGGGCCCGACCAACAAAACAGCCAGCATGTCGCCCGACGTGAACGACCCGGGCTTTCGGGCGGTGACCTACGACCAGCTTGTGGACAACTACTACGAACAAGCTTCGGCACTGATGGAAGGAGGCGCCGACATCCTGTTGGTGGAGACCATCTTCGACACACTGAACGCCAAAGCCGCACTCTTTGCCATACAACAGCTTCAGCGTGAACTGGGGCGGAAAATTCCCGTCATGGTTTCGGGAACCATCACCGATGCCAGCGGACGCACCCTGTCGGGGCAAACGGTGGAAGCTTTTCTACACTCGGTGAGCCATCTCGACCTGCTGAGCATCGGCCTCAACTGTGCCCTGGGCGCCCAAGAGATGCGGCCATACATCGAAACCCTGTCGAGCTTAGCTTCCATCCCTGTGAGCGCCTATCCCAATGCCGGACTGCCCAACGAGCTGGGTGCCTACGACCAGAGTCCGGAAGTGATGGGGAAACATATCCACGATTTTGTGGCCAACGGTTTTGTGAATATCGTAGGAGGTTGCTGCGGCACCACACCAGCCCACATCAAAGAGTTTGCTCGACAGGCAAAACAAGGAAAGATACGCATTCCGAAACCTCACGAAAACACGACTGTTCTCGCCGGTTTAGAGCCACTGAAGGTGAGCCGCGAATCCAATTTTATCAACATTGGTGAACGTACCAATGTGAGTGGCTCGTTGCGTTTTGCCCGCCTGATTCGTGAAAAGAAATATGAAGAAGCGCTGGGTGTGGCCCGTCATCAGGTAGAGGGCGGTGCACAGATGATTGACGTGAACATGGACGACGCCATGCTCGACGCCAAAACCGAGATGGTCAGGTTTCTGAACATGATGATGTCGGAACCCGACATTGCAAAATTGCCCGTTATGATTGACTCATCGAAATGGGAGGTGATCGAGGCCGGACTGAAATGCCTTCAGGGCAAGGCCGTTGTCAACTCCATCAGCCTGAAAGAAGGCGAAGACGAATTTGTGCGTCAGGCCACACGCATACAACAATATGGCGCGGCAGTGGTGGTGATGGCATTCGACGAGCAAGGCCAGGCCGCCAATTTTGAGCGTAAAACGGCCATCTGCCAGCGGGCATACGACATACTCACACAGAAAGTCGGATTCCCGCCGGAAGATATCATCTTCGATCCCAACATCTTAGCTATCGGAACCGGGCTTCATGAGCACAACAACTATGCGGTTGACTTCATCAAGGCTACGGCCTGGATCAAGGAGAACCTGCCATTTGCCCGCGTGAGCGGAGGCGTAAGCAATCTCTCCTTTGCCTTCAAAGGCAATGACACTGTGAGGGAAGCCATTCATTCGGTATTTCTCTTTCACGCCATCAAAGCCGGGATGGATATGGGCATCGTGAACCCCGGAATGTTGCAGATTTACGACGAGATTCCTGCCGACCTGTTGAAGCTCACCGAAGACCTGGTGCTCAACCGTCGTGCCGATGCCACCGAAAGGCTGTTGCTCTTTGCCGAAAACCTGAAAGCCAAAGACCACCAGGCTACCGACCAGAACCTTTGGCGACAACAGACAGTGGTTGAACGCCTTAAACACGCTTTGGTGAAAGGCATCACCGATTTTATTGAAGCCGATGTATTGGAAGCCAGGCCACATTATCCCCGTGCCCTCGACGTGATCGAAGGACCGCTGATGGACGGCATGGGCATTGTTGGCGAGCTGTTTGGCAGCGGCAAAATGTTTCTGCCTCAGGTGGTGAAAAGCGCCCGCGTGATGAAGAAAGCCGTAGCGGCTCTCCTTCCGTTTATCGAGAAGGAGCAGACACAAGGGAGCAGTAAAACCGGCAAAGTACTCTTGGCCACGGTAAAAGGCGATGTGCACGACATCGGAAAAAACATTGTCGGGGTGGTTCTCTCGTGCAACAACTTCGAGGTGATTGACTTAGGAGTGATGGTTCCGGCCGAAAAGATCTTGCAGGTGGCTGAGTCCGAAAAAGTGGACGCCATTGGCCTGAGCGGCCTCATCACGCCCTCGCTCGAAGAGATGGTGCATGTGGCAGCCGAGATGGAGCGTTTGGGTCTGAGTTGGCCACTCCTCATCGGCGGCGCTACCACCAGCGAAATCCATACGGCTGTTAAAATTGATCCTGTAACAAGCCATCCGGTAGTGCATGTACGCGACGCCTCCAAGGTTACTGCCGTATTATCTGAGTTGATCTCACCGCAAAAAAAAGAAACCTTCGCCGGTCAAACCAAAGCACGTTACGAACAACTGAGGATAAAATACTTGGAAAGTCGTCAGGAAGAGCATTATGTGAGCCTTGAGCAGGCTCGCCTTAATCGTTTTGCCGGCCTGTTCGATGCCACAACGGTAAGTAAACCAGCAAAAACAGGCCTTTTCACCTTCCGTCATCAAAATCTGGAAACGTTTCTGCCTTTCATTGACTGGACGTTCTTTTTCCACTCCTGGCGACTGAACGGGAAGTATCCGCAGATTTTTGATGATCCGGTCAAGGGCAGCGAAGCCCGAAAACTCTATGACGAAGCACAAACTTTGCTGCATAAAATTGTGGATGAAAAACTGCTCACGGCACACGGGGTGGCCGGCATCTTCCCTGCCAACAGTGATGGCGATGATGTGTTGGTTTTCAGTGATGAGAGCCGGAAAGAGGCGCTGACGCGTTTTTCGTTTTTGCGCAACCAGCAACTCAAGCCCGAAGGCATTCCCAACCTGTCGTTGGCCGATTTTATAGCGCCTTTATCGTCAGGGATACCCGATTACATCGGCGGATTTGTGGTAACAGCCGGCCATGGCACCGATGCATTGGTCAAACATTTCGAGGCGCAACACGACGACTACAACGCCATCATGGCCAAGGTGCTGGCCGACCGTTTGGGCGAAGCCTTTGCCGAATATCTGCATGTTGTGATTCGCAAAGATTTGTGGGGATATGCCCCCGATGAGCAGCTCAGCGTGGCCGAGATGCTTCGCGAGGAATACCGCGGAATCAGGCCGGCGCCGGGATATCCGGCTTGTCCGGAACATTCCGAAAAACGCCTGCTCTTCAATCTGTTGAAGGCCGAAGAAAACACCGGTGTCAGCCTTACCGAACATTTTGCCATGTTCCCTGCAGCTGCCGTCAGCGGATATTATTTTGCCCATCCCGATTCACAATATTTTAACGTCGGCAAGGTAAGCCTGGATCAGATCAACGACTACAGCCGCCGGAAAGGCCTCAGCCGGGATGAGACCGAACGGCTGCTCAACACACATCTCAACTACAAATAACCTTTCATTACATGCGTAATCCACTGAAAGTCACAGAACATATCGAAGCTTCGGACGGAAAAACCCTTTTTTCGTTCGAACTTCTCCCGCCTTTGAAAGGCCAGAATATCGAAAATATCCACAACACCATCGGGCCGCTCATGGAGTTTGATCCGGCTTTTGTCAACGTTACCTATCATCAGGAGGAGTTTGCCTACAAAACCCTGCCCAATGGGCTGATTGAGAAAAAAACCATCCGCAAGCGTCCGGGCACTGTCGGCATTGCGGCAGCCATCATGTACCGCTATGGCGTGAATGTGGTGCCGCACATCATCTGCGGCGGCTTTACACGCGAAGAAACCGAAAACGCCCTGATTGACCTGCATTTTCTGGGTATCAAAAACCTGTTGGTGGTGAGAGGCGATCCGCAGCCATCCATGAAATATTTTCAGCCCGAGCCCGGCGGTCATGCACATTCGCTGGATTTAGTAAAACAAATCGCCAACCTTAACAACGGCATTTATCTTGAAGAAGACCTGCTCAACACCACTCCGACAGATTTCTGTGTTGGCGTGGCAGGCTATCCCGAAAAACACATCGAAGCCCCCAATATGGAATCCGACCTTCATTTCTTGAAAAAGAAGATCGAAGCCGGAGCCGACTTCATCGTCACTCAGATGTTTTTCGACAATGCCCGTTATTTCCGGTTTTTGGACCGGGTGAGAAATGCCGGCATTAACGTTCCCGTCATCCCGGGCATCAAACCCATCAGCACAATCGCGCAGATGACTACCTTGCCGCAAACCTTCAACATTGACCTGCCGGAACCTTTGGTAAAAGAGCTGCTCAAATGTAGCGACAACAAACAGGCACGCGAGGTGGGAACAGCTTGGGCCACTGAGCAATGCCGCGAATTGGTAGCCGCCAAAGTGCCGGTAATCCATTTTTATACGATGGGGCGCGCCGACAATATCGCAATAATTGCAAAAACCGTGTTTTAGCCATACCGAAAACCAACCACATTAACATTTCGTTAATGTTTGGCTACATAATTCACCGTATTTTTGCATCCAAATTGGCAATGGCGATGTTGTTGAAACGACTTTCTGTACTGGCCTTGGCCTTTTTAGTGCTTTTGGGTTCGACCGGACTGCCCATGAACCGCCATTACTGCCAGTCTAATCAGACAGAGAGCATCCGCATTTCGCCTTTCGTTTCCGCCTGCGAACATCACGCTGTGGCATGCCAGACAGAATCCGCACACAAATCGCACGATTGTTGTCAGGGCACGAAAAACCCAGACCCAAAGCCTGTAAAAAATTGCTGCCACGACAGCATTTCCTATCATAAAGGATTCACCGACAGCGACTTGCCAAAGATCCAACTGAAAAGCCTTTTCAGCTTGTTGCCGGCCATCATCGCTTTTCACACCATTTTTGAACCGGAGCGCAGCACCGACTTGGTCTCGTGGTTCCCATCGCCCGACCCGCCACCACTCCGGCGCCGGGCATTATCCATCCTCTTTCATCAGCTTAAAATAGGCAATCTCTTTGCCTGATGTTGCGATTCGGGCGATCAGACCGAACGCCTTTTCGTTTTTTCTTTTGTCCGGTTTGGAAACAGCACGGCATATGTGTTCATGAATTGCCGTAATACACACTCTCCCTCCGGACGATTTTCAAACATAATTTTTTTTTTACGTTGATGAAAACTACTTATTCTAAATCACGCATAATCGGTCTGGTTATTATATTATTCAATGTATTTGGTTTTTCGTTGTCAGCACAAACCATCGAGGGCATAGTGTATGAATCGGCGGGGACAGACAGCATTCCATTGCCGGGCGTCAACATCTATTGGAGTGGCTCAACACAGGGAACCACGAGCGATGCAAATGGTCATTTTTCATTGCGTCAGCCGCGAGGAGCCGAGCTGTTGGTATTCAGCTTCGTTGGATTTGTCAATGACAGTGTTCACATTCATGTCCCAAGGCGCGGACTTCGGCATGTGATGCGCAACTTAGTAGAGCTTAACGAAGTGGAAGTAGCCTCACGTGCCAAAACGGCTTTTGTTTCGCGTCTGAGTACCGTCAATACCACACAGATCACCTCGGGAGAGCTGCAAAAAGCCGCCTGCTGCAACCTCTCGGAAAGTTTCGAGACAAGCGCCAGCGTTGACGTTTCATACAGCGATGCAGTAACGGGCGCCAAACAAATCGAGATGCTGGGTTTAGCCGGCAGCTACACCCAGATGTTGGCCGAAAACATGCCCTCGATGCGCGGATTAGCCAACAGCTTTGGCCTTACCTATGTGCCCGGAAGTTGGATGGAAAGCATACAGGTATCCAAAGGCACCAGCTCCGTCATCAACGGTTATGAATCCATCAGCGGCCAAATCAATGTGGAGTATAAAAAGCCGACCGGCAACGAGCGTTTCTTTCTCAACCTGTTTCAAAACCATATGGGGCGTTCCGAAGGCAACTTCAACGCAAAACTCAAACTCAGCCCCCGGCTTTCGACCATGCTTTTAGGGCATGCCAGCGTAAATGCCGTTGCGCACGACGACAACCACGATGGTTTTATTGACGAGCCCACGGGTAGCCAGCTCAATATCTTCAACCGCTGGGCATTGAATGCTAAAAACTTCGAGTCGCAGTTTGGCCTGAAAGCGATGCGCGACAGCCGCAGCGGCGGACAACTGAGCTTCGACAAAGACCGGCCGCGTACCCAAAGCAACGGCTATGGCGTGGGCATCCTGACCGAACGCATGGAAGCTTTTCTGAAAACCGGATTCATCGCCGCAAACCGACCGGCCACCAGCACGGGCATACAACAACAGTTTACCTGGCACCATCTGAACTCGTTTTTCGGGCTGAATGATTATGATGCACACCAAAACTCGTACTACTTCAACGCACTCTATCAATCGTTCATCAAAGACACACGACATTCTTTCACGAGCGGTCTGAGTTTTGTTTACGATGACTATCGCGAGAAACTCAACGACAGCCTTTACACGCGGACTGAACTTGTACCGGGAGTTTTTTTCCAATACACTTTCAGTAATGGCGAGACCTTTAACCTGATAGCCGGTTTGCGTGCCGACCATCACAATGAGTATGGTTTTTTTGTTACCCCGCGGCTTCATCTGCGTTACAATCTCGACGAGCACACCATCCTGAGGGCATCCGCCGGCAAGGGGTTCCGCTCGCCTAATGTGATTGCCGAAAACACCAGCCTGCTGGCTTCCTCACGGCGGATTGTCTTTTTAAACATTCCCCGCATGGAAGAGGCCTGGAATGCCGGAATCAACCTGAGCCGGCATTTTGACATCCGCAACCGCGAGCTGAGCCTGAGCCTCGATGCCTATCACACCTCTTTTATCAACCAGATGATCATTGATCGAGATTCGGACCCATCCGGGATTCGGATTTACACCCTTCAGGGCGTTTCGTTTTCGAACAGCCTGCAGTTGGAAGCCAACTATGAACCGGTGCGCGGCCTCGACCTCACGGTGGCCTATCGCCTGAACGATGTACGGATGAATTTTGGCGATGAAATCAGAGAGAAGCCATTGATCAACAAGCACAAAGGGCTCGTCACACTGTCGTATGTCACCCATTTGAAAAAATGGCAGTTTGATGCCACCTGGCAGCTCAACGGTTCAACACGTCTGCCCGGCATCGAAGCCATGACGGAAACCCATTCGCCGTCCTATTCAATTTTCAACGCACAGATCACCAAATTTTTCAGGAGATGGAGTCTATATCTCGGCGGAGAAAACCTAAGCAATTTCAAGCAGCCCACGCCGGTTATCTCGGCCGGAAACCCCTTCAGCAATGAGTTTGATGCCTCGTTGGTCTGGGGGCCGATCACCGGCATTACCATTTACACCGGCCTTCGTTTTTCGATAGAATAGACCAATTCATCCGACATTACAAAACAAACAACGCCTCATGCTGCAACGAAACTTCCCAAAAAGCTTGAGGCATTGTTTTTTTTTATATTTTTGACGCCTAAAAATCACGCTGCGTGCAAAGCAAACATACGGATGACGTGTCTTTGACAGGCCTGAACCTGTTACCCATTTTACTTCGCCATCGCCGGGCGCTTTCGATCATTGCAGTGGCTACTGCCCTGCTGACGATGGTTTTTACAGGACCGACCTTTATCACACCTTTATACAAATCAACGGTCATTCTTTATCCCACTTCGTCAAACTCCATCTCAAAAGTACTGCTCAGCACAAATTTCAATTCCAACAAAGACCTGTTAGAGATTGGCGAAGACGAGCAAACCGAACGTATGCTTCAGGTTTTGAATTCCAATAAGATACGCGACCGTATCATCAGCAAATACGGACTGATGGAACATTATGGCATCAATCCGAATGCCCGTTACAAGTTTACCCGTCTTTACGACACCTACGAGAGCCGCATCAAGTTTCGCCGTACGGAATATATGGCCGTGAAGATTACTGTTCTTGATAAAGACCCTAAGCTCTCGGCCCTGATAGCCAACGACATCTCCGAGCTTTTCGACTCCACGATGAACACCATGCAAAAAGAAGTGGCTTTGAAGGCATTTCTGATTGTTGAAAACGAATATTTCAAACTTCGCGACGAGGTGAAGGCCATGGAAGACTCGCTGAACTCCATCCGCCGCCTTGGCATCAACGATTATGAAAGTCAGGCCGAGATGCTGAACCAGCAATTGGCAATGGAGTTGGCCAAGAACAACACGGCCGGCATCCGTGCCATTGAGCAACGACTGGCACTGCTGGCACAATACGGCGGTGTGTATGTCTCGCTGCGCGATATGCTTGAACACGAACGCAAACAACTCTCGCAGATCAAAGCCAAATATGAAGAGGCAAAGGTGGATGCCACCCAAAATCTGCCACACAAATTTGTCGTAACCGATGCTTATGAAGCCGAGAAAAAGGCTTATCCCATCCGTTGGCTCATCACTTTGATTGCCACATTTTCCACGCTCCTCCTTTCGTTTGTGATCTTCGTTGCCTTCGACAGATTCTCGGACGAGGAGTTAAAAAAAAAATTCTTATCCCCACTCCCCCCTCTTTCAGAGGCTGGATCAGACGAACCGCTAATGCAATAACACCCCCACAACAGCAAAAATGGGAAATTATGGACAACTATTTCAGTAACACTTCCTTTGTCAACCTTATGCTCAAATGGCGGAAACATCTTGCTGTCATCACCATAATCGGAGCCGTAGCAGGGATCATTTTTTCGGGATCAACTTTCATCACCCCACTTTATAAGTCGGAAGCCATTGCTTATCCGGCCAACATCAACAGCTATTCGGATGAGAGCCAAACCGAACAAATGCTCCAAATTCTGCAATCGCAGGACATCGTTGACTCAATGATACAAAAGTTCAATCTTGCAGCGCATTACAAGATTGATCCGGCATATAGGTATTATCAGACAGCCCTTCTGACCGAGTATCATCAAAATGTGAAGATCAGCAAAACTCCTTACGAAGCTATTTCCATTGCGGTCAAAGACAAAGATTCGCAGCAAGCTGCCGAAATGGCCATGGAAATTCTTCGGCTTTACGACCGGAAAATTGCCTCGTTGCACAAGGGTAAGTCGTTGGAAGTTATCCATATGTATGAACTTCAGCTTGCCACAAAAAAACGTCTGATTGACAGTTTGCAGAGCCGGCTTTATGTACTCGGCAACGAATATGGTCTGATTGATTATACCGCACAATCGCAGGAGATCATGAAAGGCTATCTGCGTACCGTTTATGGCAACAATGGAGCCAACATCAACACTAAAGGGGTGATGGAACTGAAAGCCAACATCGAAAAACACGGTGGCGAGTTGCTCACTCTGCTCGAAATGATCCAGCAGGAAGCCCGCACTTTTGTTGAGACAAAAACTGAACTCGAACAGGCCCAGCGTTTCTACAACGCCAACCTGACCTATTCCAATATCATCAGCAAACCTTTCCCATCCGACAAGAAAGCTTATCCCGTACGTTGGATTGTTGTTTCGTTTTCGGCCATCGGCGCTTTCCTGCTTGCTTTACTTGCCATTTTTGTGATTGACGCCCGTAATCCGGACGCCCAAAAAAAGAACTAATTCATACCCCATTTTGACCGAACGTATCAAAATAGCATGGGTTTATCTGCTTTCTGCCGTTTTTTTGGCGGTAAGCCTCTATTTTTTAATCAGGAAGGATACTTATCTGGCCTTTTCCCTGCCTTTAGTCCTTGGCATCCTGTTGCTTTACGTCTTTTCCATTGACAAGGTGATGCTGCTGGTCGGCCTTCTTACGCCGCTCTCCATCAACATAGAAGATATGGATGTGGGGTTAGGCATCTCATTGCCGGTTGAACCTATGCTTTTCGGTGTGATGGTGCTCTTTTTTATCAAGCTGCTTCACGAACGAAAATACGACCGGCGCATTGCAGCCCATCCCATCGCGGTGATGATTTATCTGATGTTCTCATGGATTCTCATCACCACTATGACGAGCGAGTTCCCGTTGGTATCGGCCAAGTTTTTTATTTCGCGTCTTTGGTTCGTTGTTCCTTCGTTTTTTGTCGGTGCAATCATGTTTAAGAAACCTGAAAACATCTCGCGCTTTATCTGGCTATACAACATCGGCCTTATTTTTGTCATCGCATACACCATTGCCCGACATGCCAGCTTCGGGTTTAATGAGAAATCGGCACACTGGGTGATGTCGCCGCTTTACAACGACCATACTGCTTACGGTGCAGCATTGGCCATATTTCTGATTCTTACAGCCGGTTATCTGTTCATGCCCGGGTTGGGCAAATGGCGTCGTTTGTTTGTGATTGCAATGATCGTGTTGCTTACTATCGCTACCGTGCTCTCGTTGAGCCGGGCTGCCTGGATCAGTATTGCCGGAGCCATTGGAGTTTTAATACTGGTGTTGTTCCGTATCCGTCTGCGTTGGATCATTCTTTCATTCGGCACTGTCATTGCCTTGTTTTTTACGTTCCAGCATCAGATTATTGATGCGCTTGAGAAAAATAAACAAGACTCGTCGGCCGATCTTGTCGAACATGTTCAGTCTATCTCCAATATCTCGTCGGACGCCTCGAATCTTGAACGTATCAACCGCTGGCAGGCCGCTTTACGCCTTTATCATGAGAGGCCGTTTTTCGGCTGGGGGCCGGGGACTTACCAATTTGTTTACGGACCATTCCAGCGCTCAAAAGAAAAAACCATCATCAGTACCAATGTGGGAGACAAAGGGAATGCCCACAGCGAATACATCGGGCCGCTCTCCGAAATGGGGATGCCCGGCATGCTTATCGTCATCACTCTCGTTGGTGTGATGATCTTCCGTGGTATTAAGGCCTATCAGAAAAACAACTGCCGAAAGGCAAAAGTCATCAGCCTCTCGGCCACTTTGGCTTTGGTAAGCTATTTCATCCACGGACTGCTGAACAACTTTTTGGACACCGATAAATTGGCCGTACCCGTTTGGGCCTGCATGGCCATGATTGTGGTGATGGACATCTATGGCGACAGTTTGTTCAACGACACCGCACAGCCGTCGCAGTCTCCATAGAAAATAACAAAATCCCGCTTTTTTCTGAAAAATTGAGCCGAGTTGGTGTCATGTTTCCAATGATTTTTGCCTTGACCAAACTCCTTGGTTTTTCGTCAATCGCGAACAAAAGGAAGACGCTTTCGCATCCATATTCCGGCATTGGTGCTTTTCAGATTCGTGGAACGATAAACAGTATTACTTTTGGAGTTGCATACCATGAAAGAATTGAATAAAATATGGATACAAGCTCTGCTGTTTCTCGCTGCAACAGTGAGTTTGTTCTTTTTTCTGGGATTTGACGACTTGATTTCTTCAGGCCCCCACGGTCTTCATCTATGGAGGCAGACCGACAGCCTGTCGTTTGCAACCCAATATTTTAACCATCAAAATTCTTTCTTCAAACCGGAATTGTACAATCTCAAAAATATTGATGGCAAAGCTGCGTGTGAATTTCCCATCACCTATTACCTTACCTCTTTATTGTATTTCGTTTTTGGGAAAAACACATTGATATTAAAGCTGTTGCATCTGATCATCGTGGGAACAGGCCTGTTTTTTGTGTTCAGATTGAGCTTTCATCTTCTTCAGGATTATTTTTATGCCTCAGCGATAACTCTGTTTCTTTTCACCTCGACCGTTTTTAACGACTATTCGTTTAATTATCTGCCCGATGCACCGGCTTTGGGTTTTACATTTTTGGGCTGGTATTTTTGCTTCAGGTATTTGAACAACCCTCACAACAACACACTCGTTACAAGTCTTATCTTTTTTGTATTGGCCGGACTCATCAAGGTGACCTATCTTATCAATCCCTTATCCATATTTAGTTTGGCTCTGCTTGCCATCTTATTCCCTAAAAAAGAACTTCTTGAGCAAACTCAGGCAAGGAAAATTGTCATTGGTGGAGTGATATGTTTGATACTCGTCCTGATTTGGAATCTTTATATCCTTTATTACAATTACCTCAGCAACTCAACTTCGTTCAACACAAAGCCTCTTCCGATCTGGAATTTATCGAGGCATCAGATTGCCGAAGTTTGGGATTATATCAGCAATTATTGGCACTCAACCTATTTTGCCCATTCCTCATTCCATTTATTGTATGTAATTCTTTTATTTCAAATTATCTTCATCAGAAAGGCCGATAGGGGATTATCCATGCTCATCAGTATTTTAGCCTTAGGTTCAATATCCTATTTTATTCTGTTTTATTCTCAATTCAAGGATCATGATTATTACTTTCTGGCTTTTATTCCGCTCGTCGTTTTGTTGTTGATTAATGGACTGAAAACATTTCAGAATTTTACGTCAAACAGATATTTTCATTTTGTCATCAAGCTGATATTCAGCGTCATTATTATTGCGGGCATCAATTATTCAAGGATAAAGCTTTACGACCGGCATCACCGTGCCGAAGATAATTTTTCGAAAATCAGCGCATTGATTTATCACAATAAAGCAAATATTGAAAGTTTGAAAATTCCAAAAGATTCAAAATTTATTGTTGCACCGGATTTATGCCCGAACGGAGGGTTGTTATTTTTAGACAGAATGGGCTGGAATATCGAAAAGAAAGCGCAAATCACCGTTGATACGATCAACGCGCTGCGAAGTTTGGGTGCTGATTATCTGTTGCTTATGAGCGATGATTCAATTTCTTTGCCCATAGATGAAATTTCAGGCAAATTGATTTTCAACAGCAATGGAATTGAAATCTATGAATTGAAGAAAGCAGCAATTAAATTGCAATAAAAGACAATCCTAAGTCATTTGCGTCCACACCCAAAAAACAGAAAACATCCGTTTTCAAACAGCTTGCAACACGTCCTTCCGGCAGTAGTAAAGTGATGAAATCTTCATTTTTTGGGATGCTGGACAAATTCCTGAATAGATTGAAATTTGCCAATGTTAAGGGTAAAAACCAGACTACTTTCCGGCGATTTTTTTCTTCATCGCCCTACTTTTTTATTTCCTGTTACGAAAACTGAAAACTGCCTATTTCAGTTTTTGAATGATTTCGGGCAATTGTCTCAGGGCGGCCATTTCGCGCCATTTTTTACGGGCTTCTTCGGCAGGCGAGCCAAAATAAGTTTTCCCGCCTTCGAGGCTTTTATCAACAGCCGAAGTAGCCAGGATCACCGCGCCTTTGCCAATAACTAAGTCCTTGTTAATGGCCACCCTGCCCCAAATAACGACATCATCTTCAATGGTGGTCACACCGGCAATGGCAGCATGTGCACCTATGATACAATTGACCCCGATCACCGTATCGTGTCCAATCTGGCAATGATTATCGAGTTTCGTCCCCATGCCAATAACGGTATCCGCCGTAACACCCCGGTCAATGGAGCACAGCGCGCCCACTTCTACCCTGTCGTGAAGGATCGTTCGTCCGCCCGATTCCAATTTCCGATAACCTTCGGGGCGACGTTGAAAGTAAAATCCGTCGGCACCAATCACACTGTTAGCATGAACAATCACCTCATCTCCAAGCACCGAATGATCGTATATAGCCACATTGGCATGGATGATACAGTTTTTGCCAATTGTCACATGATTTCCGATGAAAGCGCCCGGCTGAATCACCGTGCCCTCACCTATCGTTGCCGAAGGGCTGATGCTTTGGGTTGCAGGACTGAAAGCCCTAAAATGTAAAATCAGGCTGACAAAAGCATCGAAGGGTTTTTCGTGAATAAGGAGCGCTTTCCCGTGAGGTTTCTCCACCCGCTGATTGATCAGGATGGCAGTGGCGGCAGAAGTTAAAGCTTTATTGTAATATTTGGGATGGTCAACAAAAGTGAGGTCGCCGGGTGTTACGACGTGAATTTCATTCAACCCGGTAATTAAAAAAGCTGGATCGCCGTCATACTCAGCGCCAATCAATGCCGCTACCTCATCTAAACGCAGTGGTGGATTAAATCTCATGTCCGCCTTCAGGTCAGATTTTATTCTTTCACCCGTTCGGAGTAAGTTCCTTCGGCGGTGTTGATCTTCACTTTATCGCCGATATTGATGAAGAGCGGAACGCGGATGGTTGCTCCGGTTTCTAATGTGGCATCTTTCATGGCGTTGGTGGCAGTGTTGCCTTTTTCTCCCGGTTCCGTATAAGTGATTTCGAGCACAACGCTTGCAGGTAGCTCGCAGGTAAGCACCGTATCGCTGTCCGTATGATACATGATCTCCACTCCGCTGCCTTCTTTAAGAAACTCAGGGGCGTTGATGAGTTCCTTGGCTATCTGTATTTGTTCGAACGTTTCGTTGTTCATAAAATAGTAGTCGGAACCATCGTTGTAAAGATACTGCATTGGTCTGCGCTCAACACGCTGGATGTTGATCTTGGAACCCGCCGGGAAGGTGTTTGGCAGAATTTTTCCGGTTTTAAGATTTCTCAGGCGTGTGCGTACGAAGGCAGCTCCTTTGCCTGGTTTGACGTGCTGAAATTCAACGATAGAGTATAAATCGTTGTTAAATTCAATGATGAGTCCGTTCCGAAAATCGGCAGTTGTAGCCATAAATAAGGTTTTTTAAATCAAAATTGGCTGCAAAATTAAATATTTTATCCGGTTTTTTTGACTATCCCATAAATATTCGTCAGAAGCAAGACAGTACAGAATAGATGTTTTTTTTCAATCAGATGCTTAGGTCGGTTTCTCGCCTCGACACCAAAGACAGGTTTTTATTGGAATAGGGAGTGGAGTTTCAACCCAAAATTCCTATAATACGTAAAAGCAAAAATCACTCATTTTTCTATGCTTCTTTTGGTTCAAAAGTATAGAAAAACCTTCTTTTGAAAAGCGAGCTTTGATTTGAAAACACTTTAACATCTTAATACCTAAACACAGAAACACATCAAACTTCCCAGGCCAGGCGGGCAGGTTCCCTTTGTTCATCCCATTGATCTTTGGTACTTTCCATGAAGGGAAAGTACAGAAAAAAAGGTTTATATTAGCTAAGGAATGGCGGTTTCGACGTCGCTCAACCGCCCAATATCGTAATAGTCAAAGTATTTATTCTTGCGCTTTTGCCGGTTCAAAAGCGCCAAAAAACCTTACGCGAACGATGCGCCTCCCCGCTCTGAAAAACCAACGCAAATCCAATGAACCGTCGCCCTTTGGGCGAGATGGCCTCTTGGCAGAGGCCAGGTTCAAGGATTTGCTGTTGTTTTTTCATTCATTGCCGGCGCTGCCCGCCGTTCGCGCCTGCCCGCGCACCCAACCCAGGGATGGGTTGAAGATTTTCGATAGTTTTTCCCGAAAAACATCTTCAAATCTGCTTCTATTCAAGGGCGGTTGAGCCTGTCGAAACCACCCTTCATCCCGATAATACAGAAACACTGAAAAAATGAAACTTCCACCGGGCTGGGCGGGGAG
>JACFNF010000079.1 GCA_019454985.1 Bacteroidales bacterium
CTAGCGTGAGTTTATCACGAAATAAGGTGTAAGACAAAGACATCAAGTTGCAATCCAATGATTTGTATCGGGTTGCGACTTTTTTTGTCTAAAAAATTATGTATACACTGAATAATACTATATTTATATTGCATTATATGCCTGTATATACTATTATACACGGAGTATTAATCTATTACGTATACACTAACAACTAATAGCCATGGCTACCATTCAATCTAAAAACTCCAGAGGTTATAAATATTGGTATATTGTCGAATCGCGGCGCGTTAACGGCAAGCCCAGGCCCATCGTCCTGGCCTATCTTGGCAAGGCAGACGATTTATTAAAACAACTGCAAGGTCTTACCGAAAAATTACGGCTCAAATCTTATTCACATGGCGCGGTAGCCGCATTGCTAAGTGTGGCCAATGCCCTGGACGTCCCTTCCGTGATTAATAAATATATAAAGTCGCCACGGCAGTATTGTGCTAAAAAACCTGTTCGAAATAATCTGACCGCCGGAAGTACCCTCTTGTTGGGTGCCGTGGGGAGAGTGTGTGTGCCTACCAGCAAAAGAGGATGGTGGGATTGGGCAAAGACGACTACTGCCGAATACTTACTCAGACACAGCTTGAGTAAAATAGACAGTCAGCATTTCTGGGATTTGATGGATGCACTTCCTGAAGAATCCATTGCAGAAATCGAGCGCGAATTAATTGAAAAGACATTTAAAACATACAACCTTCAAAGCGACACACTGTTTTTTGATACAACCAATTTTTTCACGTATATCGACACAACTAATCTGCGATGCACTATTGCCCGGCGGGGGAAAAACAAACAAAAGCGATACGATCTCAGGCAGGTCGGGTTGGCGATGGTCGTTACACGTAACGACATGATACCGTTGTTTCACCATACCTATCAGGGGAACATGGCGGATGCAAAGGTGTTCAGCGCGGTTCTTGAGACGATAAAAGACAGGATGACCGGATTAGGTTTCGACAGCAAAAAGCACACTATTGTTTTTGATCGTGGAAACAATTCCATGGACAATATGGCTATTGTAGAGAGATTGGCATTGCATTACGTTGGAGCGCTTACACCGTATCATCACAAGCAGTTGGTAGGGGATGCCATGTGTAATTTCAGGGAATATGACGTTGACGGCAGTAAGATACAGGTGTACCATGACAAACGGGTTATTTGGGGGCAGGAAAGAACCGTTGTCGTATTTATTTCCGAGAAATTAAAGGTTGGGCAATTAAGGGGAATGTCTCAGTCTCTGGAAAAGGCAGAACATCAGTTAAAGCTCTTACAGCAGCATCTGTGTAATCCAAAGGGAAAGATGCGGGACAAAGAGGGTCTGGAGGATACGATAAGAAGTGTAGTGAAATGTCAATTTGCGAAGGATGTTATCGATTGGTCGTTAAAAGAGGTATCTGAAGGCAAGTTTCAATTGAATTTTTCAATCGACCAGAAAAAGCTCGAAGAAATAGAAGGGGAACTGGGGTTCAGGATTCTTATGACAGACCATCACGATTGGGATACCGCGGACATTATAAAAGCCTACTATGGGCAATCAAAAATTGAACATGCCTTTAGAAATCTCAAGAACCCCTATCACCTTGCTTTAAAACCGCAATTTCACTGGACGGATCAGAAAATCAGGGTGCATTTTTTTATTTGCGTCCTCGGATACCTAATGGCGGCGATTGTGTGGTATCAGGCAAAAGCGCACGCACAATTTAGTGGAACGTTAGATACCCTGTTAGACACCCTTAATAATATAAGGCTTTCTGCTATGCTTGAAGAAACAAAGGCCAGAGGGAGAGTTAAGGCTACCTACAAATTGGAAGAAATGTCCGACAAGGAATCTCTGTTGATGAATGCGTTAGGCATTATGGATTTCCACAAACATCGGCTGAAACTTCAAGGACTCAGTGTATACAATTGATGTTGTGCTTAACGCATTGACTGTATTTATGTTACGTTGCTTCATGCCTTATTTTGTGATAAACTCACGCTAG
>JACFNF010000036.1 GCA_019454985.1 Bacteroidales bacterium
GATAATCAAATTTTTCAAAGAACTTTTCAAAGATTAAACGAGACAGTAGTGATTTAATGTAATAATATTTTGGTGAATTCAGGTTTTTTTTGTATGTTTGCACTACAATTTTTGAAGCAATTCACAATAAGGATTATTCCGTTGTGAAAACATTTAAAGCGGCATCCGGGCAACTGGGTGTCGTTTTCTTTTACCATTTCCAGAGTTTTTGTCATTGATTGATTACAAAAATTTCACCATTATAGCACTTTCCAGAAAAGCGAAGTTTTGGTCTGTTGCTGTCAGTAAAAATACATTTTTTCTCAATTCAAAAGGCAGTCGAGAGTAACTTCATTTTTCTTTGGTTTTCGTAGATGAATGTTAGCTCTCATTTTTTTCTGGGTTTGGCATTAGGCTTGTGTGTCAAGATAACCGGGCAATCATATCCAATCCAGAGGCAATCGACTATATCAACGATTTTTTTATCCGATAAAGCTTGAAGCTGAACGACCAAAATTTCGTGGTGGTGGCAGTGGTTCACGATGTGAACTTTGCAGCCCGTTTTGCCGGTCATATTTTATTATTGCATCAGGGCCGTGTGTTGGCTTCGGGGAGCAAAGACGTGGTTTTGAGCAAAGAAAACCTACGGAAGGCCTATCAGCTGGAGCCCACAGTGGTGAAGCAGGATGGCGGGTTTTATTTGTTTTTTTAAAAAACATTGGTAGAACCTCACATTCATCCAATGAGGAAGATATGAACAAAGCAGGGAGCACCTATCTGTTCTTAGCCTATTGTGAGGCGTTATCCTCTGAAATCAGGCCATAATGAAGGGCAAATTTAATCAGGCCAACGATGGTTTTTGTTTTGGTTTTTGTGAAGATGTTGCGTCGGTGGGTTTCCACTGTACGTTCGCTGATGAAAAGTTTTCTGGCAATTTCTTCGTTACTCATTTCTTTGGCTATCAGCCGGAGAATTTCCTTTTCGCGTTGGGTGAGCAAACCTGGCACAGGAGAACCGAGTGGCTCATCTTCTTTTTCGCTGAGTTTGTTAAAAATGATGGCCTGCACATCGCGGCCAAGATATTTTCCGCCTCCGGCTACCACCCGAATGGCTTCGAGCACCTCGTTCATATTGGTACGTTTGAAGATATATCCCGAAGCGCCGGCGTCCACCATTGCGCGGATGTTGGCATAATCTTCGTGCATCGTTAACGCAAGCACCTGAATATCCTGATTTATTCCTTTGACTTTCCGTGTGGTTTCAATGCCGCTGCCATCGGGCATACTGATATCGGCAAGCACAACGTTTACGGGGTTTTGCGACACAAAAGCTATTGCCTGCGCGAGATTGTTCACACCCCCGGCAAACACAATGTCGGGCTCATCCTGCAAGAGCGATTTCAAGCCGTCAATGATCAACTGATGGTCGTCAACAACAAGCACACGTATGGGATTATTCTGTTTCATAGGTTCTTTTTAAGCGGGATGACAATGGTGATGATGGTTCCACGACTAGGCAAGCTGTCAATGAACAATGTTCCGTTGAGGTTTTCCACACGTGAACGGATATTGCCTAAGCCACCCTGCGACAAGGTTTCGTTGCCCGACACTTCAAAGCCTTGTCCGTTATCCTCCACCATCAAGGTGATTTCGGCTTCGCCTTTAATCAGTTGCACGCTAAAATGGCTGGCTCCACCGTGTTTGATGGCGTTGTTGAGTAATTCCTGAATTGCCCGATAGAGCGTATGCTCAATAAGGGGGTCAATGCTGCCATTCATTCCAAAACTTTCAACGCTCATTTTCAGTTGATTGCTTTGGTTGATGAGAGCGGTCAGGTTTTTCAGGGCTTCAATAAGTCCTTTTTCAGAAAGGAGCGATGGGGCAAGGTTGTGCGAGATATTGCGCAACTCGTCGAAAGCTTCATCCACACTATGAATAGCGGCATTAAGCAGTTCTTCCCTCCTGTTTTCGGGAAGTTGTTTCTTTTGCTGAATAGCGCTGATATGCAATCTTGCCACTGAAAGCATCTGCCCGATTCCATCGTGTAATTCGCGTCCGATGCGCTGTCGTTCGCCAATCTCGGCCTCGATGGCAGCACGCGATTTTTTCTCGTTAAGACTGATAATGGTTTGTTGAAAACGCTCTTTCTGACGGTATCTGAAATAGAGATACAGCAGATAAAGCCCAGCCACCGCAAGCGAAAAAATAATGATCGAAAGGATGAGTTGGTTACTCATCTTGCTGATGCTCATCTTCTGGCTTTCGATTTCGAGTTGCTGCCTCACATTGGCCTGATGAAGGCTGTTCAGCTCCATATTGTACACCTGATGCAGGATGGCCTGATTCAAGAGGTCGTCTTTGATTTCGGAGTATTGACGAAAATTTTCTAAGCTTTTGAGTAATTCGCCTCTTTTCTCGTAGATACGAGAAAGGGTTTCATGAGCCTGATATTGCAATACCTGATTATTAATCTGTCGGGCGATAGCCATTGCTTCCTGTGCGGTGTCGAGCGCCGGTTTTGTTTGGCCTTCGTGAGCGAGTACATCGGCCAGGCCAAGCATTGCAAAAGCCTCCTGATAAGGCTGCTTGATTCGTCGGGCAAGTTCACAACTCAATTGATAGGCCTCGGCGGCCTGCTGATAAAAGTTGAGCGAGGCATAAAGGTTGGCT
The DNA here is from genome assembly GCA_019454985.1 of Bacteroidales bacterium. Classification (GTDB taxonomy): domain Bacteria; phylum Bacteroidota; class Bacteroidia; order Bacteroidales; family F082; genus JALNZU01. The sequence goes on from JACFNF010000036.1 coordinate 2,649, forward strand.
CTCCCCTGCCACGAGATACATAAGCCATAAAGATTTTTATTGTGTTGCGACATCTCGGCAGCTTTGTTATAATAATAGATAGCCGAGTCGGTACGTGTGGTTTTCGCATACACCATCCCCAGGTTATTGAGTGCAGCAGACGTCCCAATACTATCGCCCAGGGCCTGAAATCCATTGAGTGCGAGATTGAAGTACGATTTGGCTTTGTTGGAGTTGTTAATTTCGTGGAAAAGCAATCCCATATTATTGAAGGTGCTGGCAGCTTCAGACTTCTTACCCCGCCTTTCGTATTCGTTGACCGCTTGATGAAAATATTCCAAAGCTTCGCGGTAATTGCCGGTTTTAAGGTTCACAGTGCCGATATTATTATAGATATTGGCAAGATAGGCGCTATCGCCTATCGCTTTGGCCACCGACAGGGCGTTGAAATAACGATCGAGCGCCTGACCATATTCGGCCTGAACATGATAGGAAGCCCCCAGCACATTTTGTAGCCGGTCCACACCTTTGCTTAGTTTTCCATTGTTATGACTGAGGGCAAGTGTTACAATATTCCGGGCGCTATCCGGATTGGAATATAATAATGCCATTGCTGTTTTGACGATGCTGTCACAGTTTTGATCTCCGCAATCGGCACTCTCGGATTTGTGCAAAAACAATCCTTGTGAAAAGACAAACCCATTCCCCATCCATAAAAGGGCAAGTAGCATCGTCAGATATTTCAGATTGAAAGTTCTTTTATAGGCCATCACTACCTCATGGGCTTCAAAGTTCGACTTATTTGGGTTGTCTTTTCTTTTACAAACTGCAAAATTAAGGTCTTAAACGCTCATTTTTTGCTCATTTTTAAAAAGTTGCAAAAAATACGTGCTGGCACTTAGACGAAATTAAGGACAATATACCATTTAGCACGGATGCCATTTCCCGGCCGACTAAATATCTTTGTTTCGTGGATTTGCACTATTTTTTATATCCAAATGAAACGAAATTTACGCACAAACAACAAGCTCCGGCCAGCCTTCGCGATTGCCGTTCGTCAGCGTTCAACACTCTGTTTGGAAGCCAATTACATGGCTGAGATCCCTGTGAAATGCCCTGACATATTTGAGCTTTCGAGCTGGAAGGCCCATTTTCGATGTTTTTCCCTTATCGCTGGATGAAGTCATTCTTTTTATCAATTTTCTAAAACCTCAATTTATGTTCAAAAGGACTATTTTTACGTTTGCAGCAATGATGGCGATGATGCTGTTATTGCCTTTTGGCAGCCAGGCCGTCCCCTTTCCGGACAAGCCCTCGTTAAAAGGTACGCTGACAGTTGATCCCGTAGTGATTGGTACCGGCACCGAAATGACGATGAATGCACCCGTCACACCCTGGTACGGATATTCGTTCACTCAAACCCTTTATTTCCAGTCGGAAATCAATGTTTCGCAGAAGGTAATCAACAAAATCGGTTATCAATATGCGGGCAGCGACTCAGGCCTTGAGCTTGAGATCGAGATATGGATCTCTCATTCCTCGCTCAATACACTCACCAATACGGTACCGCTGACAGGGCATCAAAAAGTGTATGACGGTCCCTGGACGCTTCATGCGGGAGATGAATATTCAGTCATCGAGACCTTACCTTTTTATTATAACAACACCGATAACCTGATTATTACAGTAATCGAGAAAAAGCCCGGATACAATTCTTCGTCGGATCAGTTTTATTCTACACCGGTTGACGAAGGTCAGGCTTTGTGCATTGGCGCCTGGAACGACAGCTCGCCTTATTCGCCCGACAACCTTCCCTCCTCATACCAGGTTCCGGTACGTCCGAATACCAAGCTTTGGTTCGACGAAATGCCCACAGGGCCTGCAATATCGGTTATCACACCCAGTCATCTTGATTTTGGCGATGTCGAAATCGGTACAACAGCTTCGCTTCCGGTACTTCTTAAAAATGCCGGAGTTGACATGCTGGTCATCACCGGTTTCCAAAGTAGTAATCCTGCTTTTGAAGTGAGTGGCATTACTTTTCCCATCCAGTTGGGCATGCTCGAAACGAAAGTAGTCAACGTTAGTTTCACCCCTGCCAATACGAGTCTGCTAAGTGGAACCATGACCTTTTTGTTTGACGAAGGTATTCAGGGCGACCGTAGCATCACCATGAGCGGGCGCGGCAGCAATATGGTGAGTGTAGTTGTCGGTGATGGTACGGAACCCAACAGCCTTGTCCCTTTTTCACCATATTATGGATATTCGTTTACGCAGACGATCTATTTACAATCAGAAATCAATATTGCCGACCGGATGATTAAGCGTATCGGGTATCATTATGCAGGCTCCTCAACCGATCTTGGTGTTATTTTGGAGATTTACCTCAATCACACCGAGCTCACAGAACTCCCAACAACCCAGCAGCTTGCCGGTCATACAAAAGTTTTCGACGGCCCTGTAACCTTCTCGCAGAACACCGATTTCACCTGGATTCCGATAGACGGTTTTTACTACAACAATACCGACAACCTGATCGTGACGGTGATTGAGAAAAAGCCGGGATATAGCAGCAGCAGTGACCAGTTTTATGCCACCGACCATTACGGCGAGCCGGTTCGTTGCCGTTACGCGCGCAACGACGGATCTCCTTATAACCCCGAAAATCTTCCGACAGGTTCCGACAGTTACGCCATTGCCAACACCAAGTTTTGGCTAGCCGACCTGCCAACCGAGCCAATCATCAGCATTAACCCTACGAGTCTTGATTATGGACAAGTGGAAACAACTGTTGAAAAAACTCTGGTCGTAACAGCCAAAAACAATGGCGGCGGCACACTCCTGATCAACGACATTGTTTTCAGCAATGATGTTTTCAGCGTAAAAAATGCAACTTTTCCGATCAGTCTTGGCATTGGACAAAGCTACGACTTCCAGTTTAGCTTCATACCCGATGAGATACAGCTTGAAGAAGGAACAGCTACTTTTGTTGTTGACGAAAGTGTCCCGGGCAATAAAGTCGTGCAACTCACAGGTCGCGGGCTACGCTTTGGAGTGCTTCGCGAAAGTTTTGAAGGAACCCTCTTCCCTCCCCTTGGCTGGACTGTTGTTGACTACAATAACGATGGCAAAGGCTGGTTTCGAAACACCACCACTGCACCTACGGGTCAAACTGTTCCGCACACAGGTGTGGCCGCAGCCGGCCTCGATGTTTATGCAGGCAGCCCGGGCCAAAACAGCTACAACGACTGGCTCATCACTCCCGAAATGATTTGGCAGGATGGCGACCTTTTCAGCTACTGGATTAAAAGGTTAGCCAATCAGCAAGGACAAATATGGCGTATCGCCTATTCAACCGGGGGCAACGATCCATCCAACTTCACCGTCATTGACGAGATTGTTGACCCAAGCATGAACTACACCGAGAAAAGCTACGATATGAGCCAGTATGGCCTGATGGACGGAGAAACGTATTACATGGCTTTCCAGTTCTACGGTCAGTGGAGCTGGCCAGGTGTTATTGACGATGTGATGGGTTCGGTGCTGAACAGGCTGCAACATGACCTGATGATCACCGATGCCTCCACCACAAACGAATACCTTTACCCCGGAGTTGCCTCTAACTTCAATGTCAAGGTGGCAAACTATGGCCTTTCACCAGTGAACGGAAGCGACTATAAAGTGCAAATTGCCACTTATCTCAATGGTGCAGAAACAGTTCTTGCTGAGATTGATGGCGCTGATATCAGCCAGGGCGAAATTGCCACTTTTAATGTTCCGTTAGTTATCCAGCAGGTGGGTGTGTACTCTGTTTATGCAAAAATTGACTGGCCTGCCGACGAAAACGAAGTGAACAACCTAAGCAATCTATTTACGATCGAAGTGCTGAACCCATCGGTGGTCATCAAGCATATCGGAACCTACCCATTGGCGCCAAATACCAAATACTACAATCTGTATCCTATTGATTTTGAAGAAGACAGAAAGTCGAGTCTGACGCAAACCCTCTATTTCAAAAACGAATTGAATACGGGCGGAATCATGGATCGCATCGTGTATTATTATACGCTGAGCCAGGCCATGAATCAGCGTAAAATCAAAATCTGGGTAACCGAAACGGACATCAACAGCCTCGACGCTTATATTCCGGCCTCTGAGATGACACTTGTTTTCGATGGCAAGGTTGATTTTCCCGAAGGCAAAGATAAAATCACGATTCCGTTCACAATTCCTTATGTTTATACCGGCGGGCATAACTTAGCCGTAACGGTATATTACTATGGAGGTACTTCGAAAGCTGATGTTTCCAAATTTGCCTATATGGAGCCCGATTATGGTCCCACACGGGTGATGGCCGATGGCGGCTGGGGGACGATTGATCCGGAAAACATGGTTTACCCGTACTCCTATTCCAATTACAACATCACCAGTTTTGCTTTTAACACAGGCGAGGGGTTAGGTAATATTAAAGGCTGGGCACTTTACCAATCGGACAATACTCCTGTTGTTGGCGCAACGGTGGAGGTTACCAATCCCGCATTTCCCGGCAAAGTTGCCAGAACTACAACCAACGCCAGTGGCTTTTATGAATTTCCATATGCGATGGCAGGCAACGGGTTGACCATCACCATCAGCAAATATGGTTACAGCGACGTGGTGTTCGAAAACAAAGAGCTGGCTCCCGGAGGCAATCTCAATCTGGGTTATGCATATATGGTCGTTCGACCGATGATCACCCTCAGCGGTTCGGTCATCAAGAGCGATTCGCAAAGCCCCGCACAATCGGCTAGTGTTAAAATCACAGGTATTGACACCTACGAAACCACCACAGACAGCAACGGTCAGTTCAGTTTTGCCTCGGTTTGGGGTAGTACAAATTACACCATCGAAATCAGTTTGCAAGGCTACCAAACCTACCATGCAACAATCTCAGTTCCGGAAAACGACTTTGTCATCCCGCAAATCACCCTGCTCGAGAACGCTCCTGCACCCAATGTGGTTACAGCCACTGCCAGCGGCAACAATGCCTTAGTCAAATGGTTTGCAGCCGGGCAGGCTTATCCAATGATTTTCCGTTATGACGATGGCGAAGCCGTTGGTGTTCTCATTACTCCCGGAAGCCCAAACATCACCGCTGGTTCGGTTTGGCAATATGATGCCATTGTACAAAGCGTTCAGTGGTACACATACAATTCGGACTATCCCAAATCGGACTTGATCAATATCAACATTTTGGGGATCAATGCCGATGGCTCGCCAAATCCGGACAATGTGCTGGCTTCTTTCCCCAACATTACCAACAACTATGGTTGGAACAGCTACACTCTTCCGCAGGCCGTCAATGCACCCAACGGATTCTTTTTCGGAATTTCGGGCAATAACAACTATACCCTTTTAGCTTATGATGATGGCGAGGGTGAACCTTATGAATGGGAACCGCGCAGACAATGGAGCAATGGCCTTGGCTCTTACAATCCGTTAGAAAACGCCACTTCGCCACCACTTTACGGCAACATTTTTATCCGTGCAGCAGGCTTCACTAATGGTCCTATCGAAAACCAGGAAGCCCAGGCATCCTATCTGGTAAACTTAGAGACATCCGACAGTCAGCTTATTACGCAGACAATCAGCCCATTCCAGACCGGCGTACCTGAAGTAATGATTTCTCCGATTGAAAACAGATCGGCCAAGTCGTTTGAATCATACAGCGTTTATCGCCGGAAGAGCACCGAAACCAACTGGATAAAACTCAACACCCAGCCCGTGAGCGACACTGCTTTTCTCGACACTAATTTCGGTGCATTAGGCTATGGCGCTTACCAGTTTGGTGTTGAAGCCAACTATACCAACGGGGTTACCTCGAAACGTTCGGTATCTAACCTGCTCGAAAAAGACATGCGTCTTGCCCTTACGCTTCATGTTGAAACCAATACAGGCGTAGCAGGTATTTCGGAAGGCGCTTCGGTGAAGTTGGTCAACAACAGTGGAAATACAAACCATGTATATAATGCAACAGTCGGAAGCAACGGAAGCGTTGTAATCAACAATGTTTACAAAGGAATATATACCCTCACCATCAATCACATTGGTTTCCACACCTATCTGAACGATGCAGTGAACCTCGAAGTGGAAGGAATTACCCAGCAGATGTCGGTTAGCCTGACCGAGCGCACTGATGACCCATTCGATGTTGAAGTGGTTACCGAAGGTTTCACCTCGGGCAAAGCACGGCTGCTTTGGAATCAGGAACCGGTATTCGACAATGTGGATGGCTATACAGCTTTTGCCACAACCAATGTCGGCACATGGAAACTTGTTGACCAGGACGGCCAGCCCACTGTTTATCCTGCCGGTGTGAATTATCCCGGCATGGGTCAGCCGATGGCATTCATGGTGATGAACCGCGCCCAAACGACGCCGCCATTGTCGCAAGCCTACTGGGGAGCACATTCCGGCGAACAGTATTTTGCCGGCTTCGGATCAGCTACCGGAAGTACAAACAACTGGTTAATCAGCGAGTTACAGCAACACAGCCTCGATTACACCCTGAGTTTCTGGGCTAAATCCGTTACCGACAACTACGGCCTCGAAACCTTCCGCATTGGCTACTCAACGGCCAGCAACAGCATCTCCGACTTTGTGTTTATCACCGGAAATGAAACCGTTCCAATGTTCTGGACAAAATTCAGCTATACGATTCCGGCCGATGCCAAATATGTAGCCATCAGGCACAACCATACCGGCCTGGCCTTGTTGATTGATGACATCAGCATTGGTGTTGTTTCGGACGGCGCTATTCCGGGTAATGGATTCACTGTTTATCTTGACGGCGAAGAAATAGCCAACGGATTAGACGACAATCAGTTTGATTTTAATAACCTTCTTCCCGGATCACATGTGGCCGGTGTGAAAGCCAATTATTACACCGCAACATCCAACACCATCGAAATCCCCTTTGAACTGCCACAAGGCACTCCTGTAACTTTCACAGTGAACACCAATACAGGGCAGGCCGTTAATGGCGCATTTGTTGAGATTACCCAGCAAGGACAGTCTGTTGCCAATGGATACACTCAAAATGGTACCTTACTGACCGAACTTTATCCGGGGGCTTATCATTATGAGGTAACCTACGCAGGTTATACTCCTGCCACAGGCAACTTCACTGTTGGCAATGTCCCGCTCAATGTTCCCGTTGTGTTGGCCAGTACCGTTGATGTGGTGTTCGTAGTGAAAAACAGTGCGGGTGAGGCCATCCAGGGTGCAACAGTTGTACTTAATGGAGCACATCAGCAAACTCCGGCCAATGGAACTGTAAGTTTCAATATCCAGGCCGGCACAGCCAACTGGGCCGTGACACATCCCAACTATCAGCGCAAATTAGGTTCGCAGCAAGTAAATACCAATACTACCCTGCAAATCACGATGCAGAATCTTGAGTGTGAAGCACCGCAGAATCTGCAGGCCAATGTCACACTAAACAATGTCGCCCTAAGCTGGGCTGCACCTGCTGTGGGTGGCAATGGTGATTGGATTCACTGGGACGGCGCTCATAACAACAACAGCATCGGAACGGGTGGAGCCGTTGATTTCGACGTAGCACAGCGTTTTGCCCCCGCCGACCTGACTGCTCACAATGGTAAATTCCTGACACGCGTCATGTTTGTTCCGCGCGAAGCCAACTGCACTTACTCCGTACGTGTGTGGACCGGCGGTAACATCAGCGGCCCTGCCAATATGGTAGTAGATCAGGTGGTTACCAATCCGGTTATCGGTGCATGGAACGAAATCTTGCTTGACATCCCTGTTTACATTGATGCCACCAAAGAACTCTGGATTGGTTTCCGCAACAACACCACCACCGGTCATCCGGCAGGAACCGACGCCGGCCCTGCCATTGATGGTAAAGGCAATATGATTAACCTTGCCGGACAAGGCTGGCAAACACTGCTCGAAGTTGCCCCCACCCTCAACTACAACTGGAGTGTGAGAGGGCTTGTCGAGAGTGTTGATATGCGAAGCTACCAGCTCCTCCCGTTGAGCGATGAACCTTTCCGCAAATCAGCAACCTCACTTTTGGTAGCTGTTCAGCACGAGGATATGGCTGTTGAAGGCAACCCAAGGGTTTTGTTGGGATACAACATTTACCGTAACGGTAATAAACTCAATACCAATCCGGTGGTTCCCGTATCGTACAGCGACAACAATGTTGCCGTTGGCACACACAGCTATCATGTAACATCGGTATGGAGCAACGGATGCGAATCGCAGCCTAGCAATACGGTACAGGTAAGCATTACCCAGGTTGATTGTCCGGCTCCCGAAAATCTGGAAGCCTGGATTGACGACAGCAATCCTAACAAGGTCAACCTCATCTGGAACCAACAGCCAAGCGTTGAGTTTCGTTACGACGACGGCGTTCGCACCGGTCAGTTGGGTTTTCAGTCGGGCACACTGAACGGCGTTCTTGGTGCTGCTCACCCACAGGCAGCCACCCTCGATCAGATGAGCTGGCTGCTGAGTGATGATCCGAACGGAGGAGGCCCTCATGCCACGGTTCAACTATATGTTTTGGGGCTCACCCCGGCAGGCATGCCCAATGGTACCGATGTATTGTATTCAGGTTCAGCAACAAATACCGATGGGGTCTGGAATACCTTTACCTTCCCGCAACCCATCAGCGCACCTAATGGTTTCTTCCTTGGCGTGGCGTATAACGGATTTGTTGGACTTGGTATTGACGATGGCACAGGTGCTCCTTATGTGTATCAGCCCAACACGCACTACTACTCAAGCAACTACACTGGCAACGCCTGGACCAAATGGGAAGATTCCGGTTTCAGTCAGAATGGTATGATCAGGGCTCAAGGAGTTGCAGGCGCCAAGATTTCTGTCGCACCAGAAGCCACAAACATTATCCCCGACGAAACTCCGGTACTCATCCCAACGGCAAGCCCGATTCAGACCGGCGCACCCGAATGGGGCAGCCGTGGAACATTGTTGGGATACAACATCTACCATCAGGGACAGCTCCTGGAATCGCTCTGGAGCGGCACGGAATATTCCTACACCGAGATGCAGATCAACCTGCACTGCTATCAAGTGACGGCCGTTTATCAGGAATGTGGCGAGTCGGATCCCACCAACGAAGCCTGCGTGGATGTGGTTGTCGGCCTGAACGATCAGAATGTTTCACCGACCTCGAAGGTTTATCCAATTCCGGCCAATGAAATCCTGAATATCGAAGGATCCAAACTGACAAAGGTAGAACTCACGAATGCCTCCGGGCAGTTGATCATCAGCAGGATAGTCAACAACCAGGATAAGATTCAGCTCAATCTCAACGGTGTGAAAGCCGGACTTTATGTGCTGCATATCCACACTACCAATGCCGTGGAAACACGTAAAGTGGTCATCGAATAAGTAAAAAGAGGACAATTGCCCTCTCGCAAGGGGCAATTGTTCGCTTATTAATTTGTTTTGGTTTGAAGCTGCCCTGTCTTTCCCGACGGGGCAGCTTCTTTTTAGATGCTCAAACCTGAATCGGAAAGAAATTGAAAATACGTCAAAAATTTCACTTCTTTCTGACTTTCTGCGTACAGAGGGCATTTCAGACGGATACAGAAGATAGGACTTTGTCCACAGTCGCCGGATTTGCCCTATCTTTACTTCAAATTTTACGACATTATGAAAAGAATCCTTTTACCGATCTTCCTGCTTTTGTTCGGCTTTTCTTTTCTGCAAAAAGCCAATTCACAAATTGCCTCACAGGATGCGATTGATGCAAAAGTACATGCCCTGTTAAAAAAAATGACCCTTGACGAAAAAGTGGCTCAGCTCAACCAACTGAGTAATCCTTATTATCAAACCGGTGCCGGAGCCAATAGCCGCGAAGCCCAGAGTTTCGATCAAATGATCGAACAAGGCCAAATCGGCAGCTTCCTGAACGTGTTGGGAGCAGACGAAACACGACGACTGCAAACCATTGCCGTTGAAAAGTCGCGATTGGGCATCCCGCTCATTTTTGGTTATGATGTCATCCATGGGTTTAAGACCATGTTTCCCATTCCCTTAGCCGAGGCTGCCAGTTTCGACCGTGCTGCCATGGAAAAAAGTGCGCGCATTGCAGCTATTGAAGCCTCTGCCAACGGGCTTCACTGGACCTTTGCGCCAATGGTTGACATTTCGCGCGATGCCCGATGGGGGCGCATCATGGAAGGCGCCGGCGAAGATGTTTATCTGAACGAACAAGCCGCCATTGCCCGGGTAAAAGGCTTTCAGGGCAATGACCTTGCTGCGCCAAACACCATTGCAGCCTGCGCCAAACATTTTGCTGCCTATGGCGCATCGGTGGCCGGACGCGACTATGCCGCCGTTGACATTTCGGAAAGAAGCCTGCGCGAAGTGATCTTCCCGCCTTTTAAAGCTGCACTCGATGCCGGGGTGGCCACCTTCATGTCGTCGTTCAACACCATTAACGGCGTGCCTGCCTCGGGCAACAAATGGCTGCTTACCGATATCCTTCGCAAGGAATGGGGATTCAAAGGTTTTGTGGTCTCGGACTGGAACTCCTTAGGCGAGATGCTCCCTCACGGCAATGTGGAAACAGCTTACGATGTGGCCGAAACCGGCATCAATGCCGGCGTTGACATGGATATGGAAGGGCGTATCTATATTAACGAGATAAAAAAACTCTTGGACGACAAGAAAATCAGCATTCAGCAAATTGACGAGATGGTATCACGCATTCTGCGCGTGAAGTATCAATTGGGATTGTTCGACCATCCTTATCAATATTGTGACAAGAAAAAACAAGACGAGCTTACCCTGCATCCCGACCATCTCAAAGCTTCGCGCGAAATTGCCCGCAAGAGTCTTGTCCTGCTGAAAAACGACAACAAAGTGCTTCCTTTGCCCAAGAAAGGCAGCACCATCGCAGTCATAGGGCCCTTGGCCGACGACAACGATTCGCCTCTGGGCAACTGGCGTGGAATTGCGGAATCAAACTCTGCCGTTTCGCTCCTCGATGGCATCCGACAGGCCGTTGGAAACGACAGCAAAGTGCTGTATGCCGAAGGTTGCCGCTTAGTGAACAATTCAAAACAGCATTTCTTCAGCCAGTTGGAAGTGAACAACACCGACCGGAGCGGATTTGCCGAAGCCATTGCCATTGCCCACCAGGCCGATGTGGTGGTGATGGCTCTGGGCGAAACAGCCTTTATGTCGGGCGAATGCCGCAGCTATGCCGATATCTCGCTCAAGGGCCTACAAGCCGAGTTGCTGGCCGAAATTCACAAAACCGGCAAACCCATTGTGTTGACGCTTTTCAACGGTCGCCCGATGGTGCTCACCGATGTGGTTGACCAGGCTGATGCCCTGCTTGTGTGTTGGCTGCCCGGTTCTGAAGCCGGACACGCTATTGCCGATGTTCTGTTTGGCGACTACAACCCCTCGGGCAAACTTCCAGCCTCCTTCCCCTATCATGTGGGTCAGGTGCCAATTTATTATGAACAACTCAACTCCGGACGCCCCTACGACCCCAATCCGGAAGGATTCAGTACAAAATACCGCGATATCCCGAATGCTCCGCTTTTCGCCTTTGGCAAAGGGCTAAGTTACACCGAGTTCCGCTATGACAACTTGCAGCTCAACAAAAAAGAAATCACCAAAAATGAATCCCTCGACATTAGCGTGACCATCACCAATACAGGCAATTATGACGGAGAAGAAGTGGTTCAGCTCTATATTCGCGACATTGCCGGAAAAGGCATTAGCCGTCCGATGATGCAACTTAAAGGGTTTGAAAAAGTATTTCTTGCCAAAGGCGAAAGTAAAAAAGTGAATTTCAAGATCACAGCCAACGACCTGGCTTTTTGGCGGTTGGATGAAACATGGGCTCCCGAAGCCGGCGAGTTTCTGCTGATGATTGGTTCGGCTTCCGATGATATCCGCCTGAAAGATCAATTTAGTTACAAAGAATAATTCTGTTCGACCAATGATAAAAAGAGAGGCCACCCTTTGGGCAGCCTCTCTTTTTGCTTTGATATCGAGTTTTTAGACCGGTTGGCCACCGGCAAAATAGTGATAAAACCAGGTGATTGTTTCAATCCCTTTGTAGAAATTCTCCAACGGATAATTCTCGTTGGGCGAGTGAATGGCGTCTGATTCGAGGCCAAATCCCATCAGCACTGATTTGATTCCCAGAATCTCTTCGAATGTGGAGATAATGGGAATACTGCCGCCGCTTCGGGTTGGAATCGGCTGTTTTCCAAAGGTTTGCATATACGCTTTTTCGGCTGCCTTGTATGCCGGTATGTCAATCGGGCACACATAGGCCTGGCCGCCGTGTAGGTATTCCACTTTCACTTTCACAGATTTTGGTGCAATTTTCTCAAAATGCTCCTTAAATAGCACCTCAATCTTTTTATGATGTTGGTTTGGTACCAATCGGCTCGAGATTTTCGCATAAGCTTTGGAAGGCAGAACCGTTTTAGCGCCTTCTCCTGTGTATCCGCCCCAGATGCCACACAGGTCGAACGAGGGCCTGATACCGGTGCGCTCGATGGTTGTATAGCCCTTTTCGCCATGAAGTTCATCAATATCGAGGGCTGTTTTATAAGCTTCTTCGCTGAAAGGAGCACGGTTCAGCAGCTCACGTTCGGCTGGCGAGGCTTCCAGCACATCGTCATAAAAACCGGGTATGGTGATATGGTTGTTTTCATCGGTAATCGAAGCCACCATCTTGGCCAAAATATTGATAGGGTTAGCCACAGCGCCGCCAAAAAGCCCGGAATGCAGGTCGCGGTTAGGTCCTGTTACTTCCACCTGCCAATACGCTAAACCACGCAAGCCTGTGGTGATAGAAGGAATATCGCGACCAATCATACTGGTGTCGGAGACCAAAATGATGTCGGCTTTCAACATTTCTTTATGTTCGCTGCACCATTTTCCAAGGTTGGGCGAGCCAATTTCTTCTTCGCCTTCGATCATAAACTTCACGTTACAGGCCAGATTTCCTGTTTTCACCAATGCCTCAAAAGCTTTGGCATGCATGAACGCCTGTCCTTTATCGTCGTCGGCGCCACGCGCCCAAATCCGGCCTTCGCGAACCTCGGGTTCAAAAGGCGGGCTTTTCCACAACTCAATGGGATCCACGGGCATCACGTCGTAATGACCATACACCAACACGGTAGGCAGTTTCGGATCAATGATTTTTTCGCCATAGACCACCGGGTTGCCGTCCGAAGGCATCACCACAGCCTTGTCGGCTCCGGCTTTGAGAATACTGTCGGCCCAATATTCGGCGGCCCTCACCATATCGGCCTTATGCTCACTGAGCGAACTGATGGAAGGAATCCGTATCAGCCCGAAAAGTTCTTCAAGAAAACGGGATTTGTTGCTTTCGATGTAGGTTTTGATTTCGTTCATAAAAGAGATTTTAATGATTTCATGCCGTAAAAATACGCAGAAAAGGCTTAACCCCACCTCAAAATCGGGAATAATGGATATCGCAGCACCAACCGGTGAAACCAAAGCCATTAATCTCTAATTTTGTTCTTTTGTATTTTGGCCAACACCATGAATGCTGTTGGTTAACGCTAAACCTTTGAACCATGCTCGAAACACTGCATCAGGGTTATTTTGTTCTTTTTGTCATCCTAAGCTTTGGGCTAATGCTCGGAAGTCTTAAATATAAAGGCTTTTCGCTCGATTCGTCGGCAGTTATTTTTGTGGCCATGCTGTTGGGACATTTTGGCTATACCGTCCCGCCGGTATTCCAAACCCTTGGTTTGCTGTTGTTTATCTTTACCATTGGCATTCAGGCCGGGCCTGGATTTTTTGATGCTGTGCTGCGTTATGGCAAACAACTGGTTGCCATCGGCTTTGTCGTCATCAGCGTTGCTGCAGCGCTCACCTTTGTCGCCATCCATTTTTTGGATGTGCCTGTGGATATGGGTGTAGGATTGTTCAACGGCGCACTCACCAGCACTCCCGGACTTGCGGCCGCAGTAGAAGCCACCGGATCGCCCATCACCGCCGTCGGCTACGGCATTGCCTATCCTGCCGGCGTGGTGTTGGTTATCTTGTTCGTGCAGTTTGTTCCGCGTTGGTTTAAAATTGATTTGCACAACGAAGAAAACGACTATCTGGCACAATTGCACGAAGAAAACCCTGAGCTGACCAACCGCGTACTGAAGATCACAAATTCCAATATACACGGGAAGTTTATCAAAGATATTGACATCCGCCGCATCACAGGAGGAGTGATTTCGCGCGTGAGTCACGACGGCAATGTGGTGGCCCCTTCGGCCACAACTCGCCTTTTTGCGGGTGACTTTGTAAAAGTAGTTGGCGATGCACAGGCCATCGCGCGATTAGAACTACTGCTCGGCGAGGCAGTGCAGATTGATCTCCCGTTCGATGGCCGGTTTACGGTGAGTTGGGTGCTCGTTACCAATAAAAATGTGGTGAGCAAGAGTATCCGTGAACTCAACCTGACAGCTTATAATGCCACCATCACCCGCATCCGCAGGAGTGGGATTGACCTTAACCCACTACCTCACAGCAAGTTGAGATTTGGTGATAAATTACTCATTTCCGGCTCAAGCCAGGAAATTCAGGAAGTGATGCGCCTACTGGGAAACGACGAAAAACGCCTGTCCGAAACAAATTTCTTACCCATCTCGCTTGGCGTTGTATTGGGCATTCTGGTAGGCTCCATCTCAATCCCCGTTGGAAACCTGTTCAATTTCAGCCTTGGGCTTACCGGTGGGGTACTTACCACAGCATTGGTTTTAAGCAATATTGGACGAACAGGCCCTATTTTATGGTCTATGTCGGGCAGTGGCAATCAACTGCTTCGCAAACTCGGGTTATTGCTTTTCATGGCCAGTGTGGGAACAAGCGCCGGGAGTGAGATTGGCCAGACTCTATCCGAAAACGGCTTCCAACTTATCCTGATCGGTGCCGTTATCACCACCCTGCCCATGGTGGCCGGATTAGCTATCGGCCACTGGGTCATGAAAATGAATTTTTTGAGCCTGTTGGGGGTCATCACCGGAGCCATGACCAGCACGCCGGGATTAGCAGCCATTGACAGCAAAACCGAAAGCGACGCACCATCGGTGGGTTATGCCACTGTTTATCCAACTGCTTTAGTGCTGATGATTATCTTTTCGCAACTACTCGCTCTCATTCGATGAGGTATTGGCCAGGGGAAGTTTTGAGGGTTTTCTGTGTTTAGTTGTTGAGTTGTTTATTCGTTTTTGGGTTGAAACTCGCTTTTTTAAAGGAGATTTTTGAAGATGTTTTTTTGAGCGTGTTCGCGTAAGATTTAAATCCCCATTCCATAGCAGCCAAAAAACCTTTCTTTCTGCACTTTCTCCTTGATGTTAAGTACCAAAAATCAATGTGATGAACAAAGGGGCCAACCGAATCAAACTATGATTTCCGGTAAATGCAGGTGATTTTTAACGCCTGAGACAAAATATATCGCTGGCCAAAATGAAAATTGCCTCATCTACCCGAAACATCCGCAATTTTTTAAATAATTCATTATTAATATGTTACATTCATTTTTCAAGCTATTACGCAAGATTAAACTAAATTATTAAAAAATATTTACTCAAATGATTAAAATATTTGGAGAATCTTAAAAAACAGTTCTATATTTGTCGCCTGAATCGAAATTTTTTCGAAAATGAAAGAGGTTAACGGAGAAAAGTCGGGTGACACAACAACCGAAGAGCGGATCAAACAGGTTGCCCGATCCATTTTTTATCAGAAAGGATATGCAGCTACCCGGACGAGGGACATTGCCGTTGAAGCCAACATCAATTTGGCTTTGCTGAATTATTATTATCGAAGCAAGGAAAAACTCTTTCATATTATCATGGTGGAAACCGTTTATGAATTCATCGAACAAATGGGTGTTATCATGAACGAAGAAAAGACTTCTTTAGAAAAAAAAGTGGAAATGATGGCTTCCACCTATATTGACTTTGTTATAAAAGAGCCGCATGTTCCCATCTTTATCCTGAGCGAATTGCGCAACGACGCATCAAAATTACTGGACAAACTTCCGGTTAAAGAACTGTTTGTCAATTCGGTATTCTACAGACAATACAATGAATATGTGTCAGAAGGGAAAATTGCACAGCCAAATTCATTTCACTTCTTTATGAATCTGATGAGTCTGATTGTCTTTCCATTTGTTACCTCTCCTATATTAAAATCTATTGGTGGCGAAAGCGACGATCAATTCATCCAACTGATGATGGAACGCAAACGGATGATACCCCTTTGGATTAGTGCCATGATGAAGATCTAAATTTTTTTAACATAAAATTAAACATTTGTGGCTAAGTTCCAATTATATCAGCAATATTTGTATATTTGCTGCATGAAAAC
>JACFNF010000037.1:0-11951 GCA_019454985.1 Bacteroidales bacterium
GGTCGAAACTATATTCATTACAGTGGGTATGATTAAAGCTTATGGATATTTCATTCTTATTAACCAAAAACAATTCAATTATGCGAAAATTGTCCTTGCTTTTTTGTTTCATGCTGGGGATTGCGAGTCTGAGACTTTATGCTCAGGACCACAGCATCACCGGAACGGTAACCAGTGCGGAGGATGGCTTTGGCCTGCCGGGGGTTACAGTACGGATTCAGGGCACCACCATTGGCACAACAACCGATTTTGATGGTAAATACACCATCAAAGCGAAACAGGGTCAGGTGTTGCAATTCTCCTACGTTGGGATGATCTCCCAGAACGTGACCGTTGGCACCTCCACAGTCATCAATGTAGTGATGGCCACCGACAGCCAAAAATTGGATGAAGTTGTTGTTACGGCTCTTGGGATTAAGCGCGAAAAGAAATCGCTGGGTTATGCTTTACAGGATGTTCAAGGCAGCGAATTGGCCGAGTCACGCGAAAAAAACGTGAGCCTTGCTCTTACGGGTAAAGTTGCCGGTCTGCAGATAGTTCGTTCGAGCAATGGTCCTGCCGGATCGTCAAAAATGTTGTTAAGAGGTCAGAGTTCGCTCACCGGCGACAACCAACCGCTGATTGTAGTTGATGGTCAGCCGTTGAATAACTTCACCGGTCGTGAAAATAACGACTATTGGAATCCTTCGCTCGACATGGGTAGTGGGATTGCCGACCTCAACCCTGACGACATCGAGAACATCTCGGTGCTCAAAGGCGCCTCGGCTGCTGCGCTTTATGGTTCACGTGCCGGGAACGGAGTCATCCTCATCACCACTAAAAAAGGTTCGCGCAAGCCAGGCCTTGGAGTCACCTTTACCACCTCACTCGGCACCGAATCGGCTTTCACTCATCCTAAAATGCAGGATAAGTTCGGACAAGGCTCTGACGGAGTGTTCGACAACATGTCCAACTACAGTTGGGGCCCTGAGATCACCGGACAAAAAATCACCAACTGGGATGGAAAAGATGAAAACTTAGCTGCCCACGATAACGTGAAAAACTTTTTCGACCGCGGGACTTCCCAAAACTACATCCTGTCGTTCCAACAAGAATACGACAATACCTCTATCTATACCTCTTTCTCGCGCAGCGACGAAAAAAGTATTATCCCGGGCGCGGAGCTCATTAAAACCAACCTCACCACACGTGCCTTCTCCAATTTTGGTAACAAGAAAAACTGGAGTATTGATACTAAGATCCAATATCTGAAAGCAGAAGCCAAAAACAGGCCATTGCTCGGGCACAACTACCAGAATCCGTTCTACACCATGTATCTGATGCCCAGAAGCATGGACATCACCCAGTTTGATGCCGCTACGAACGACGCAGGCAAAATGCTGTGGTATGGCGGGAGTAATCAAATTAATCCGTACTGGACATCCAGATATGCCCTGAACAGTGATATCCGCGATCGTTTCCTGCTCTTCACCTCATTGAAACATCATTTTAACGAATGGCTCTCTGGCGAATTGAATGCCAGTTCCGACATTTACACCACTAATACCGAAGGCAAACGTTATGCCGGAAGTCCCATCCAGCCCAATGGCGCTTTCAGTATGGGCAAAGAAACCTTCTTTGAAAACAACTTCAGCACCCTGTTCACCGCAAAAAAAGACAATATCTTCTCGAAAGTAGGCGGTAGCGCTTCGGTGGGCGGAAACATCATGGATCAGCAATTTTCGTCCATCAGTGGCAGTTCGGGCGAATTAGAAGTGCCCAACCTTTTTGCCCTCAATAACGGCAAAACCAAACCTACCGTCAGCGAAGGATTTTATCAGAAACGTATTCTCTCGGCTTATGGGACCTTACAACTCAATTGGGACGGCTATGTGTTCCTTGATGGTACATTACGTAACGACTGGTCGTCAACCCTGAGCAAAGAGAATCGCTCATTTGCCTATCCTTCGGTCAGTGTATCGTGGGTAATCACCGACATGATGGAAAAATTAGATAAATCTATTCCCTGGTGGCTGACCTTTGCCCGCGTTCGTGCTTCCCTTGCCCAAGTTGGTAACTCACTGAATCCTTATGAGTTATATAATACCTACAGCATTGGAAACGACCCATTGGGAAATACAACGGCCACCACCGGTAACATTTTGCTCGATCCCAATGTCAAGAGCGAATTAATCTCGTCAAAAGAAATTGGAGCCGATGTTCGTTTCTTCAAAAACCGTTTGGGTCTTGACTTTACCTTATATAAATCGAACGCCACCAATCAGTTGATTAACCTGCCGATGGACCCCCTGAGTGGTTATGATTTCAAAAAAATCAATGCAGGAGACATTCAAAATCAAGGTTTTGAGTTTATGGCAAACGGAAAAATCCTTGACAATCCTAAAGGCTTGAGCTGGACAGCCCAGTTTAACTACTCGCACAACCGCAATACCATTGAAAAATTGACTGATGATGTTGACATTTACACGCTGGGTGGTTTCGACAATCTGAAAATTGTAGCCGAAGTTGGTAAAGATTATGGTGTGATTTATGGTACAAGTTTCTTGCGAGTTGACGATAAAGCCAGTCCACATTTTGGACAAATGATTGTTGACGCCAACGGATTGCCGCAGGTTAACAACGACCCAAAAGCCTTTGGCAGCCAACAACCCGATGCAATGTTAGGTTTTACCAACACTTTATCGTACAAAGGATTCAATCTCGGATTTATGTTTGACGGTCGTTTTGGAGGTTATATTTTCTCGCAGACCAATCAGCAGATGCAGTTTTACGGAACTGCCGATGCTACGGTTGTTGACGGCCAAAGGCCAAAACTCGTTGTAGCCGGAGTGATTGACAATGGCGATGGCACATACCGTACCAACGATGTAGAAATCACCCAACAGCAATATTGGCAGACTGTGGCCGGAACAGGTAATCTTGGTATCACCGAGGCCAATATTTATGATGCTACCAGCATCCGTTTACGGTACGTTAACCTCAGCTATGATTTACCACGCAGCCTACTGAATAACACCCCGTTCCAGTCCGTAAAAATTGGTGCTACCATGAACAATGTATGGCTCATCAAGAGCTACCTCAACGGTGTTGACCCCGAAGCTGTATTTGCAACAGGTACCAACGCACTCGGCTTTGAAAACGCTGCACCCCCGTCGAACCGGACGTTTTTGTTTAACCTTAGTGTATCATTCTAAAAGTAAAGCAATATGAAACGAATTATCAAATATACTTTCATCCTCCTTGCAGCTGGTCTTGTTTTCAACGCCTGTAAGAAGGATTTTCTGGATGTGAACGTCAACCCCAAAGCCGCCAGCATTGACCAGGTTCAGGTTGAATATTTCATCAACAATTCCATTACCGGTGCCCAAATGGATCCCCATGTGGCTGAACGCGCCTTTGTCCTCTATTGGAAAAATGCGGCCCGTTTTGACCGCACTAACGGTGCTCTTTCGTGGGGCGACTACGACGATGGCTGGAGCTCTGACTATTACCGCTACCTTTCGGGATGGCTGAAAGACGCCACCAGCGCCATTACTGTTGCGCAAGCCAAGATTGACGATGGCTCAGCTTTTGCTTATACGTCCAACATGATGCATGTTGCACGCATCTGGCGAGTTTATCTGATGAGTGAATTTGCCGACAATTTCGGCCCAATGCCTATTGATGGTTTCCAGGGAACAAACCCCGAGTTTAAAGACCTAAAAACCGTTTATGAATTCATGATCAGTGAGTTAAAAGATGCCGCATCAAAAATTGATCCTGAAAAAACCTCTCCTGATGCTTCGAAATTCGACAAAGCCTATGGTTTTGACTATAAAAAATGGAGAAAATATGCCAATTCAATGCGTATGAGACTTGCCATGCGTCTTTCGGAAGTGGCTCCAGATTATGCCAAAGAACAGTTTCAGGAAGCCGTTAATGGCAGCGACATCATCCTTAGCTGGGACGATGCTTTCAAGGTGGCCGAACGCGATGGCGGATGGGATGCTTTGTCACCGGTGATGTCGCGCGAATGGAACTCACAAACCATTTCTACCTCCATGAGAAATATTCTAGTCGGACTTGGCGGCATCTCTTCAGCTGATCAGCTTCCCGCCGAGATCCATCCTTACATCAAACCGGATGACTATCTTGGCATTCGTTATGAGAACCATATTGCCACCGCAACCAACGATCCGGCCGCCGGCTTCTGGCTCGATGGTGTACCCACCACTATTGACCCGAGAGCCTATCGGGATTTCATCCTGCCAGGTTGGTTCGACAACCCTGACTTCTGCACCTATCCCTCGTGGACAACCGATGCTATGAACACCCAACGCAACCTTTTCAATCTTGATAACGATGATGTGTTGGTCACCATTGATGCCAAATTTTGTTTCAACGCTTCGCCTCTTGGCAACTGGGGACCCAAAGGGCCAAAAAATCAGGTATCAACTTATGTAGGAACCATGCCTCGCATGAGTCAACATTTCAGGAGCGCAAGCGAGCGGGTGTTCTTTGGACCTTGGGAAACCTACTTCCTGATTGCTGAAGCTGCCCTAAGAGGCTGGTCAACCCCTGTTGACGCCAAAACAGCTTATGAAAGCGGTATTGCTGCCAGTTTCTACTACTTTGGTGTGGATAATTTCCTGAACGACTATCTCAACTCAACAAGTTATAACAATGTGGGAACATCTGTCAGTTGGACACACACCACTGAAGCTCCAGCTACCGTTGCCAAATCATACGTAAATGGTTATACAGGAGAAACCGGTACCTATACCTTCCACTATCCTTCAAATACAATCTATAAAGGCGGCGCCGTACGTAACGATCAGCTCAGCAAGATCATTACCCAGAAATATCTGGCTCAATATCCCTGGTTGCCTCTTGAAGTCTGGAACGACCATCGCCGACTCGGTCTGCCCTTCTTCGACAACCCGGCTGTTGAGTTGCCAATCCCCACGCTGCCCAACCTGAACAGCAGTAACTATATGGAGAACTCCATTGCCAACTTCCCGCAACGACTGAAATACCCATCAAGCTTAGAAAACAGTAACCCCCAAGGTTATCAGCAAGCTGTTTCCTTCCTCGGCGGAGCCGATGCTGTGCTAACGCCGCTTTGGTGGGCCAAACACTGATAAAAATTTGCTTTGACGTGCTGCCGACTCAACACATGCAGTCGGCAGCACGAAATGAAGCAAAAAAACTTTCATACTCAAACAAAGAAATGAAACCTTTCGAGGTTGTTTTGAATAAAATGGTTAGTGACCAAGCAGGGTAAGCAATTGTGCACCCTGCTTTTTTCTATTTTTGTGCCAACATCACCTCAAATATTTAAACCGATGAAACAGACCCATTTCACAGAAGTTGAGCAAGCCTTCATTCGGGCTTCGGGCATCGAAAAAATCAGCACTCGAACACCATACCTTATTACACATGACTTCCCTAAATTAGGCATCCTGACCTCGCTGCGTTTTTTGGAATGGGCATCGGAAAACCCCGAAGGGGTCATCAGCCTGCCCACTGGCAAAACGCCGGAATATTTCATCAAATACACCCATCATATTCTCGAAAACTGGCATACCGATAAGATACGCCGGCTTTTTGCCGAATACGGGATCAGTAATCTCCGGAAGCCAGACCTCAGAGGGTTGCAGTTTGTGCAGATTGATGAATTTTATCCTATATCGCCACTGCAACACAACTCGTTTTACAACTATGTCAATCATTTTTACATCAAGGGTTTTGGCCTCGATCCCGAAAAAGCACTTTTAATCAATTCCGACGAGATTCCTCTGTCACAAGGCAAACATTACAGCGAAGTTTTCCCCGACTCGACCATTGACCTGAGCCTGCGCTACCGCGAAGCCAAGTCAGTGCAAGAGGAGATACAGAAAGCTTCGATCTTTTGTATTGACAACTGGTGTTCGGATTACGAAAAGAAAATCCGCGACAAAGGAGGTATTGGTTTCTTTTTGGGGGGTATCGGCCCCGACGGACACATCGCTTTCAACACACGCGGCTCCGACCTTTATTCTACCACCCGTCTCACACAAACTAATTTTGAGACACAAGCCGTGGCTGCCGGCGATCTTGGCGGCATCGAAGTGTCGCGACATCGTTTGGTGATTACCATTGGTTTAGAGACCATCACATACAAACCCGATGCAGTAGCCATTATTTTTGCAGCCGGTGAAGCAAAAGCCGATGTGGTGAAAGCAGCTCTCGAAAACGAGATGAACAGCGTTTATCCGGCTACAGTGCTCCAGCGTCTGCCCAATGCACGCTTTTATCTGACCGAAGGCGCCGCTGCACAGCTCAGCGACTCCATTGAACGCTATTACACACAAGGAAAATGGAATCATGTAAAAACCGAAAAAGCGGTCATCAACCTTTGCCAAAAACTCAATAAATATGGCCATCATCTGACATTGGACGATTTGAAAGCCGATCCTTGGTGTTCGCTGATCCCCAATCTGAATGAAAACACAGTTACATCGGTTGTTGAATCTATCAAAAATAAGCTGTACAGAGGAATGCAGCGTGATGAAAATCAGGTGATTTATCACACCGGGCCGCATCACGACGACATTATGCTGGGTATCATGCCTTACACCATCAGACAGCTACGCCACGCTTCCAACGACATTCATTTTGCAGTGATGACCTCCGGTTTTACTGCAGTGACCAATCATTTTCTGCTCGATGCCCTTCACGACACTTTACGTTTTCTTCAAAACGGCGAGATTCAAATGGTGAACTATCCCGACTTTTTCGAGAAAGGATACGCCTATAAATGGGATAAGGACGTTTATCATTTTCTGAACAATGTGGCCAGTGGCAATGACTATGGAAAACGACGGGGACTTTGTCACCGCATCGTCAGGGCATCAGTGGAGATTTGGAAAATCAAAGACATCGGGCAACTGATTGAAACCTTGACAAATACAACCGATTTGCTTCGTCAAAGCTATGATGGCAGTAAGAATCCGCCAGACATTCAGACCCTGAAAGGGATGCTCCGTGAGTTTGAGGAAGAATTGGTTTGGGCATATTATGGTGTGCAGGTAAAAAATGTGCATCATTTGAGGCTTGGGTTTTACAAAGGAGAAATCTTTACCGAAAATCCGGAAAAAGATCGCGATATGCTGCCCATCCTTGCCCAGCTTCGCCAACTGAATCCCACGATCATCAGCTTAGCTTTGGACCCCGAGGGCAGCGGCCCCGACACCCATTACAAGGTTTTGCAAGCCATTGCCGGAGCGGTGCAGGAATGGTCAAAAGAAGCCGATTTATCCAAACTTCGCATTCTGGGTTATCGCAACGTATGGTATCGTTTCCATCCTGCCGATGCCGACCTCATCGTACCCGTCTCACTCAACTCGTTGGCCGTCCTCGAAAAATCTTTTGCCGAGAGCTATCTCAGTCAGGTAAATGCATCCTTCCCAAGCTTCGAATACGATGGTGCCTTCAGCGAATTAACCCGCATGACCTGGGTCAAACAGCTCAAACAAATCCAGTTGCTGCTCGGTAAAAACTTTTTCTACGAAAATCCAAGCCCACTTGTAAGAGCCTCACACGGACTGGTTTACATCAAAGAGATGAATGTTAACGAGTTTGTTGAGATAGCCGATGAACTCAGAAAACGCTCGGAAGGCGTAGGCGATCTGGGTTGATTTTCTTTCCGGAAAATTCTTTATCAAGAGCGAATTTAATCAGATACTGTTGCTCAGTTTTACATCACTCAGGGGAAAGTATCTAAAAAACCTGAGTGATGTTCTTTTTTTATTCTTGATTATGAGCCATTTACCCCTTCCTGACAAGTTTCAATTACTTTAAAATCACTAAAAACAAGTAATTCGCCTAAATATTTTAATCATTTAGGTATTGAATTACTTATATTCATACTTTTGTGTCGTAAGAAAATTCATTTATAAAAACAGGAATGGACATTCAGGATGAGAAGCCAAATTCCCGACACAAAAAATTGAATCTTTCAGGTTTGTTCTCTTAAACTTTTTAAAGACTTTCATTGTTTAATTCACACTAAATTTTCACTCAACAACAAAATGTGATGACAGTTTTTCATCGTTTACGCAGCTCACTTCGTTTTCTGGCGACTATTGGATTCTTATGGATATCCGTTTTTTCGTGCCAGTCGCCAGAAAATGGCAATCAACAAATTTTAGGCCCAATCGAGGGCGAAGTACAGGCCGTGCTGACTGATGCGCCGGAAGTTCCACCGCATATTGATGCCAAACACAACACTAAAGTGATTGTCAACCTCGAAATTATTGAAAAGACGATGCGGCTTGCCGATGGTGTTGATTACACATTCTGGACTTTTGGAGGCAGCGTACCCGGCAAGTTCATTCGAATTCGTCAAGGTGATCTGGTTGAGTTTCATCTTCACAACCACCCTGACAATATGTTACCTCATAACATTGATTTACATGCCGTTACAGGGCCGGGAGGCGGAGCAGAGGCATCCCTTATTGCCCCGGGCAAAAGCGCACAATTCACATTTCGTGCACTGAATCAAGGGCTTTATGTGTATCATTGTGCTACAGCTCCTGTTGGGATGCATATTGCCAATGGAATGTATGGCCTCATCTTAGTGGAGCCGTTGGAAGGCTTGCCGCCGGTTGATCATGAGTTTTATGTAATGCAGGGCGAGTTTTACACGAGCGGACGCTATGGTGACAAAGGACATCAGGATTTCAGCATGCAGAAAGCTCTTGACGAGCGTCCGGACTATGTGGTAATGAATGGCGCTGTTGGTGCAAATTCGGGAGCCAATGCCATGACAGTAAAAGTTGGCGAGACAGTCAGGCTGTTTCTTGGCAATGGCGGGCCAAATTTAGTGTCATCATTCCATGTGATTGGCGAGATTTTCAACAAAGTTTATGTGGAAGGCGGTAACCTTGTCAATCATAATGTTCAAACCACGGTGATTCCGGCCGGAGGGTCGGCCATTGCCGAGTTTAAATGCGAGGTTCCCGGAACACTTCATTTAGTGGATCACAGTATTTTCAGGGCTTTCAACAAAGGGGCGCTGGCACAAATAAAAGTAGTTGGCGATGAGAACCATGAGGTCTTCACCGGAAAACAAAAAGAAGAAGTTTATCTTCCTGAAGGTTCAGCTATTCAACATATCAGTTCGGGCAAGTCGGATCAGCAGGCGATGGCTATTCCCGAAAAAAGTCAGCCGGAAAGGATGGAAGCCGGTAAGCGGCTATACCTGCAAAACTGTATGGCCTGCCACATGGAGCAAGGCACCGGCATCAGCGGCACCTTCCCGCCCCTGGTCAATTCCGATTTTCTCAAGGCACGCAGTGACAAAGGCGCAGGCATCATTATCCGTGGGCTTCAGGGCGAGATTATGGTCAACGGCCAGAAATATAACAACATCATGCCGGCTGTAAGCCTGAACGACGATGAGATTGCCAGCATCCTCACCTATATTCACAACGAATTTAACAAAGAGAACACCCTCATCAAAGCATCCGAAGTGAAAGGCTGGAGGGAAAGTGAAAAATAATGCAACATATCTTAATGATATTCTTCATCCTGTGCTTTTTGGATTTTGTGGAAAGCTCGAAAGCACAGGTTCTTACGGGGATGGTTCGTATTGACGGGGGGCAGTTTCGGCCTTTTGTCAACGATACCGGGCAAAGGATTCGAGTGAAGCCGTTCTATTTGGATGCCAAAGCTGTTACCAATCGTGAATACAAAGACTTTGTAGAACAAAATCCGCGTTGGGGGAAACAAACAGTTAAAGCAATTTTTGCCGATGAGAATTATTTGAAACATTGGGAAAACCGACAAAAAGACGAATCGGCGAATTATCCTATGGTGAACGTTTCGTGGTTTGCAGCCAATGCCTATTGCAAAAGTAAGGGCAAGAGGCTGCCCACCACTGCAGAATGGGAGTTGGCTGCATCAGCTCCGCCTGTTGGTTCGAAATACCATGATGTCAACGAGATCATTTTACTCTGGTACAGCAGAAAAATGCCTGAGCAGGCTGCGGTGGGCTCGGTTTATCAAAATAGCAATGGAATATACGATATTTTTGGTTTGATCTGGGAATGGGTTGACGACTTCGAGAAATCAGCAGCCGGAAATCAGCGTGATGGCGGTGAGAGCATCCCTGAAGGTTTGTTTTGCGGCAGTGGTTCGCTTGGTGTCAGCGATGTTTCCGACTATGCAACATTTATTCGCTATGCTTTCAGGGGAAGCCTGAAAGGAAATTTTACTTCACAAAAACTTGGTTTCAGATGCGCAAAGTCACTTTAAAAAACTACCTTACCGTCGCTTTCGGGCTATTTGTATTGCTGGCTGTAAACGCCTGCAATCCATCATCGAATGAGAAAAAAAACGATGCAAGTCAAGTTGAAGCAAAGGAGCTTCCGGGCAATTCTATTTATCACATTGACGGCTACTGGAGCGACCAGAATGGCGATAGTCTTCAGTTAAAGGCTTTCGCCGGAAAACCCGTCGTGTTTACCATGATTTTCACCCATTGCGAGTATGCTTGTCCGATGATGGTCAACGACCTTAAAAAGTTAGAAGCCTTGTTCAGTCCCGAAGAAAGGCAAAAATTTCATTTTGTAATGGTAAGCTTCGACCATGTGCGCGACTTACCGGCAAGACTAAAAGAATATGCTGAGGCACAAGAATTAGGATCGAACTGGTCGCTGCTTCATGGCAATGAAGATCTTGTCAAAGAATTGGCAATAGCTACCGATATCAGTTTTGAGTTTGTAGATGACGGCGGTATTGCCCATTCCAACCGCAAGCTCGTACTCGACAAGCAAGGCGTTATTCTAAAGAGTTTCAATGGTTTAGGGACAGATCCGGAATTGATGAAATCTGTGCTTGAAGAACTCTTTTAACTTGAAAAAGCAAAAGTAAAAAGGCTGCCTTTGTAAACGGGCAGCCTTTTTTATTTCCAGATTAGTTCTTGATGATCAATTTGTTATAAGAAGTATTTCCTTGTCGGACACATAATCTATAACTCCCTACAGGCCATGATTTCAAAGAAATCTGAGCAATACCCGAGGTCTGTATCTTCAAAACAAGCCTTCCTTGGAGGTCGTGAACATTCAGTTCATAAGTGCCGGAAAAAGCTGTTTTCAGGAAAAGCACTTCACTTGCGGGGTTTGGGTAAGCCTGAAAGCTGTTGCTTTCAGCTTCGGAAATTCCGACGAATTCATCGAAATGAAACTTCCAGACCGTTGCCGTAGGTGCAACGCCCTGACTGCCTTCTGCAACCGGGACCACTTTCCAGAAATTATCCACGAAATAGGTGTAATTGAAATTGGGATGGTTGATCAATTGCAGGGTAAAATGAGTTTGTCCGCCAGTATAGCTTACCTCGGCCACAGGCACCGCCCAGACGGCAAGGTTAGTGTCGGCAGCTACATAGACCAAGAATTTCGTTGGAAGGCTATGAGCAGGCTCTGGAACAAAATCCCAACCTAAGTTTACTTTATGGTCGCCGGCAATCTCATGCAGTCCGCCATTGGGAGGGGTTGGATTTTCAACTGAATTGGGCCATGGGACAAGCTGTGTCGTAAACTGCCACAGTTCAACTCCCGTAGCATCGGGGCCGCCGGAGGCATTTACCGAGGGTACAACCTTCCAGTAATAAGTGGTGGCGTAGTCTAAGGGAAATCCGCTTAAAGAGGCCGTATAATTGGTTTGCCCCGTAACATAAGGCGTCCAGCCCAGCAGGTCGGACTCAGTTAAATTGGCAGTCAGTCCGATATAGAGCTTAAATCCGGCAGGAAGCGTGTAATCAGGCTGAGGCGTAAAGCTCCAACCTAATTGTCCGAGATTCACTGGTACCACACTGCTGCCATCGGGGATTGGATTGGAAGCTGTGTTGGGATACGGATGGACATAGATTTCGGTCGTAAACTGCCACAGTTCAACTCCCGTAGCATCGGGGCCGCCGGAGGCATTTA
>JACFNF010000037.1:12051-18974 GCA_019454985.1 Bacteroidales bacterium
GTCGTAAACTGCCACAGTTCAACTCCCGTAGCATCGGGGCCGCCGGAGGCATTTACCGAGGGTACAACCTTCCAGTAATAAGTGGTGGCGTAGTCTAAGGGAAATCCGCTTAAAGAGGCCGTATAATTGGTTTGCCCCGTAACATAAGGCGTCCAGCCCAGCAGGTCGGACTCAGTTAAATTGGCAGTCAGTCCGATATAGAGCTTAAATCCGGCAGGAAGTGAGAAGTCGGGTTCAGGTATATAACTCCAACCCAACAGTCCGAGGTCAACTGAAACCTGATTTTGTCCATTCGAAGGAACAGGTTCAATTGCCGTGGTTGGATAAGCATAGCTTATTTCGTCGGCTCCGATATCCGGTGTTGTGGCATCGCGGGGCATCCCGTCGTAATCCACATCTACGGTGAATGGTTCCAAAATGGGTTGTGCATTCGCACGTGCCTGGGTTGAAGAAGAAACATCAATATGCAGATCGTCTCCGGCCACAAAGGGCACATCTTCGGTAAAGCTTTGCTGGTCGAAGCTGACAGCACGGGCTTTATATTGTTCAAGCGTTTGGTCTTTTCCGGGATTTGTGTTGTTGTGTCCATAGAAAATAAGGTGATTATCATCAGGAATACCACCGTAATAAATATTGTTATCGGTGCTACCCATCACATTGCTTAGGCTGGGTGTACGTTTGTAGAAAGCAGCGGAAATGCCGTTATTACCTGAAGGGAAAGTGGTTTTGTTCACAAAAATATTGTTGCGCATTTCCACAGGGTCGCTGTTGTTGTAGATGGTAAAAGCAGCCGAATGATGGTTGGGATTGGTAGCCTCAAGCTCAATGAAAACGGTATTGTAATATACCCTTGCTAAGCTATAAGTTCGCACGCTGATGCCACGTGTCGCGCAGTTTCCGCTGATTGCCGATGCAGGTGCGGCAATACCCGAAACCATGTTGTTATAGATATTAGCCTCGATGGAGGTCCCAAGAACCATGATCCCATCGGCTGCATTGCTGCCTCCACCGGTAGCCGTTACATGATGAATTTTATTGCCATTGATATGATATACTGCCTTTCGGGCGCTCAGATAAATTCCATAAATACTTGTGGTAGCACTGGTTAGGTTTTCAATCGTGTTTCCTGAGATTTCAAACTCATTGTCTAAGTTAGCCGTCGGGTTGCCGCTTGCAGTGGAAATGCCTGCTGGCGCCGTAGTGCCGCCGCCAAGGCGCGTCAGGTCGCGGATGGTGGTATTAGTCAGGCTGAAACCGTTTTGATCCTGAATAAAAGCGCCAGCCATCACAATGTCGGTGATGAGTGAGACTCCCTGCCCTTCGACTCCTATCTTATTTCCAACTCCCATCAAAGCAGTATTACTGTTGACACCATCAATGTTATATCCAATGGTGACGTTACTTATCTTATTATTAAAAAAGTGGTTATAGTGATTGTTTCCATCAAAAACGGCAGCAGCAGGCGATGCCGACACCTTGATCCCTTCGGTTTGATTGGTATTGAGTTTATCTAAGCTTATCTCCATATTACGAATGGTGTTGTGATGCGCACCATTTTCGGCGCTGGCGTTCGTCAACCAGATTCCGTATTCCAGATCGGAGGATGGATTGCTGATGATGACTCCTTCAATGGTATAATAGTCAACCCCACGAAGTAAAAACCCTGCATCAGCATTTGAGGCAGTTCCGGAAAACTGAACCTGTGGTTTGAGTCCGTTGCCGTCCCAACCGATAAACACTGGTGATACCTCAGTTCCCGAAGCGGTAAATTCTATCGGTCCCGAAATAAAAACGTTTCCCCCCTGAAGGTAAAAGGTCACACCCCCCTGTCCTATTCCGTGAAGGTTAAGCGAATCGGCTATGGACTGTAAATCAGGATAATGGTCAGAAGGCACTTGCCTGGAACCTGATAACTGGGCATAAGATTGAAGAACAAAAACACAAGCCATCAGGCATAAAGTAAACTGTTTTTTCATTGTTATTTGATATTGTTGGTTAACAAAGGTACAAAATTCGTGGAGTAAAAAAAGAACTACCTATTCCAACAAAAATTCAGCGACTTTCTTTCTGGTTTTCATTTTCAGGCTAAACAAAAAAACTTCCCCCTGCACTCAGATGGCAGGAGGAAGTTTAATGAATCAGCCTATGGGCCGAAGCGGGGATTATTTCACAAAGATGATGCTTCCCTTAGCATTCCAGGTTTTCAACTGACCTTCGAGGGTGATCCGGTAGAAGTATTGTCCGGCATCACGCAAATCGGTACTCTTCAGCGTCAACTTCTGAGCTCCGGCAAGTTGTTCGCCTTCAAGCAGGGTTTTCACTTTTTGTCCGAAGTAGTTGTAAACCGTTATATTCACCTTACCGGCTTCCGGAAGCACATAGTTGATGGTTGTGCTTTCGTTGAACGGATTCGGGTGGTTGCTGTGTGAGAGCGTCATATTGTTCATCTCGCCGATGCCGGTTGCGCCGGTTTCGATGTATGGTGAGTAAAGTCCGATATTGATCACATTTGCATTGACATCGGCAAACTCAACACCTTCAAGCAATTCGAAATAGCGTTGTCCCTGATGTAATTCGCCTAAGACCCTTGCCCTGACGAGGAGGAGGTTTTCGCTTTCGTTGAGCGAACGTCCGTTCTGATCGAACCAGGCAATGCGAGCCGTTCCTTTTTCGGAATCAATGTATTGAACCGGATAGTCTTCAACGCCAATCACTTCAATCACTGATGGGTCGTAGCTCAAACCAAGAGTTACAGCGCCTAAGGTCACCTGCTGATCAACTTTCACAGGGATAAGCACTTCATCTTTCGGTTCAACACTAATCACTCCCTGATAGTTGAGCGCCTGTGCGGCTTTGGATCCGGCATTCGGAACATAGCTTACGTTGAGGTCGCCCGTTGCTACAAAGTAAATATTAAAGACATTGAGACCATCGTTCAGATTGGTCAACAAGGCTTCATAATACACATCAGCAGCATTGGAATTGGGTTGATAGGTACCTGACGGGCTAAAGACCGTTTGCGGTGCAACGGGATACGATTTCAGGTTGTGATCGGCAAGCTTGGTCGTAGCCAACTGGAAATTATGTGCACCACCCGGAAGCGGATGATATGCCGGATTTCCGGTCATGGCATATTGCAGCAGCAGCGCATCCACTGCAGAAAGGCTGTTGCTGTTGTTGATATCGGCTACCTTAGTAAACAATGGGGTGTAGTTTGTTGGGGTTGGAGCAATCCAGGGCAATTGTGTAAGCATGGAATTGTTTGCAGTCATCATACTGATAATGAGAGCATCAGTTGAGGTGGCGCCTCCCCAGTTGTTCCATGTCCAAACATTACCGAGTTTATTATCGGTAGCTTCTTCCCAAATTCTCAGTTTATAGTCTTTACCCGATTCCACACCAATATACTCATAGTAACTCTGCAAGCCGGCATCCGGGTTATAGGCTACAAGCTGGCGTTCGCCAATCGGATCCTCGCCTTCGAAGAGTTGAACGTAGAATACACTGCGGTTATTCGGCGACTGGATAAGGGTTTCGTCGGAATTGAAATACTTGAGCTGTCCGGCAATTTTAGCAGTCGAGCTGAAGGTTGCATAGATAGCTTCGTAACATTCAGTCACAGTATGCTGATAAACAGGATCTGTTGACAGGATAGCGCCTGTTACACCTTTCCAGTTCAGGAATTCCCAACCCGGGGTTGGCGTAGCTACAAGGGTAACCGTTGTGCCCACAGTGTAGTTTCCGGTACCGGTTACTGTTCCTCCATTCACCGGGTTAGCAAATACTTCAAGGAATGGGGGCAATACTTCCATTTCGATGGTGTTGGATGTGGCAACAGGTTGTACAGCGCATGGATGGTTAGAGGTCATCACCACCTGAACCAAATCCCCATCGAGTGGTACATAGGTGAAAATAGCGCTATTTTCGCCGGCATTTTCTCCGTTCACCAACCATTGATAGGAAGGATCACTACCACCGTTTTCGGGGGTTGCTGTGAAAGTCACCTCCGTATCGTCACACACGTTCAATTCGCTGGCCGTAATGCTTACACCTGCAATAAGGTCGGGTGTAACATGAACAACAAAAGGTGAAGAAATGGCAGGATTATTTACTGCACATCCTATACTTGATGTCAATACGACAGTAACAACATCACCGTCATCAGGAACATAAGCAAACAGTTCACTATCAGTACCAGCATTTACGCCATTCACCTTCCATTGATAGGATGGATTGAGGCCTCCATTAGTTGGTAAGGCTTTGAATTGAACTTCAGTGCCAACACAGACTGACTCGGTAAGTTGCGTAATCACCACACTTACAGGAAGATCATTCTGCAGAGTAAGTGTCATTTGGGATTGCTGGCTGCAGGTGCTTCCGGGATCGCCGGTCAGGGTAAGTACAACACTTCCGTTTGCAATATCTAAGCTGCCTGGGTTGTAAACCGGGTTGATGATGGTGCTGTTGCTGAAAGTACCGTTTCCACTGGTGGTCCATTTGATGGAATTGTAATTGCTGGCTGTGGCGCCTACAATCGGGAAGCTTTCCGAGACACAAACAAAACCATCAGGGCCTGCATCAACCTGTGGCGACTGGGTAACGACCAATGATGCATTCACATAAGTGAAAGCATAATTTGTGCTCTCACCCCCTGAAACAGTGATGGGATAAGTTCCAGGACCGCTGTTCACAGTTGCAGTTGTGCTGATCACGGGAACAACAGTCAGGTTATCAGGACCTTCGTCAACTACAAAGCCTTCATAGGTGAATGTGAGTTCGGGGATGGGATCAAACTGACATTTTTCCTTATTATCGGCCGTAACCGTCAAACCTTTCTTATTGAGGGTAAGAGTTACTTCCACACGAGCGCTTTCGCATGCCGGGCTGTTTACGGGCCCCGATATGCTACGTGCCGCTACCCAGGCCTTGTAAACACCGGCATTGGTAGCCGAAGGCGCAGTAGTCGGATTACCTCCTATGGGCGCATCGTACCATACAATCTCGGTATCATCAGGAATGCTGGCAGGCACAATGGTATGTACCTGTCCATCATAGGTGACGGTGAGGTTTGAGACAACAGGTGCAGGAATTTCGGCGGGCTGGGTAAGGGTGACATTATCCGAAGTCGAGATGCCATCAGCGTCAGTAACCGAGTAAAAATACTGGCCGGCAGCTAAGTCTGTTAAAAATTGCTCATTCGACTCAAAACCATCTGGGCCTGTCCAGACAATACTATAAGGCGTTGCACCTCCGACAATGTTCAGGCTTATTGTACCATCATTCGACTGATAACAGCTCAAATCTGTATAATCATACGTTACAATCAAAGGTGTATTAATTAATACATCATCAATATACCACGAATGTGCAAAAGTTCCTTCATATCTGAATCCAAATTGGATAACCTGACCTGCAAAGTCAGTGAGAGGTAAAACAGTCTCTTCCCATGAAGCAACAACAGAGACAGGCGTCCATAGTAATACCGGATCGCCCTCTTCCGGGAAAGCCCAAACACTATTATTATCGTAATCTGTAGGGAACTGATTATATGACCAGAATGACAAAGTATAATCAGCATCAGCCGGAATGGCAAGTGGCGGGCTCAACAACCATCCAATCTCGTTATATCCCGAGCTACCATAACTATGATAGGCTGAACGAGATCCCCCGGGAGTATGATTATAGGTTGTCGTAAAAGCCCAGGCTTTACCACCACCATCCTGGTTATATTGCGACCATCCGTTAATTGTAGTGCTGTTGGTCTCAAAAGTTTCCTTAAACGGAAATACAGTAATCGTCGGGTCAAACGCACTGCCGCTCAGGTTTACATTATGGACCGATTTTGCTCCTAAATTATCGGTAATTTTGATTGTTGCAGACTTTAAACCTGGGGTAGTCGGTTTAAATTGTGCTGTAAACACAAGGCTCTCACCTTCTCCAAGCGATTTCGGGTAGGTATTGGTATCCGCAAAAACAAATTGGTCAACATCAGGCCCAATAAACTCAACTGAAGTAATGCCCAGATTTCCTACTCCGGCATTTGTGACCGTAAACAATTGGGGAGCTGATTGTACAGAGATAGGAATTTCACCAAAATCAAACTGTGTCGGATTAACTGTGAAAATTGGGGCTGTCGGAGTCACCTCAACTTTAAAATTATCAATATCAAGATAATAGTCACCTTCTCCCCAGGTTGCCAGAAACTTAAACTTAATTGGTCCGTTCAAAGCGCACAGATCCAGTCTGACATTGGCAAAACTGTTAGAAGTAACGTGATTAGCCTGGTTAATTGTATGTAACAAAGTATAGTTCGTACCATTATCGGTGCTATAAAAAATTTCAAGCTTATCGTTTGGCCCCAGAGTGGTTGCTATGTTCGGGTATCCGGAATAGTTCACAATACGATAATCAAACATTAATCTGCAGGGTTCATTTACAAGCATGATGACAGGGGACGTAACATTTGCTGAAGTAGCACTACTCCAGAGATTCCTATATAAACCATTAGAACCACCTGTCCCATGGTTTGCTCCTATATAGAAAGTACCTTCCCAACCAGCAGGGAACGCTGTAGAGGCATTGAAATCCATCAGATAAGGAATACCGAAATAAGTTGTAGCATTGGTATTCAGGAAGGCAGAGGAATACACCGGACCTGCAGCAACAGACCATGCACGATAATAATATGTCGTTCCCTGGGTGAGGCCGTTATGTGGGCTTAAGCCGGCAGTGCTTCCAACATAATGAACCTTACCGCCGCCGGTAATCTCTTGACCTGGGACAAGCACCCCGCTGGGTTCGCCAAAGGTATTGCTCGTATTCCAGGCAACAAGAATGTTATGATTGTTTGCATTCGGGGTGGCAGTAAAAGTAATCTGAGAATTACTTGTTCCTTTAGCAGTAAATGTGGCAGGAGCTGCCGG
>JACFNF010000038.1 GCA_019454985.1 Bacteroidales bacterium
TACAGTAAAATGTACTACCCGATTTTAAAAAGTTTTACCGGACAACAGTGATTTTTTTTCATGATGTAAAAAATTAGTGATTATTTTAATGTTAGTCAGGACAAAAATATTCAAGTTTTTAAATGATAGCAAGCTTTTTTTAGGAAGTTCCCATAAAATAACCTGAAATTGATGAAAATAAAAACTGCCCGGGTAAATGCCGGGCAGTTTTAAAAAATCATTAAGGGAAATCGTTTATTCGACGATCATCTTTTTCGTAACCTTTTGACTTCCGGTACTCAGAGTGTAGAAATAAACACCCTTAACCATTTGACTACCGTCAATGGTGAGTCTGTGAGTGCCAGCCTGCAGATTGGCATACTCTTGCGAGCTGATTTTCTGACCGGTGAGAGAGTACACTTCAAGGCTGACAGGAGCATTCCTGAGCAGGGTTACCTGAACTGTTGTTTCGTTGCG
The DNA here is from genome assembly GCA_019454985.1 of Bacteroidales bacterium. Classification (GTDB taxonomy): domain Bacteria; phylum Bacteroidota; class Bacteroidia; order Bacteroidales; family F082; genus JALNZU01. The sequence continues at coordinate 457 of JACFNF010000038.1, forward strand.
GAATGGGTTGGGCTGGTTTTGGCTGACCGTGGCGATCTCGTTGCCTTTGAACTCATTCAATCCGGTAACGGCATAAGTTTTCTTGAAGTTGGGAATATAATTGAACTGAACCGGGTTGGAACCATTGTTTGTAGCATCGAGTGACATATAAACCCAGGGAATAGTATATTCCACGGAATTGTCTCCTACGGCTTGAGCAAAAACGCGATCTGGCATATTGGCCCAGTTGGCTTTCCACATGGCAGGACTGAAAATCGTTACGTTTTCGGCTTCGCTATGGGTTCCACCGCCCGGAGCATAGGGAATGAAATCGCAGAAATAGATGTCGGGGCGTGTGTTGTCGGTGGCGTCTTCGATGTCGCAATCCAACCACGAGAAGAATACAATGGTTCCATCAGGAGTGGTAGAAATCTGATTGTGGCTGTAATGACTTACCGTGCTTCCACCTTCGGGAAATTCTGCTTTAAATTGGTGAATATTAGCCAATTTATATGACATCCAGGTTGTTCCACCATCGGGTGACCAGATATGGAATGGGGCATTGTAGCTCGGGCCGGTATAGATGGAACCTGCTTCTAGGTCGGCCAGCATCACGTTGCCCTGAATGTGGGGGTTACCCCAGGCATCCACAACAAGATCATGGTAGTAACCGATGTAATATGGAATTTCATCGCGACTGGGAACCGGATCAGGCGAGAAGAAAGCCTCAAGGGCTTCATCGGTAATAAACTGCTTCACGCCATCGAGTCCGTTAACACCGCCTAACTGCACCTCAATGGCATCGCTCCAAGTTTCGCCACCATCAGTGGTTTTAAACAAAATAGGATGATACGAAGTGTAGGGCAATTCGTTGGGTGTATTCGTCAGCAAACAAATCCAACCTGTCATTCCATCGGGCGAGAAGGCAATTTCGATATCGTTAATACCGTCATCGGGATGAACATCGAAAGGCCATTCTTCCACTTCATAGTCAAACATTCCGGTGCTTTCGTTGAAGGTTCCTCTGGCAACATTCAACATTCCGTCGAAAGTAGAAGTGCTGCCGTCCCATAATGTACGTTCGTCAATGAACCATGCTGTTCCGTTTGCCTGGATGGTAAAGGCAGAAGGCAGGAACCAATGGATGGGGCCATCCGAACTAAATTTGTTTTGTGCGCCTTCGGAACCGGCAGCAAACTTCTTGGCTCCAAAACCAATACCACCCCACGAGCCTGCAGTTCCCAGACTGCCATCGAGCAGAGGCGCAACATAAGTATGGTAAGCATTTTGAGGATCGGTGTTGCCGTCGGGATTATATAAGCCGCCAAGCGGATAGCGTGCGTTGGAATATCCCGGCAAGGTGGGGTTGTAATTCACCTGATTTGTCTGCCAGGTAAGCCCTCTGTCAAACGAAACATCATATCCGATATAATTGCCGCTGGGGCTTTGCAGCCTGTGTGTATAAACAATCGTATTCAGGCTGTTGCTGATGCCGATGTTGGCCGTGCGCGAGCCGACAAAATGACCAAAAGCATTGGCAGAAGTACCAATAGGAATCACTGTAACAAAGTTGGTTTCTTTGCTGCCTTTGAGTGGAGTTGGAGCAGTAGCCGGCATGGAAACAGGCGTTGTCTGTGCCGTTTCGTGAATCATGCTTTCGGTGTTGGGTGCCTTGGCGGGCATCTTGTCCAAACGAAATTTTGTAGCTTGCCCAAAAGCAGTGATACCCATAAGTAGTGCAAAGCTAAATAGTAAAATCTTTTTCATAACTGAAAAAAGTTGGTTAAACAATACGACAAAAATAATCACTTCCGCGAATATGTAAACAGAAAAGCATTTATTTTTCGGCTATCCGCCGCTCGAAATCAATTTTTCCCGATTTAAAGTGGATTTCTGTTGTTCCGTCAATATTTTCCGTTCTTTGAAATTGGATGTCTTTGTCAACAAGATAGTTATAGGTATTCACTCCCTTTTGAGCGAGGCTCCACAGGCTTAAATTGTTCATGCTGGCCTTTGTTTGCGGTTTAAGAAAGGCAAGGGCTTTTCCGGTCAGATTGTTGCCTATACGGCGAAGCGCTCCCGGGTGTGGTTGAGGCTTAGGCTCGTTCATTTGTTGCAATACAAATGCCAGGGCTAATTGCTGGCTGATATCGGGCTCATAATACATAAACTCACTTTGGTAAAGGTGTTCCATGTCAATACGAGCGAGGCTGCTGACAGCCCGGAGCATGGGGATTGGTGGTTGTATGTTGTGTTCCGCTGTTGCAGATGGTGTTGGATTTTGCGTAACCAAATAAACAGAAGTGGGTGTGGAAGAAGCCATTTTGTTGTGGGAGATCAACTGCTGATGGGGGTGAGTCAATTCTGCTTTTGGTAAATTATTTTCAGGAAGTTGTTCTGCAACAGGGTTATCCGATATTGAGATTACGGGTTTTTTATCGTAAAGCCACCACCCCCAGCTTACTAAAAGGGCAAAACTTGCGGCAACGGCAACAGCTCGTACCCAAAATGGAACGATTGTTTCCGGTTTTCGGAGCAAAGTCTTTTTGTCCGGGAAAACTATCTTAGTGTCGGGTTTCAGGCGGGTGAGCTGCCACATTTTGAATTCATTCTGCCTTTGGGGTTGCCCATGCAGCCAGGCTTCAAGACGTTCTGTTTCATCCGTACTGGCAATGCCTTCTACAGCTTTAAACATCAGTTCATCGGCCTGCCCGTCTAAGGTGGAAGGCATGTTTTCGAAAAGGAGTGCGTTTTTATCGGGATAACTCAAAAGTTCCAGGCTCATCGTCGGCAATTCTTCTGTGAGGCTTTCCCAGCTTCCCAACTCAGGATGGCTTTCGACGAATGCTTTCAGTTCGGCAGCCTCGTGCCGGCCTAGTCGCCCTTCAAAATAATCGAGCAACAGCGCTTCGTAGTTATGCAGGTTGATGTCCATCATTGATCCTCCAACACAAGTTCAAGTTTCTGAATGTAATTTTTCAGGGCAGTACGTGCCCTGAAAATATAGACTTTCACCTGCGATTCGCTCAGGCCGGTGATTTGGCCGATCTCCCTGTAATCATAGCCTTCGTAATCGCGCAGCAAAACCACGGTGCGTTGTGTTTCCGGTAAACCCTGAAGCGCCTCGCTGAGCACTTCGTTGAGGTCGGAATATGAGTTAAACGCTTGCTGTTTGCTGCGATGTTTTTCGTCGAGCCTTACCATGCGTTCATCGCGACGGATACTGTCCACCATGGCGTGGTATGCAGTAGTGAAAAGATACGATTTGCATTTCTCAACCTGTATATCAGCCGACTTGACCCACACCTTGGCAAAGGTTTCCTGCACAAGATCGCGTGCTTTTTCGCTGTCGCGCAGGTTTTTTACCAGAAATCGGTAAAGCCCGTCGGCATAAAGTTCCACACACTGATTGTATTCTTTTCGCGTCATTGATTTTGCTGCGTCTTGCACTCCTTCTGACGTACAATGATACATAAAAGTTACAGGATGATTCGCAAAAAATCAATAATTTTCAAAAGGATAAGTTGGTAATAATTGTTGAGATAAATTAGAGAAAAGGTTCATAGGGCACTTTATGGCTAAAAGACAGTTTACAAAATCGGGATATCTTTTGCTGACTGCACGAATAAGTTATATAACTTTGCTTAATATCTTGGAGCAGTAAAATGGAGATAAAAACGGATTTATATTTAGGCGACAGTAAAGAACAATTAAAGTTATTGCCTGATAATTCGGTTGACTTAATTGTTACTTCACCACCTTATGCCGACCAGCGTAAAAGCACTTACGGTGGTATTCACCCTGATAAATACGTTGAGTGGTTTTTGCCCATTTCCGAGCAACTATTGCGTGTGCTAAAACCGACAGGAACTTTTGTTCTAAATATCAAAGAAAAAGTTGTGAAAGGTGAGCGTAGTACATACGTTTTGGAACTCATCATTGAAATGCGTAAACAAGGTTGGCTTTGGACAGAAGAATTTATTTGGCACAAAAAAAATTCATATCCGGGAAAGTGGCCAAATCGTTTTCGCGATGCGTGGGAACGACTTTTGCAATTTAACAAGCAAAAGCATTTCAATATGTATCAGGAAGAAGTTATGGTTCCAATGGGAGATTGGAAAAAATCACGACTTAAAAATCTTTCTGAAACAGATAAAATTCGGGATAACTCAAAAGTTGGAAGTGGTTTTGGCAAAAATATTTCAAATTGGTTGGACAGGGACAAAGCCTATCCGACAAATGTTTTGCATTTGGCAACTGAGTGTAACAACAAAAATCACAGTGCCGCATTTCCTGAAGAATTACCCGAATGGTTTATCAAGTTATTTACACAAGAAAATGATACTGTTCTTGACCCGTTTATGGGTTCAGGAACTACTTTGACAGTAGCCAACAGAATGAAAAGAAATTCAATCGGAATTGAGATTGTTCCTGAATATTATGAAATGGTAAGGCAGCAACTCAAACCTGTTGAATTATATTTATTAGAACCGAGAGTAGAATATGAAAAAGTTAAACCTGAAAGACGTATCGCAATACGTTGAACAAAACATAGGGGTATTCCATCAAAAGCGTATTCAAAGTCTTGACGGCTTAAAACTTTCACAAGTTTTGAAACGAAAAAATCCGTATTTATTCAAAGCAAAATACGTTTTAACAGCCGAACAAATTATTCGTGGAATTGTGGATGCACATATTTCGTCCAACGAAGAAACCATTTTTGGTGATTGGTTAGAAGGTCTGGCAATCTTCATCAACGGTAAAGTTTATGACGGCAAAAAATCAGGGATTATTGGCATTGATTTGGAATTTGACAACAATGGTGTAAGAAACATTGTAACAATAAAATCGGGGCCGAATTGGGGCAACAGTTCGCAAATTGCAAAAATGGTTGCCGACTTTAAGACAGCAAAAAAGACTTTGCGGACAAGTAATTCGCAACTTAATATAATCGCTGTTAACGGTTGTTGTTACGGACGAGATAACCAACCCGACAAAGGCGATTATTTCAAATATTGCGGACAGCGATTTTGGGAGTTTATTTCGGGCAACATCGAACTTTATACTGAAATTATTGAACCGCTTGGATACAAAGCAAAAGAGAAAAACGATAATTTTGTAAAATCGTATTCGCAAATGATAAACAAATTTACAAAAGAATTTGCAAACGATTTTTGTAAAGATAACGGAGAAATTGATTTGGAAAAATTAGTGCGATACAATTCTGCAACAACCGATCCGACAAAGAAGAAATAACCGCAGCTTTTAACAACCAGTTTTGAGCTATGGAGGATGAATTTACGGATGAATCTTTGTTGCAAATTTTCGCTTTGTTGCACACACAGGATTTTTGATTGAAAATACAGTAAGAAAACAAAGCTGGTAAGCTGATTTACTGTTTTGTGCGTTGATTGTTGCAATTTATTTCCTGGGAATAAAAAATAAGTTCCTGGAAAAACTTTCTCTTCTATTTAAAGGATTGAAGTAAGGATATCACTAGTGTCTACTAAAAAATTAAGTTGCTGAGTTTTACTATAAATGGATATTGTAAACGCTTGATTAATAACTGTATAATTTACAGTCGCTAATTGATTTAAGTTATATTTAGAGGATAATGAATTCAAATGTAGATCTAGTGATTTCATTTTAACTAACTAATTTATAGGTATTTAGGAATGATATCAAAAAAGTTTAGTGGGCAGTAGTGTAAGGATATGACGAATGAAGCCGGAAAGTTGGTAATTTTGCGAACTTTTCCAGCCTATGGTCACTTTCGACAGTTTTACACTTTCCAACGGACTTCGTTTTTTTGTCCACCGCGACGTTTCTTCGCCCATTGTGGCCATGAACGTTTTGTACGATGTTGGCGCACGCGATGAGCACCCGGATCAAACTGGCTTTGCTCATCTTTTTGAACATCTGATGTTTGGCGGCTCGGTGAATATTCCCCGCTACGACGAACCGCTTCAGATGGCCGGAGGGCAAAACAATGCATTCACTAACAGTGACATCACCAATTATTATTTGACACTTCCAGCTCAAAACATCGAGACTGCCTTTTGGCTTGAGTCGGACAGGATGCTCAATCTGGCATTTTCAGCCAAAAGCCTCGAGGTTCAGCGGCAGGTAGTGGTCGAAGAGTTTCGACAGAACTATCTCAACCAGCCTTACGGCGATGCATGGTTTATCCTGCGGCCCTTGGCCTATAAAGTGCATCCGTATCAGTGGAGTACCATTGGCAAAGAGATTTCACACATCGAAAAAGCCACGATGGAGGATGTGAAGAGTTTCTATGCGCGGTTTTATAATCCGAACAACGCTATTGTGAGCATAGTGGGCAATGTGGAAACCCATCAGGCTCAAAAGCTTGCCGAAAAATGGTTTACTCCAATCCCTGCCGGGCCTGTCAACCGGCGGCTTCTTCCGGCAGAACCGCAGCAGACGCAGGCGCGTTTTGTTGAAACAAAGCAAAAAGTGCCGGCACACGCAATATATAAAGCCTGGCATATCCCGGCTTATCTGGAAGATGAATATTTTGCATTGAGTCTGGCGGCCAATCTGCTGGCCTCAGGCCGTTCCTCAATCCTGTACCGCGAATTGGTGATGCGAAAATCTTTGTTTGCTGAAATCAGCGCTTTTACCACAGGTAATCTTGATCCCGGATTGTTCGTCATCAGCGGGAAAGTGATGCCCGGTGTGGATTTTGATAAAGCGGTGACAGCTCTCAATGAAACGTTGATGCGCTTTTTAGATAAAAAACCCTCGCCTTCTTCGCTTCAGAAAGTAAAAAATAAAATGGAAACCATTGAGGTTTTTGACAATATCAGTGTGCTTGATAAGGCGATGAATTTAGCCATGTATGCCCATTTGGGTGACGCCAACCTAATCAATACGATAAGCCGCAAATATCGGGATGTTCAAGCACAAGAGTTATACGAAACGACCAATTTGTTCCTGAATGAGAGCAATTGCAGTACCCTTTATTACCTCAAAGAAGATGAATGATCTGACCCATCCCATACGGAATATAGCCCCATCTCTTGGTTTGCAATCAGCTCTAAAACTTGTTGAACCTGAAATATTTACATTCGATAATGGGTTGAATGTATATGCTTTTCACGATTCATCCATGCGTGCTTTCCGTTTCGATCTGATTTTTCGTGCCGGTAGTGCCTGGCACCCCCAGCCGTTGGCGGCCTCAAGCACTTTGGGCATGCTGCCCGAAGGTACAGCCATGCACACCGCCGGCAGACTAAGCGCCAAAATTGAATATCACGGGGCAAATCTGTATCACATGACAACGAAAGATTTTGCCTTTCTTTCGCTTGAATGTAACGACAAAAGCTTCCACCGGCTGCTTCCTTTGGTATGCGAAATGATTGAATACCCGACCTTTCCCCAACGCTATTTCAAGCTGTACCTGAAAGGGAAGAAGCATGAGTTTCAGCAAAACAGCCAAAAGGGGCAACATCTGGCTTCCCGTCATTTTAATGCCGGACTTTTTGGCGCAATGACACCGTATGGCAAATTGGCCACGGAAGCCGATTTTGACCTGCTGAATATTGAGATACTACGCGATTTCCACCGCGATTTTTTTATCCCCAAAACATCGTTTCTCATCCTGAGCGGAAATATCACCCCCAAAATCATCGAGATAATTCAACAGAATCTGGGAATGTGGATATCCGAAGCTTCTATTCCTGTGGATTTTCTGCAACAGACTGACTTTCAACCGGGAAAAGAGTTTATTTTTAAAGATAACGCCCAGCAGTCATCCATTGTCGTGGGGCGCCCGGTGATGGAGCGCAACCACCCCGACTATTTTGGATTCTTAGTGCTGAATACCTTGCTGGGGGGCTTTTTTGGATCGCGACTGATGCTGAACCTCCGCGAGGACAAAGGATATACTTATGGTATCAGTTCTAGAGTTTCGCCTTTGTTGAAAGCAACGGGATTCAGCATTTCCACCGAGGTTGGAAACAGCGTTACCCGACAAGCTTTGGAGGAGATTCATCGCGAACTTAACCGACTGATGGATCAGCCGGTGGGAGAGGAGGAGCTTCAAACGGTAAAGAACTACCTAAACGGCATTTATCTCCATGCATTGGATGGAGTGTTCAATCAGGCGGAAAAATTTAAGTCGCTCATCGGCACCGGATTTGATATGAGTTATTACCTCAAGAGTCTCGCTGCAATACAGGAAACGACAATTTCCGATATTCAACGCCTGGCTCAGAAATATTTGAATCCCGAACAGATGCTAACCGTCGTTGTTGGTAAAGAAAGCATTGATTAAAATCACAGGTTGCCGCCTTCTCCTTATCCGAGAATTTGAAATTAAAAAAACGTGTAACACTGTTAAAGAATACTGTTACACGTTTTAAAAATAAATATAAATATCAAATTACCAGGCGAATAGTGGGAATTCCGACATCATTCGGTTGACTTCTGTTCTCACTTTTGTAATCACGGCTTCGTTTTCCACATTGCTGATCACTTCATCAATCAATGCAACAATGGGTTCCATATGCTCTTCTTTTAGGCCGCGTGTGGTGATGGCGGGAGTTCCGATACGCAGACCGGAAGTCTGGAAAGGTGAGCGGCTATCGAAGGGTACCATGTTTTTGTTGATGGTGATATCAGCTTTCACGAGGGTATTTTCAACAGTTTTTCCGGTGAGACTGGGGAATTTGCTTCGTAAGTCAATCAGCATCAGATGATTGTCTGTTCCACCTGAAATAACGTGATAGCCGCGGTTGACGAAGGCTTTGGCCATCACTTCGGCGTTTTTCTTCACTTGCAGGATATAACGGAAATAGCCGTCGCTGAGTGCTTCGCCGAAAGCCACTGCTTTGCTGGCAATCACATGTTCGAGCGGGCCACCCTGAATGCCGGGAAAAACGGCCGAGTTGAGCAGGGTTGACATCATTTTGATTTCGCCTTTAGGTGTGGTCAGACCCCAGGGGTTTTCGAAATCTTCACCCATCAGAATAAGGCCGCCGCGCGGGCCGCGCAGGGTTTTGTGGGTGGTGGTGGTCACGATATGGCAGTGCTCAATAGGATCGTTGAGCAATCCTTTGGCAATGAGACCAGCCGGATGTGCGATGTCGGCCATCAAAATAGCGCCTACCTCATCAGCAATGTCGCGCATGCGCTCAAAATCCCAGTCGCGCGAATAGGCCGAAGCGCCAGCCACGATGAGCTTGGGTTTTTCTTTGACGGCCAACTCTTCCATCTTGTCGTAGTCAACAAGTCCGGTGGATTCGCTCACACCGTATGCGACAGGGCGGTAAAGGATGCCCGAACTGTTGACGGGTGACCCATGCGAAAGATGTCCGCCATGCGAAAGGTCAAGGCCCATAAAGGTGTCTCCGGGCTGCAGACAGGTGAAAAATACGGCCATATTGGCCTGAGCGCCCGAATGAGGTTGAACATTGGCATACTCGGCATCGAAAAGCTCACAGGCACGATCAATGGCCAATTGCTCCACCTGGTCAACCACCTCGCAGCCGCCATAATAGCGCTTTCCGGGATAGCCCTCGGCGTATTTGTTGGTCAATACCGATCCCATCGCTTCCAGCACCTGGTCGCTGACAAAGTTTTCCGATGCAATCAGCTCGATACCATGCATCTGGCGTTGGCGTTCCTGACGGATGAGGTCAAAAATCTTTTCGTCTCTTTCCATAAAAAAATGGTTTTGTTTATTACATAGAATTTCCTGCTGCAAAGGTAGTTTTTTTTGTGATGGCTTTAACGGTAGAACTGTCTTACTGCCACCAAAAAAAAACTGCGCCCGAAAATAACCGGCTGCGAAAACACGGCCAAATGTGTATCTTTGCCGCCCAAAAAACGAATTCACTACATGGGATTTACCGACGAAATCCAGCGCAGACGTACCTTTGCCATCATCAGCCATCCCGACGCCGGGAAAACAACATTAACCGAAAAACTGCTACTCTTTGGCGGCGCCATTCAGGTGGCCGGAGCGGTGAAATCGAATAAAATCAAAAAAACTGCCACTTCCGATTGGATGGAGATCGAACGACAGCGCGGTATCTCGGTGGCTACATCCGTCATGGGCTTTGAATACCACGACGTGAAGGTGAACATCCTCGATACTCCGGGTCATCAGGATTTTGCCGAAGATACCTACCGCACCCTCACCGCTGTTGACAGTGTGATTGTGGTGATTGATGTGGCCAAAGGCGTGGAACCGCAAACCGAAAAATTGGTAGAAGTGTGCCGGATGCGCAAAACCCCTATTATGGTGTTTATCAACAAACTCGATCGGCCGGGGAAAGATGGTTTCGAACTGCTCGATGAAATCGAACAAAAACTCAGCCTGCGACTTACGCCTCTGAGCTGGCCTATCAATATGGGGCCGAAATTCAAAGGCGTTTACAATATTTTCGATCGGAACCTTTATCTTTTCGAGCCAAACAAACAACGTGTGGAAGAAGGGATTGCATTTTCCGACCTGAACAACCCTTTTTTAGTTCAGTATTTGGGCGATGACGACACGCGTACCTTGCGCGAAGAACTCCAACTCATCGAAGGCGTATATCCCGAGTTTGATGTGAGCGAATACCTGCGTGGCGACCTGTGTCCCGTATTTTTTGGCAGTGCGCTCAATAATTTCGGGGTGAAAGAGTTGCTTGACTGCTTTATCCGTATCGCTCCAAAGCCGGTCGGTCGCGAGACTGAGGAACGTTTCATCCGGCCTGATGAGACCTCTTTTACCGGTTTTGTGTTTAAAATCCATGCCAATATGGATCCCAACCACCGCGACAGGATTGCTTTTGTACGTGTTGTTTCGGGTCGTTTCGAACGAAACAAACCTTACCATCATGTGCGCTTGGATCGGAAGCTGAAATTCTCGAACCCAACGGCTTTTATGGCACAAAAGAAAGAGGTAGTGGACGAGATGTATCCGGGTGATATCGTCGGGCTTTATGATGCCGGCAATTTTAAGATTGGCGACACCCTCACCGAGGGCGAACTGCTTCACTACAAAGGCATTCCAAGTTTCTCGCCCGAACTGTTCCGCTATGTGGAAAATGCCGACCCCATGAAGTCGAAGCAATTGGCCAAAGGCCTCGACCAGCTTACCGATGAAGGTGTAGCACAGCTTTTTACGGGAAAAACAAGCGGCAGGAAAATCATCGGAACCGTTGGTGTACTCCAGTTCGAGGTGATTCAATACAGGCTCTTGCACGAATATGGAGCCAGTTGCCGCTACGAACCCATCAACCTCTATAAAACCGCCTGGATTACCAGCGATAACAAAGCCATGTTAGACGATTTTAAGGCTCGTAAAGCTTCGGCTCTGGCGCTTGACAAAGATGGCAGGGATGTGTTCCTGGCCGATTCACCCTATGCCTTGCAAACCGCCATGGAGAAGTATAAAGACATCCGCTTTCATTTCACTTCTGAGTTTTAAACGTCTGTTAATGAATATTTGTCATCGCCAAATGACAATGTTCTATCTTTGCCTGCAAAAGGGAAAACAGCGTTTTGCTATAAATCGGCCTCCTGCATTGGATTTTTAATGCACATTTCATGGTAAAATCATTTTTTTTGTGTGCTTTCGGTCGAAGATTCAAACTTCTTGCCCATGATGTCCGCTTTTGGATTTTGCTGTTTTTCTTGCTCCGGTTGATTGGTATCACCCAGCCGCCGCTCGAGGTGGCGCACAACTGGCGACAGACAACCGTCACGATGGTAGCACGAAATTTCTACGAAACGGACGCCCGCATCTGGCTGCCGAGGGTGGATATGGCCGGGGAGAAAAGCGGCATTACCGGCATGGAATTTCCTCTGTTTAACTACATGATTTATCTGATGTCGCTGTTGTTTGGCTATACCCACTGGTATGGCCGTCTGATCAATCTTGTGATTTCATCTGCAGGAATCTGGGCTTTTTATCGTCTTGTGAAACGTTTTCTCGACGAAAAAACGGCTTTCAATGCCGTCTTGATTTTATTGCCCTCGCTTTGGCTGATGTATTCGCGCAAAATCATGCCCGATACTTTCAGTGTTTCCTTAGTAATGCTGGGGCTCGATGCTGCTTGCCGATGGTTGTACGACAGAAAAGCCTGGCCGCGGCTGAGTGTTGCCGCTTTGTTGATTGCTGCCGGATTGCTTTCCAAAGTGCCAGCAGGCTTAGCTTTGGCCCTTTTGCCATTTTTACTTTTGGATAAAACACAGCCCGTCAAACGCCGGTTAATTTTATTTGCGGTCAGTACCGCCGCATTGTTGCCAACACTTTGGTGGTATGCGTTTCAGGTGCCATTTTTGAATGAAAAGGGCGGGTTTGTCCATTTTTTCATGGGAAAACCTTTTCTTGCCGGGGCTACCGAACTCATGGATCGGAAAGGCCTGACAGCGGAGATGTTTTACGACACTGCACTAAAATTCAGCGGATTTGCTCTTTTTCTAATCGGCCTTGTTTCACTTTTTATCGTGCCGAATAAGAAACCTCTCGTTTGGTTTCTGATGTCGAGCCTGTTGTTTCTGGGTTTTATGTTTCGGGCGGGCGAAAATTTTGTTCGGCATTCCTATTATATGGTGCCATTTATTCCGGTGATGGCCGTTGTGGCAGCGCAGGGTCTTTCGTGGCTTTCGGCCGGCTTTATGCAAAATACAGGAACAACAAAGGCAAATGTGACGGCCAAACCGCGTCGGCAATGGATGCCGACTGTTCTTCTCGCGTTAGTTATGCTCGAAGGTGTTTTAAACCAACAACACGATCTTCGCATCAAAGATGAGTCGAAAGCCCTGCTACGCCTTGAGACCCTGATGGACAGCCTTGACCCTTCGGGCGGCCTTGTGGCCGTCAACAGCGGACAATATCCTACACCGCTCTATTTTACACACCGCAAGGGTTGGCTGCTCGAAAACCACCAGATAACCAACGAAAAACTCACTGATTCGCTGAAAACCTTGGGGTTGAAGAAGATCATCGTCCTGAAAAAAGTCTTTGGCACACCTATCAGTCTGAACAAAACTTTGCTCTTCGACGATGATGATTTCAGGGTTTATGAGCCTTAGGCCTTTTCGATTGTTTATATAATTGGTTGATTAATACCTTGTGAGAGCAAACAAAAAGCGGACTGAATGATGCGAACCGCCTGACGAGCCAAAACCGCAACCCGGTGTTCAGATGGAGACCTATTACCCATACACAAAGCCCGACTGTTTTATTCGTATTTTTGCCTGAATTTTACGCTGATTTATTCCAACATTGCATATGAAACGCATCATTCGCTTTGCGCTGACTTTTGGCTTTTTTCTTTTGATTTCGTCAAAGCTTGTAGCAGCCTATCTGCTTATCCCAATGGATCACAGCCAGACCAATCATCTGAAAGCCTATGGAATAGCGTTTTGGGTCTTGAAGCAGGATGTGGAAATCAGTTGGCTGCTTAACTATCGGGGTGGAAGTTATCTTATTCCGTATCACGAAAGTTTTGAAAAAGAATGTCGTCTGCGCAATGTTTCCTGTCAGGTGATCGCCGATGCGCAAGCCGCAGCCATTTTGTCGGAGATAGCCGATATGGGCGTTAATATGGATGAAATGAAGCTGCAAAAAGTGCCCCGTATTGCAGTTTATTCGCCAAAAAACAAGCTCCCCTGGGATGATGCCGTAACTTTGGTGCTCACTTATGCCGAGATCGAATACGATGTGGTTTACGACGATGAAGTGTTGGAAGGATTACTTCCTACCTACGATTGGCTTCACCTTCACCATGAGGATTTTACGGGTCAGTACGGGAAATTCTGGGCTCGCTACCGGAGCTTTCCCTGGTATCAGGAAGACGTGAAACAACAGGAGGCCACGGCTGCCCGTTTTGGATTTAAAAAGGTGTCGCAACTCAAATTGGCGGTTGCCCAGAAAATCCGTGAGTTTGTTGCCGGAGGCGGATATATGTTTGCCATGTGCTCTGCTACGGATAGTTATGATGTGGCTTTGGCTGCCGAGGGTTTAGATATCTGCGATGTGATGTTTGACGGCGATGGCATCCGACCAGGCGACCCCGAACGATTAAATTACGATAACTGCTTTGCCTTCACCGATTTCAAGGTGTCGGTGAACCCCACAGAATACGAAATTTCGGATATTGATGTCACCAATTACCGAAGCAAATCCATCAACGAGCGCAACGACTTTTTTACCCTTTTTGAATTTTCGGCCAAATGGGATCCGGTGCCCACCATGCTGACCCAAAACCACGAGCAGGTGATCAAAGGATTTATGGGACAAACGACTGCCTTTAACAAGAATTTGGTGAAAAGCGAGGTGATTGTATTGGGCGAAAATAAAGCCTTCGGGGAGGATCGTTATCTGCACGGAACTTTCGGAAACGGCTTTTGGACCTTCTACGGCGGCCACGACCCCGAAGATTATCAACATTTGGTGGGCGACCCTCCTACGGAACTCGATATGTTTCCCAATTCGCCGGGTTATCGCTTGATTCTCAATAATGTGCTATTTCCGGCAGCAAAAAAGAAGAAACAAAAAACCTGATCAGGAAACCAATTTAACCCAGATTGCAGGGATCCAAAAACTGTCTGAATTTGGATCTTGATGCCATGTTAGCCAACATCGTTATGGGATGCGGAAGGGAAAATGATTTTGATTTTTTAAATGACTGAAGGCTTTCTCAGAGCGGTGAGCCTCGGTTTTTTCTTCCTTCTAAGAGAACCTCATTTTGCTCCGACTACGCCGCGATGATCAGATTCTATAAAAAAAACAAACAAAGCGCCATCGGCTGAGGGCGCTTTGTTCAATGTTTTATCGTGGTTTAACCTTTATAGAAAGGGAGTTTTACCAATGTTGCAGGATGCAGTTTTTCGCGGATTTTGATGAAAACGGATGTTCCTAATTTGCTGTAAGCTTTGTCAATATAACCCATTCCAATTCCCTTTTTCAGCATTGGCGACATGGTTCCTGAGGTTACCTCGCCGATGATTTCACCGGCTTCGTTGCATATTTCGTAATGCTGGCGCGGTATTCCTTTTTCCATTTCGAACGCTTTAAGCACCCGTGCTGTGCCGTTGGCTTTCAGTTGTTCGAGCAGAGGGCGGTCAATAAAGTCGTTGCCTTCCACAAATTTGGTGATCCAGCCCAGACCGGCTTCGATGGGGGAAGTGGTCTCGCTGATGTCGTTTCCATAGAGGCAGAAACCCATTTCAAGTCGGAGTGTATCGCGGGCAGCCAAACCGATTGGTTTGATGCCAAAAGGTGCACCGGCTTCAAGCACAGCCTTGTAGATACGGCCTGCGACTTGATTTGGGAAATAGATTTCGCAGCCGCCGGCGCCTGTATATCCGGTGGTCGAAAGCAGCACATTGGGCACACCGGCAAATTCAATCACCTTGAAAGTATAATACTCCATATCGGTAATGGGTGTTGAGGTGAGTTTTTGCATGGCTTCCATTGCCAACGGGCCTTGAACGGCAAGTTGCGAGGTTTGATCGCTCTCGTTCACCACTGTTGCTCCGTGGGTGTTGTTGGCAGTAACCCACGACCAATCCTTGTCAATGTTGGCGGCGTTAACCACTAACAGATAATTTTCCGGACTAAAACGGTAAACCAAAAAATCGTCCACGATGCCACCTTTCCCATTGGGGAAGCAACTGTATTGAATTTTGCCGTCGGTCAAAGCGGCGACGTCGTTGGTGGTCAGACGCTGAACCAGTTCAAAGGCTTTTGAACCCGTTACCCTGAATTCACCCATGTGCGACACATCGAATACACCCAATGCCTTTCGGACAGTTTCATGTTCGATATTGACACCCTCAAACTGAACCGGCATTTCGAAACCGGCAAACTCAACCATTTTTCCACCCATGCGGTGATGGTAGGCATTTAAAGCAGTCTTTTTCATCTTACTGATTAATAATAGGTTTGTCAAAAAAACAGGAGCTTCCCCTGTCGGATTTTTCTGGCGGTAAAGGTAGCTAATTCCATTCATTTGCCAAAATACAAAGAAGTCAGCGCTTTTTCGGTTTCCCCAAAAAAAAGCGCTGACTTCTTGTTAAAAGTTATTGGGTTGTTGTTTCGGTGCGGCTTAACGGCTAAAATTCATTACTGACCGTGTTTCATCGCTTCGGCATAGCGACGAGCCACCTCTTTCCAGTTGACGACGTCCCAGAAAGCCGAAATATAACTTGCCCGTTTGTTTTGGTAACGTAGATAATACGCATGTTCCCAAACATCTAAAGCGAGAATGGGGGTACCTTTTTCGTTGACTACGTCCATTAACGGATTGTCTTGATTTGGCGTAGAGCTGATGAAAAGTTTACCGCCTACATCCATACTCAGCCATGCCCAGCCACTGCCAAAACGGGTAGCCGCAGCTTGTTCAAATTGCTTTTTGAAGGCTTCCAACGAGCCGAAGCTTTCGTTCAAAGCCTGAAGCAATGCGCCTTCGGGCTGACCACCATCGGGCGACATCACAGTCCAAAACAAACTGTGGTTGAAATAACCTCCGGCATTGTTGCGTACGGCTGCCGGATAATTGCTGATGTGTGCCATGATATCGCCAAGACTCATATATTCTAAGTCGGTGCCGGCAATGGCTTTCATGAAGTTGTCGTAATATGCCCGGTGGTGCCTGCTGTAATGAATCTCCATGGTCTGGGCATCAATGGCTTTTTCAAGCGCATCATAAGCGTATGGGAGCGGATCGAAGGTAAAAACAGTTTTGCTGCGGTCCTGTGACTTCAGGCCTATGCCCGACAGCAGTAAGGTGAGAAGAATAATGAAAGTTTTTTGCATAATTTTAGACAATTGATTTGTATTCATAACAACCCAAAGCGCATTTTGTTGAAACTGATTTGTAAGAGGTGGAGTTTTTGGGGGGGTCGTTACTGAGAATAAGTTGGTTCGGAGTGAACAGGTTCCTTTTTTATCTCTTTGATCTATAGTACTTTCCATCAAGGGAAAGTACAGAAAAAAAGGTTTATATTAGCTAAGGAATGGCGGTTTCGACGTCGCTCAACCGCCATTGCAGGTATCGCTCAATCACCATTATACGGATTGATAAGGTTTGTTTTCTTGTGCTTTTGCTGGTTCAAAAGTGCCAAAACACCTGCCGCGCCTGCCCGCGCACCCAGCCCGGCAAGGGATTGAAAGATTTCGACAGTTTTTTCCGAAAAACGACTTCAAAACATCTTCAAATCTGCTTCTATTCAAGGGCGGTTTCGACAAGCTCAACCGCCCATTATCGTAATTGGAGTGGCGGTTTCGGCTCAACCGCCCATCAACCCGATAATACAGAAACACAGAAAAAATGAAACTTCCTCCGGGCTGGGCGGGGAGGCCTTGGGATGAACGGGAGCAGCGCCTGGGTGAATCGCCAAACGGCAGGAAATCTTGCAAGACAGCCGACCCAAGGAGGCTGTTTGTAAGGCGACATGCTTGAAAGA